>JBNJGG010000066.1:0-13813 GCA_051747545.1 Halobacteriota archaeon | reverse complement strand
CGTTCAGACACGAGACGTGCGGCGACGAGTTCGAAGCCGAAGGGCTCGACGAGGAGTACTACCCTAGCTGGTACGTTCTCCAGACGCTGCCGGCCGACAGCGAGTGGTTCGACGACCGGCGAACCGACGAGCGGGAGACCCGGGTCGACATCGCGGCGCGGGCGATGAACCGGACGGCTGCCGCCGTCGACGAGGAGGACTACGATACCTACGGAGAGTTCAATCGACTGGAGATGTCCCACCCGTTCGACAGAGCGTTCTTGAACTTCGCGGAACGCCCGATGGACGGTTCGCGGTTCACCGTTTCCAACTTCCGCAACGCTCCGTCGACGCAGGTCGGGAGTAGCTGGCGAATGGTCGTGACGTTCGGCGGGGAGTCGACGTCGATCGTCCCCGGTGGCAACTCGGGCGTCTTCTGGTCGGCACACTACGACGACCAACTCGACGAGTGGGCGTCGGGCGAGTACAAGCCGATGTCGATGGAGGTACCGGACGGTCGGCCCGACATCGTCTTCGAGGCGCGAGCCGGCGCGACCGACGGTTCGGACGACGGGGAGGTGACCGCGTGAAAGATACCGAAGACGGACGGCTGACGAGGGTCCGAACCGGAAGATACGGCGAAACCGCACTGGTCGTCGCCGCGCTCGTCGGTCTCGCGGCGACGCTCGTCCACTGGGCCGGCTTGCTCCTCGGCGGTGCTCTGGTCGGGGTCGTCTCTGCGACGGTTCCGCGGGCACTGGTCAACGGAGTCTCGTTCGGGCTGGTGGTGCTCGGTGCCTTCGCGGGGTGGCTCGCGCTCAACGGCGCACTCCTGACGTGGACCGGTTCCGGGGACGTGTTTCACCTCTCAGTGGTGACGGCGCTGGCGCTTCCCGCGCTCTCTGCGGTCTCGGTCAGAGGGTTGGTGTGAAACCGTGGCGAAACTCCGGGGAGTCGCTCGCAGGGGGCCGATGGTGAGAGCGTGAGCGAACCGGCGACGGGACGACTACGCCGACGCACTGCGGTCGTCGCGCTCGCGTTCGGCGGTGCCACGCTCGCGGCGGCGGCTGTCGTCACACGATTCAGTGACGCGGCGGCGTGGTGGGTCCCACTTTCGGGCGTCACGCTGTCGGCAGAGTTGTGGCTACTGTACCGCAACCTCGATCGAAACCACGCCCACGGGACCGACGACCTGTTCGAGCGATTCGGACCTGCGACGACGCTCACGCTGGTCAGAGGCCTGTTACTCGCGTGGCTCGCGGGGTTCCTCCAGCTCCCGTGGCCCGAGGGACCGCTGGCGTGGGCACCCGCGCTGCTCTACGGACTGGCCGCGGTGCTGGACTACGCGGATGGGACGCTGGCCCGCCTGACCGACCGGGTGACGGTGCTCGGGGAGCGACTCGACGTGGAGTTCGACGCACTCGGCCTCCTCGTGGCCCCGCTCGTGGGTGTCGTCGGCGGACAGATACCGTGGTGGTACCTGTCCGTCAGCGTGGCTCGCTACGCGTTCGTCGCCGCAGTCCGTCTACGTCGATGGCGCGGGTTGTCAGTGTCCGACCTACCGCCGCGCGCCAGTCGCCGGATACTCGCGGGGTCGCAGATGGCGTTCGTCGCCCTCGCGCTTTCGCCGGTGATTGGGCGGGATGCCGCGACGGTCGGTGCGGCCCTGTTCGGCGGCGCAGTACTGCTGGGATTCGGCCGGGACTGGCTGGCCGTCTCGGGACGCCGTCCGACAGACCGCGCCGTCACCGTCTCGACCGACAACAGCTAGAATCGCCCGAGGACGTCGAGGTTGTGGGCGAGGTACGTCAGGTCCCCCGAGTCGATTGCGGCGTGTCGAGCAGCCGCCCACGCCGACAGTCGCCCGTCGTCGACGACGCCGGTCGGCCGGTCGCCGACACCCTCCTCGCCACCATGTACCGCGTCGCCAACGGCGCGCTCGACCGTCTGAACGATGTAGTGCAGAAAGTACGCCTCGTCGTCGGGATACGGCGGGTGAACGACCCAGTCGGAGCCACCGGTCGCGAGGATTTCACTGCCCGTCTCGCGGGCGGCGTCGAACAGCGCCCGACCGCTTCGACTCCCGCCGGGGCGATCCGGTTCGTCCATCGTCGCGTGGTAGGCGTCGAGGACATCCGTCTCGAACGCCCCGTCGTCGACCGGGGTGAAATCCGTCACCCCGTCGAACGTAATCGGGAAGTACCACAGCCCACCGGAGTCGAGCAGTCGTGCCAGCGAGGCGAGCGCCTCGGGGAGGTCCACGAGGTCCGCGAAGGCCTGTCCGACGAGGCAATCCCACGTTTGCGCCCCCGCCAGTCGGTCGGCGAACTCGAAGGCGTCGGCGGCGACGAAGTGGACGGTCACGCACTCTTCACCTCGGACGAGCGTCAGCGGGTCGAGTCCGCTCCGGCGGTCGACCGGTGGGAACGCGTCTTCGGCCAGGGCGCTCGTCACGTCGTACCCCACGGTAGGTGCCCACGCGAGCAGGCGCTCGCGAGCGGTGGCGACGTTCGAGTCGTCGCGATCGAGGACGGTGTAGTCGACGCGCGCGGGAAGACACCCCCAGTCGAGGAGACGACGGAGCGTCGACCCGACACCGGACCCGACTTCGAGCACGGCGACCCCGGAGTCCAGTTCCGCGGTGAACCGCGAGAGCGTCGGCCGGTGGATAGCCCGGTCGTCGACAGTCTCTTTGGCCTCGAGATACCGACGAAACGAGTACGTCGCGGGCGGAGTCACACCGGCGTATCGTCCGCTCGGGGTAAAAGGCTCCCGTCAATTCGAAGACGCGTTCTCGTCGGGTCTATCGCTCGACGAGTTCCACGGCGTACCCGTCGGGGTCCTCGACGAACGCGATTCGCGCGCCGGACCCGGTCGTCTTCGGTTCGGCGACCACCGGACACCCGGTCTCCTCGACGATTCGCTCGAACTCGGCGTCGACGTCTGCCACAGAGACGGCGACGTGGTCGACCCCGGCGGGGGTCTCGGGGTCGCCGTCCGACGTGTATTTGAACTGAATCTCCGTGCCGTCCGGCCCGGCCACGAAGACGTTTCGAACCTCCCCCGGCGACGACCCGCCGTGTTCGCGCGACCGTTCGAGTCCGAGCGCGTCGACGTAGAAGGCCAGCGACTGCTCGATGTCTGCGACCCACAGCGCCGTGTGAATGACGTTTTTGACCATGCGTATCCGGACGAATCGCGTGGTCTAGGGTGTTTCGGTCTCTGGACGGGCGTGCACGTCACGGCGTATGCAACGCCGAATCGTCCCCGAGAGCGACGTATCCGAGTCCGGCTACGAGGCCGGCCCCGCCTGGACGTGGAGAGCCTCGCGTCAGACACCTGTCGTCCGGTGTTCGGTCAGTGACTAGGGAAGATTAGTTCTGCGACGAGAATCCCTCCAGAAAGTATTTGTTCCACTTCTCGGATGTACACAGCAAATGAACAGTGACATCATCGACACGGTGACCGAGTGGGACTCGGTTCCCGTCGCCGCTGGCTACGAGGGGCTCCGTGAACTCGAAGCCGACGAGTTCACGGGAGCGGTCGGCGGCGGGATGGCGTGGGCGTTCATGCTCAACGGGCGCGTGGTCGGCGTCTTCGACGGGACGATAGAGAGTTTCGAGGACGCGGAGATGACCGCCTACGCCGCGCCACACACCGCGCTTCCGTTGCTGTGCGTGATGCGTGAAGCCGGGGGGAAACCGCGCGCGAAGTACTACACGAACGACACGCCGCTCGCCGACGTGGACGCGACCCTCCAGTCGGGCAAGTTCACCGGGTACGTCGAACTGTCCGACAACGTCCTCTCCGGAGACTACTACGTCGTCTACTACGGCGGGAAACAGATGAGCGTGGCTTACGTCGGCAACAGTCGAAAGCTCCTGACCGACGAGGAGGCCTTCGAACGCGCAAACGACGAAGTCGGCATCTACGAGGTTCGAGAGGTACCCATCGACATCGTCACCGTTCCGGAGACGGAACCGGAGATAGCGGAGACGGACCCCGATTCGGACGACGCTATCGAAGAGGCGGAGTCGACCACGACAGTCTCCGACGCTGGCGTCGAGGAGATATCGATTGGCGAGGTCGGACCCGAGGCGGAGACGCCGTCGACCCCGGACGAGTCGCCCAGTTCCGAGGAGTCCGACGAACTGGCCCCGGCGGACGCGGCGTCGACCGAGTCGGTCACCGAGGAATCCGGGGACGACGACGCGGAAAACGAGGAGCCGAACCTCACCGAGACGGGAGCCGCGGACACCACGGACGACGACGAGGTCGACGACCCGTCGAGAGAACCAACGACAACGGAGCCGACGGCTCGGCAGGAATCGGCGACGGAATCGGGGACGTTCAGTCAACCGGATCCCTCGGCGAGTGGAAGCGACGACGAGGCGGCGGAGACTGGCCCGAGGTTGTCGTCGGCGGATGCGACGACCGAAGACAGGTCCGAAGCGACCGGGGCGGAGCCGGGTCAGGACAAGTTCTCCGAGGAAGCGCAGTGGCAGAACGCCCGAGCGATTCCGGCACTGGACCCGAAAAAGTCGACCGACGAGAAATCGAACGAGACGAACGCGAGACCATCGAGAAGCGACAGCAAGTCCGCGTCTCGTCGTGAGGCAACCCCCAAGGAGCCCTCCGCTCGTCAGAAACGGTCGAAGAAGGCACCGGCTGGCAGTCAACGCATCCGCCAGCAACTCGAGAAGGTCAACGCCGCCCGGAAAGAGGCAGTGACCGAACGCGACCGACTCAAACAGGAGTTGGAGACGCTGCAGACAGAGCGCAACGGCTACAAAGAGGAGGTCGAACGGCTCCAGGGGCGCGTCACGGAACTCGAAGCAGAGGTCGAACGACTGGAGCGGGAACTGGAAGCCGACGACGACTCGGCGACACCGAAACAGACGATGGGCGCACGCGAGGCACTCGACGGAACCAACCTCTTCGTCCGATACGGGAGTAAAGGCGAGGGAACGCTCGAAAAGGCGCAGGCGGGTACCGCCTCGCGAGAAGAAGTCAACGGGAATCTGCGCCTCGAACACCACACGGGGTTCGACGACGAAGGATTGGTCGTCGAAGACGAGCCGTTCGAGACGTTCCTCCACGACACCATCGAGTACGGCTTCGTGAACTGGGTCGTCAGACACCTGTTCTACGAGATTCGAGACACCGGTACCGACGCGGAGCTTGCAGACCTCTTCGACGCAATCCCGAAGATAGACCGGGCGGAGCTTCACGGTCAGGTGAGCATTCGGTACACCGAGGGAGGCGAGGAACACCGCGAGCAACAGCAGTTCGACGTGGTGATGCGCGACCGGATGGGGAATCCGCTCGTCGTCGCGAACCTCAACGCCTCGCGGGATCCGGCGACGGAGGGCATGATGGACGGCCTCATCGAGAACGCCGAACGACTGAAGGAGACGAGCGACTCGCTCGGTGCGGCGGTGCTGGTCACGGCGAGTTACTTCGAGCCCGAAGCGCTGGAGCGTGCGTCGAACGCGACGGGCGGTGGACTACTCAGCCGGAGTCGGAGAAAGAGCTTCGTCCGGCTGTCGAGAAAGCGTGGGTTCCACCTGTGTCTCGTCGAGGCCCGCAACAACGAGTTCCACGTGACCGTTCCAGAGCTCTAAGTTTCGATTTCGGCTGCGTCTTCGATTTTCATCGTCTCGAGTTTCTCGACGATGGAGTTGAGCTTCCCGTCCAGTTGGTCGAAGAACTCTAGCGTTCGGTCGGTCGTGATTGCTCCCTGACTTGATGGTTCGATGAGGTTCTCTTCTTCGAGAACCCGCAGGGAGTACCGAACTTTGTGGTGAGGGTATCCAGTCTCGTTGGACATCTTGACGATACCAATCGGTTCGTTGTCGATGACCATTTTCAGCACCTGCAAATGCCGTTCCAACATATCCACTTCCTTCTCAAGTCGGTCTATCATGCCATTTGTTAACTTGTCTTTCTGGGTTTTAAACGTTGCTGTCGGACCCAGCGAAGGATAGACAATTTCGCGTTACTGAGTGAGAGTAGTTAACAGTTCTGTTCGTCTCCGTAGTCACTCGTTATCACCGGAGATAATTTCAGTGAAATGTTACGACGCGGTAGTAGTGTAAACGTTCAGACGCGTGCGGGCTGGCGCAGTACCGTAATCGGTTTAGCGGGTGGCTGAAAAGGGGCGACTATGACCGTCACCATCGTCGGCACCCAGTTGGGCGACGAAGGAAAAGGCGCGCTGGTCGACCTCTGGGGGGGCCACGCCGACATCGTCGCTCGGTATCAGGGTGGAGACAACGCGGGACACACCGTCGTCGAGGACGGGAACGAGTACAAACTCTCACTCGTTCCCAGTGGGGCCGTCCGCGGGAAGGTCGGCGTCCTCGGAAACGGCTGTGTCGTCAACCCCCGCACCCTGTTCGATGAGACCGAGACCCTCCGCGAGCGCGGTATCGAACCGGACGTGCGCGTTGCGCGACGCGCGCACGTCATCATGCCGTACCACCGCGTCCTCGACGGTATCGAAGAGCAGGCCAAGAGCGACTCGAATCTCGACGCTGGGACGACCGGTCGCGGCATCGGGCCGACCTACGAGGACAAGGCGGGCCGCCGCGGGATTCGCATCGGCGACCTGCTCGACCCCGAAGTGCTGCGCGAGCGACTGGAGTACGTGGTTCCACAGAAGCGCGCACTCGTCGAGAACGTCTTCGGTCTCGAAGCCGGCGAGGAATTCGACGTGGACGCCCTCCACGAGGAGTACGCAGAGATCGGTCGCCGGTTGGCCGACGGCGACATGACGGTCAACGCCGGCGACTTCCTCGGGCGGCGACTCGACGAGGGGGCGACCGTGATGTTCGAAGGCGCACAGGGCACGTCGATAGACATCGACCACGGCATCTACCCCTACGTGACCTCGTCGAATCCGACCGCGGGCGGTGCCGCCACCGGAACCGGTCTGGGACCGACGGTCGTTGGACGAGGGGAAGTCATCGGCGTCGTCAAGGCATACCTCTCGCGGGTCGGGACGGGGCCGCTTCCGACGGAGTTGGTCGACGAAGACGAGGTGCTCGCAGACTACATCCGCGAGAAAGGTGGCGAGTTCGGCACCGTGACCGGCCGCCCACGTCGCATCGGCTGGCTCGACATGCCGATGCTTCGACACGCCGCCCGTGCGAACGGCTTGACCGGGATCGCCGTCAACCACATCGACGTCCTCGCTGGACTGGACGAGATCAACGTCGGCCACGCGTACGACCTCGACGGCGAGGAGCGACTGACGATGCCGGCGACCACAGAGCGCTGGGGACGCTGTGACCCCGTGCTCAAGGAGTTCGACCCGTGGCCGGAAGTCGACTGGAGCGAAATCGCCGCCGACGGCTACGAGGCGATTCCGGAGAACGCCCGGACCTACCTCGAGTATGTCTCCGACGAAGTCGGGGTTCCGATATACGCAGTCGGCGTCGGCCCCGACAGAGCCGACACCGTCGAACTGGCGAACCCTTTCGAGTCGTAAGCGCGTCGTCCGAGTACGGGGGCGGGCCACCCCCGAACCCGCACGCTTTTGAGTGGTCCGCGCGTGAACTGTCACAATGAAGGAGTCACTGATGGACATCATCTGCTGCCCGATGGACAAGCACGACCTGGAACTCACCGTCGACAGTCGAGACGGCGATGAGATTCTCGAAGGGACGCTCGTCTGTACCGAGTGCGGCGAGGAGTACGCCATCGAGGACGGCATCCCCAACCTCCTACCGCCGGACATGCGGGACGAAGCCCCGGCCTGACCGGCCAACGTTTTTTCTACGACGTTCACGGTGAGAAGAATTGAAAGCAGCCTGAAGTTTTTTCGTCCGTGGGTTCATCCGAACAGTTGTGACTCCGTCGCTCGAGGTAGACATCAATCGTCGGCGTTTACACGACATCGAGGTCGACGAAAGCTTCGCGACCGACCAGACGTTCCTCGTCGAGGTGAAAAACCACGGTGAGGCCGTTCACGTCCACCTCCACCTCGACGACGAACTGTCGACGGCCGCCCACCTCGAAGCGGGCAACCACTACGTCGAAACCGACTCCACGCTGACCGTCGAGGTGGCTGTCGCGGCCGTCTCTCAGCCGGTCAGAGGGCACCTGAAAGTCGTCACCGGATACGGCGCGGAGACGCAGTACGTCGAGGTGAACGTCAAGCCACCCGTGGAGACGAAGCCACGGGTCGACGTCGACGAACGGCTCGGCAAACCCAAACCGCCAGCGGAGAAACCGGTGCCGAAACGGACGCTGCTACAGCAACTACAGGGAACCGGAAACATCCCGATACTCGCCCTCGGCGGCCTCGCTATCCTCCTCGCACTGCTGGTCGGCGTGTACGCCTCGAGTCCGGCGGTGTTGCTCGCCGTGGGCGTCGCAATCGGCCTGACCGTGGCCGCGACGGTGCTGGCCTTGCGCTAAGTCACGGACCAGCGAGATTATTCGTCCGTCGGCGTTCCGGAGAGGTTCCCGTCAGCGTCGAATCGCTTCGCCCGCAGGAATCGCGCTCGATAGCGGTTCGCACCGTCGCCGACGTCGGCCTCGCGAATGTCGTCGATTCGACCGTCCGCGACGGCTTCGATGAGGTCCTCGACCTGTTCCTTCTCGCTGGGCGTCAACTCGAACTCGTAGCTTCGGGACTCCTCTCGTTCGAGCATCGTCCACTTCCGGGAGGCGGCGACGACGAGCGAACACGGCTCTCGACACGGGAAAACGCCATCACCCCCGTCGGCGCCGAGCGGCGTCTCGGCGTCGAAGTCCCACTCGCGGCGTTTGAGACACTGCGAATCCACGCAACAACTCTCGGCGACCCAGTCGACCGCCTCGGCGTCGAGTTCGTCGACGATGTCGTAGATGCCGCTCTGTCGCCGCGCCATCTCCTCGAAGTGCGTCACGTCGAGGTCACCCTCGCGCTCGAGATGCCAGTTGGCGACCGTCGCGGGGTAGAACGTCTCGACGGTCTGGACGAGTTCGTCCCCCTCGAGGTCCGAAAATCGCCACCCGCCCGGAAGCGACGGGACGGTCTTCAGAGGGCGGTATCTGTCTCTGTCGTCGGACAGCGAAATGCCGCGGGCCTCGAGTGGGTCCCCGTAGGAGTCGAGGTTGGTGGCGTCTGTTGCCGCGTCGTCGACGTGTCGAACCTCGTAGCGCCGGCGTCCGTGGTCGGCCAGTGTCGCGCGAAGGAGGAGTTGCCCCCACTCGCGGGTCACGCCCGTCGCGAGCGCGTCGTACCGTTCGCGAACCGACCAGTCGTCGGCGTGTTCGACCCAGCGGAGGAAGGCGTATCGCTGCGGAGGGTCGTCGTCGACGACGCGACGCCAGACGTACCAGTTCGAGACGTAGGCCGCGTCGTCGGCGGCTACCTCGCGAAATTCGGACGCAGAAAGCCCGAAACGAGACGAGTCGGGCGTCTCGAAGGAGTAGCCTCGCTCGTCTCGACCGACGACGAGGCCGTCGAAGGAGACGCCCGATTCGGCCGCATCGAGTAACGCGTCGAACTGCGTTGTCTGCATCTAATCGCCAGCCATTGGCGTCTTCCGGGTACGTTCGCGAACCGCTTCGATTGCCGCTCCGATGTCGGCTCCTGCGTCGGCAGCGCGTTCGAGGACGACGTCGGCCATGAGCTCCTCGGTCCCGACCGCGCCCGCGTACCAGATTCGGTGACCGTCGACCTCGGCGGGCACGTCGTAGCCGGTTCGATAGTCGTCGGTGAGACCCATGTCCTCGGGGATGTCCTCCTGGGTGTGGAAGCCGTCGGCGATGAACAGCGGGACGACGACGATGTCCTCGGCGTCGAAGTGGTCTGTCACGTCGTCGACCTCGGGTTCTTCGTCCATGAAGAGCGCCGCCACTTCGTCGAAGCGTCCCGACTCCCTGATGCGGTCGGCGTGGTAGTGGATTGCCTTCGCGCTGTTGGCGTTGCGCTCGGTCCCGTGACCGACCACGGCGAGACCGAAGCCAGCACCGACGTTCGGGTCGCCGGTGACCGATTCGGCGCGGCGGACGATGACGTCGGTCATCGCTTCGTGGGTACCGACGGGACCGCAGTAGTGAACGGTCTGGCCGGTGTCGGCCGCGGTCAGCGTCACGTGGTCTGCGTCGATGCCCTCGGAGTTCCAGTCGGCGACGTTCCAGCCCTCCAGGCGGAGTTCGCGCGGGATCACCTGCTCTGTGAAGTACCCCTCGCTCACGAACAGTGGGACCACGAACACCTCGTCGGCGGAAACGGTTCGAAGCACCTCCCGGAGCGACGGCTCCTCCTTCCAGAATCCCGTCTGTACCTCGTCGAACGCACCCACCGCGCGAATCGTGTCCGCGTGTGCGTGCGTCGGCGCGCTCGAGTCAGGGTTGAGGTGGGAACCGTGCGCCGCGATGACCAGCGCCTGCATGGTGCGTATCGAGGGGTGCAGCGGCCTTAGTGACTTCGACTCGGGAGACCGAACGAGCGCCAGACTGCCAGCCGGGATGACGACGAGGGCGTCAGACTGCCAGTCGGGGTGGCGACGAGGGTGCCGAACGCGACGGTGTCGGACGTGACGGTGCATCGCCGCGAGGTTTTTGACGGTGCCGCGCGAGCGGAGTCGCATGTCGCTCGCAGCCCGCACGAGAGAATCGGTTCGCGAGCATCCGTTTCTCCTGGCCGCCCTGCGGACGGGAGTCGTGAACTACAGCGCTGCGGCGGGGTTTCTGGACCTCGACGGGGACCGCGAGGCGGTGGCGGCTGCGCTCCGACGATTCGCAGACGGCCTCGAACCGTACGCCACAGAGGCCCGTCGAGCGCGGGTGACGATGCAGCGCGGCGTCGGCTTCGCGAATCCGGACACGGACGCGCTGCTCGTGGTCGGCGGCGTGGGACTGCGCCCCGAGGCGGGGTCGATGACGGCTCTCGTCGCAACCGGGGACGTCGACGCCGTCGCGCTGGGGTCCGTACTCGGGCGAGTGGCCACCGAGGGTATCGACGTGAAAGCGGCCGCCGTGGCGGGCAACTCGGGCGAAGCAATCGAAGGCGACGGGGAAACGGACACGACCGAGGCGACACTTCTGGTCGTGGTCGACTCGCGGCAGGGAGCGGCGGCGTTGCGCGCGGTCGAAGCGGGTCTCGACACCGTGTGGACACCCGGATGAAAACGAGGCGACCAGCCCATCCTCGAACCGGGAAACCGATTCTAAAAGGGCTAAGTGGACACCCGGACAAGAACCGGGTATGACGCTGTCGGTGACGAACACGCAGACGGGCGATCGAGAGGTGTTTCGGCCGAGTGACGACGACGTGTTACTCTACGTCTGCGGATTGACCGTCTCGGACGACGCCCACCTCGGCCACGCCCGGGTGTGGACACACGCCGACGTGATGCACCGGTGGCTCGAGCACCTCGGCTACGACGTTCGACACGTCGAGAACTTCACCGACGTGAACGAGAAAATCGTCGCCCGTGTCGGAGAGAACGACCTCGGCGACGACGAACCGGCGGTGGCCGAACACTTCGTGGCGTCGGTCATTCGGGACATGCGCGGGCTGAATCTCAAGCGCGCGGAGGTGTACCCTCGCGTCTCCGAACACATCCCCGAAATCGTCGCACTCATCGAGCGCCTCGTCGAGAAGGGGTACGCCTACGAGTCGAACGGTTCGGTGTACTTCGACGTGAGTGCCTTCCCCGATTACGGGGCGCTCTCGAATCAGAACATCGACGAAATCGAGGTACAGGGCGACCCCGACGAGCGTTCCGAGAAGCGCAATCCGGCGGATTTCGCGCTCTGGAAAGCGGGGGCCGTCACCCCCGCGGACGTGTCACAGCACCGGTCGGCGTCGTTGCCAGCGATAACCGAACCGTGCGGTGAGACGTGGGACTCCCCGTGGGGCGAGGGCCGCCCCGGGTGGCACATCGAGTGCTCTGCGATGGCGATGACGCATCTGGGCGAGACGATAGACATCCACGTCGGCGGACGCGACCTCGTCTTCCCCCACCACGAGAACGAAATCGCCCAGAGCGAGGCGGCCACGGGCGAACAGTTCGCGCGATACTGGCTCCACACCGGACTCCTCGAAACCGGCGGCGAGAAGATGAGTTCGAGCCTCGGCAACTTCTTCTACGTCGCCGACGCGCTCGACGAATTCGGCCCGAACGTCGTTCGCACCTTCTACCTCGGGACCGCCTACGGGTCGTCCCAACGCTTCTCCGAAGACGCCATGCAGGAGGCCCGAGAGCGCTGGGACCGACTCGAACGCGCCTACGGAGCCGCGACGGAGGCGTGTGACTCCGTCGACGCCCGGACGAAGGTCGTCGACGAGACCCTTCGAGCGGCCGTCGACGACGCCCGGGAGTCCTTCACGGCCGCGATGAACGACGACTTCAACGTCAGGGAGGCGTCCTCGGCACTGCTCGAACTCGCGTCGGCGGTGAACCGCCACTTGGACGGGCGCGAGGAGTACGACTACCGGGGACTTCGACGGACCATCGAGACGTTCGACGAACTCGGCGAGGAGGTACTCGGTCTCTCCTTCGGTGAGGAGCGTGAGGGGGACGTGACTCTGGCGACCGAACTCGCCGAACTGGTGCTCGAACTGCGAGAAGCCGAACGCGAGGCGGGAAACTACGAACGTGCGGACGCACTGCGTGACGACCTCGCGGCGCTCGGGGTCGAAGTCGAAGACAGTCCGGACGGGCCGACGATTCGGTTCTGAAAAACTGTTCGGGCCGAACGCAACGACGACGGCGTCACTGCGTGGCGACCTCGCCGAGTAGCTACGTCGTAAACAGGTCCGTGTCTGTCGAAACCGTGAAGAGACCGAATCTGACGCCAGCGTCCAGCCACCCGTACCCGTAGGAGAACGACGCCAGTGCGTTGACGGTGTCGTCGGTCTCGCGGAAGTGGCGACCGTCGTCGAGGTACGACCGGGCCATCTCCCGACAGTCGGCGGCGGCCCGACCGAGCGGCGTCTCCGGGGGTGCCGTGCTCGTCGCGTCCGCGAGCGCTTCGGTGAGCATCCGCTCGTACCGATCGGTCTTCTCTACGAGGTCGGCGGGCATGGTTCACTGGTGTCGCTGGGAGTGGGTAAGTACTTCGACGTGGGGAGACGGTCGACCACGCCAGAGTGCCAATGGAACCGGACAGCGCAAGGTAAATACAACTCCATTGCGAATTGTCCGGTATGACAGATGCGTCTCGAGACGACGAGGGCGGCGTCGTCGAACATCGCCGGCTCATCGTCGCCGGAAGCGGTATCTCCGGACTGACCGCGGCAATCTACGCGGCCCGTTCGAACAACGACCCGCTCGTCTTCGAGGGTGACGAACCGGGGGGGCAGCTGACGCTGACCACCGAGGTCGACAACTATCCGGGCTTCCCGGAGGGCATCAGCGGTCCCGAACTCATCACCAACATGAAAGAGCAGGCCAAGCGCTTCGGGGCGGAGGTGAAAAACGGCGTCATCGAGGCCGTCGACGATTCGACGCGCCCGTTCCGCGTCGAGTTGACGAACGGCGACGTGTACACGACGGACGCGCTCATCGCCGCGTCCGGTGCCAGCGCACGGACGCTCGACATCCCCGGTGAAGACGAGATGATGGGATACGGACTCTCGACGTGTGCGACCTGTGACGGGGCGTTCTTCCGCGGCGAGGACATCGTGGTCATCGGCGGCGGCGACGCGGCCATGGAGGAGGCGGTGTTCCTCACGCGCTTTGCGGAGAAGGTGTACCTCGTTCACCGCCGTGAGGGGTTCCGGGCCGAGGACTACTGGATAGATCGCGTGATGGAGAAGGTCGACGCCGGAGAGATAGAACTGCTGTTGAACACGGAGGCAATCGAACTCCACGGGACTCGCGAGGAA
>JBNJGG010000065.1:0-14057 GCA_051747545.1 Halobacteriota archaeon | reverse complement strand
CCTCCGTGATGGTGATACCGAACGGTTTCGACAGCGACGGCGAGACGAACAGGTCGGCGCTGGCGTAGTAGTCGCCGAGTTCCGGTTCCGGGATGTAGCCGACGAACTCGACGCGTGCCTCGACGCCGAGGAGTTCGACGAAGCGCTTCAGACGGTCGGTGAGGTGACCACTGCCGCCGACGGCGACCGTCACGCTCTCGGGGAGCCGCTCCATCGCGTACAGGAGGTGGGAAATCCCTTTCTGGTCGGTGTGGCGGCCCACGAAGAACAGCATCTCGCCGTCGATTCCGAGTTCCGCTTTCAGGTCGCGGCCGGTCGTCTCGCACCCCGAAAACCCGTTGTGAATCACCGTCGACTCCCCGCCGTACTCCGCACGGAGCTTCGAGGCCAGCGTGTTGCTCACCGAGAGGAGGTGGTCACATCGTTCTACGAGGCGGCGTTCCGTCTCGATTTCACGCTGTGGGGGGTCGATGTTTCGGTCGGAGCTGAGCGAGTGAAACGTGCTCACCCAGGTTACGTCGGCGTTCGACTTCGCGCGGGACCCCGGCCCGTATCCGAACCAGTCGTGGGTGTGAACCACGTCTGCGGTCGTCGCCCGCTCCGCGAACTCGGCGCTGAGCCGTCCGATGCGGGTGATGATGTCCCCCTCGCCGGTCGGCACGCCGACGATTCCGTCACGTCCGTCGGGGGCGTACTCGGCAGGCAACACCAACTCGACGTCGACGCCGCTGGCTTCGAGTCCGTCGAAGAGTTCCCCCACGTGCGTATCGAGCCCGCCGGTCACGTTCGGCGGGAACCCCCACCCGAGCATCAGCACCTTCGGCGGCATTCCTGCCCGTTGTTTCACGAGTGGAGGCCTAAACCTTGTGTCCGGGCAGTGGCGGCCGTCGCAGTCTACTGTTGGCCACATCGTGGGTCGTTGCTGTCACCTCGCGTTCGGGGATAGCCCATCACAGTCCGAGGGAGCCTCACCGAAAACGGTTTTCCGTGCGGGAGCGACCCAGAAGACATGGAAGTCGTTGTCAACGCGGCGATGAGCGTCGACGGCAAACTCTCGTCGCGTCGGCGGGTGCAGGTCCGAATTAGCGGCCCAGACGACTTCGACCGGGTCGACCGTCTCCGAACCGCCGCCGACGGCGTGATGGTCGGCGTCGGTACCGTCGTCGCGGACGACCCCAACCTGACAATCGACGTGTCCGACCGTCAGGTTCAGCGGCTTCGAAACGGCCGCCCGGCCAACCCGGCGCGCGTCGTGGCCGACTCGAGGGCTCGAACGCCACCAGACGCTCGCATTCTGGACGACGAAGCCACGACGTACGTCCTGCTGAGTGAAGCCGCCCCGGAGGAGCGAGTCGCGGTGCTGCGGGACGCCGGAGCTGAACTCGTCACCGCGGGCGCGACCCGGGTGGACCTCCGCGTGGCACTGGACCGCCTCGAGAGCGAGGGCGTCGACCGTCTTCTGGTCGAGGGTGGTGGGCAACTCATCTTCTCACTTTTCGAGGCCGGTCTCGTCGACGAACTGACCGTCTACGTCGGGTCGATGCTCATCGGGGGTCGCGACGCGCCGACGCTCGCCGACGGCGACGGGTTCGTCGCCGACTTCCCGTCGCTAGTCCTCGAAGGGGTCGAACGGTTCGACGACGGCGTCCTCCTCCGATATCAGGTCTGAGGTCGGTCGTGCATTACGCCGGCATACCTTCTCAACAGTTAAGCACGTCCCGACGGTACGACAAGTCATGAGCGCGCCAGAATCGCAGACTTCGGAGCCCGTTCACGTGTCGAGCGAGAAGCAGTTACGCGACCTGATTTCGGACGCGACCGTCGCACTCGTGGACTTCCACGCCGACTGGTGCGGCCCCTGCAAGATGCTCGAACCCGTCGTCGAGGAAATCGCCGCGGAGACGGACACGCTCGTCTTGAAAGTGGACATCGACGAACTCCAGGCGCTCGCGCGTTCGGAGGGCGTTCGAAGCGTCCCGACGCTCAAATTCTACGCCGACGGCGAGCACGAGGAGACGGTCGTCGGCGTCCGCGGAAAGGACGACCTGCTCGGCATCGTCGACCGAATCGCGTAAGTCCCCGCGAGCGACCCCACCGGCGGACGGACGACTACGCCGTTTCGACCGACTGAACGACTTCGAGAAACGCCTCGTGAGCCGTGCCGTTCGACGCGACCAGCCCCGTCGATTCGGGCTTCCAGTGGTCACCGCGGAGGTCAGTGACCGTCCCACCGGCCAGTCTGACGAGCGCCACTCCGGCGACGGTGTCCCACGGATTGAGTCGCGCCGTAGAGACGACCCCGTCGAGTTCACCGCTCGCTAGCATTGACAGGGTCGCCTGCGCGCTCCCAAACTGTCTGGTGTCACCGAATCGTTCGGCGGCGAGTGAGGTCACGCTGGCCAACCCCGCGCGCTCGATCGGACTGAATCCGAATATCGTGCCCACGATGAAGGTGCCCGGCGTTTCGGTGTCGGAGACGCCCACCTGTTCGGCGTTTCGAGTGGCATAACCACCGGTCTCAGAACGGGGGCCACCGACGTACGTGTCGCCCAGCGCCGGAAAGTGGTTGACGGCGACGCGCGCCGCTCCATCCTCGAGGACCGCGATACTGGTCGCCCACAGCCGGTTGCCAGCGACGTAGTTGTTCGTTCCGTCTATCGGGTCGACGACCCACGCCCGTCCCGACTCGGGAACCGTCGACGGGGCGTCGCCCTCTTCACCGACGACGACTGCTTCGGAGTCGACCTCGTCTACCACCGAGGAGATGTAGGCCTGAACACGGTGGTCGATTGCGGTGACCGCGTCCATCGGTCCCGCCTTCGTCTCGACTGTGTGTTCCTCACGGAAGGACTCACAGGCAATCGAACCGCCCTCTCGGGCGGCCCGCACGACGTGCTCTCGAAGCGACCGGTCGTTCATGACGCACGATTTCCGCCACGGGGAGATAGTTCTACTCGATGCGACCACGGACCTCAAACCCTGTGAACTGAGCGAAGAACCGCATTACGAGCGAAGAGGCGGTCCAGAGCGAAGTGACTGGGAGGAACGGAGCGAAGTGACGGTCGTCAGACTCAGAAGGGTACGTCGGAGAAATCCGAGTCGTCCGGCGTCGTTTCGAATCCACCCATCCCGGTCGTCGCGTGTACCTCCGAGATCTCGTCGAACTCGGCGACCATCCGGGCCTTCAGCGCCTGAATGGTCATCGGGGAGATACCGCATCCGGAGCACGCTCCGGTGAGAGAAATCCAGATTTCCCCCGTCTCCTCGTCTATCGCTTCGATACCTGCGCTCCCACCGTGCATCTGAATCTGCGGGAAGTTACGCATCATAAACAGTTCGACGCGGTCTTCGAGGTCCTGACCGGAGGACGATTGGGCACTCATCGGTTCGAGTAGGCACCGCGAGTATACCAGTGTTGCCCCGAACCGGCCCCGACCGCAGCCGATGGCTTCTCGGAGTCAGTGAACTTGCGGCGTCTACCAGGGAGGGCTTTTTAGCCATGACGTGTTACAGTCAGGTATGATTTCACTTGACGATGCGGTTACGGCGCGACTGGAGTCCCACGGGGCGCGTTTCGAGGTACTCATCGACCCGGAAGCTGCGCTGTCGATGAAGCGGGGCGAGTTCGACGGTGAGCTGGAGGAGGTCATCGCAGCCGAAGACGTCTTCGAGGACGCCTCACGCGGGGACCGCCCGGCCGAAGAGGACCTCGAAGAGGTGTTCGGGACGACCGACCCGATGGAGATTATCCCGGCGGTCGTCGAGCGCGGTGAGATTCAAATCACCGCCGACCAGCGCCGCGAGATGCAGGAGCAGAAGCGTCGCCAACTCATCGACCGCATCACGCGTAACGCGGTGAATCCCCAGATGGACGACGCTCCCCATCCACCCGAGCGTATCGAGCGTGCCCTCGAAGAGGCGGGCTTCCGAGTCGACCCGATGGAGCGGGTCGAAACACAGGTCGACGACGCCCTCGAAGCGCTCCGACCGGTCATCCCGATTCGGTTCGCGGAGGTGACAATCGCGGTGCAGATTCCGCCGGAGTACGCCGGTAGCGCGCAGGCGAGAGTACGAAAGTTCGGAGACCTGGACCGCGAAGAGTGGCAAAACGACGGGTCGTGGGTCGGCGTGCTCACGTTCCCCGCCGGTATGCAACACGAGTTCTACGACCTCGTGAACGAACTCAGTAGCGGGGAAGCCGAGACGCGCATCATCAAAGACGAAGACGACCTCAACGTTCGGTAGTCGACCCGCGTTATCCCTTCTTGAATCCGACGAGGAAGCCGCCGGTGAAGCCCGCGGAGATAGAGAGCGTCGAGAGGAGCGTCATCACCCAGTCCGGTGGTGCACCGGTGGTCGCGCTCTCGGTCGTCTTTATCATCCCGGCTGTGAGTCGCTCCCAGTCGACGGTGAGGATTTCCCTCGACTCGAGGAACTTGAACAGCGCCAGTTCGAGTCCGACGATAACCGCGAGTAGTTTTGCCACCTTCTTGGCCGCGAACCCGATTATCGCTCCGATGAGCGCCCCGCTCCCGAATTCGATTCCGAGTTGCTGAGGGTTGATATCGACCATGCAGTCCTGTAATCAGTAATCCGTTAAGTCGTTTGTGGCAACTGGTCGACGACTGAAACCGACGTTCGCGGGCGGGAAGGTTCAAGTTCGAGAGGCACTAACTCGCGGGTATGAAATCGGGGGTGACTGCCCGCCATTCTTGATTCGACCGCCGCCGGGAGCGGAACCGGACAGCAACACAGCGAACGCCCACCTCGAACAGTACCGGCACGAAGTCGGCACTCGAACCCCTCGCTCGGGAAGCCCGAGGTGACGCGATGAGAGCGGTCGTCGCCAAGCGAGTCGACAGCGGTGAGGCCGACCTCTCTGAAATCACCGACCTGGCCCGCGCGGCGGGATACGACGTCGTCGGAACACTCACGCAATCGAGGGAAGAAGACGCGGCCTATCACTTCGGCGAAGGGAAGGTAGACGAACTGGCGAGCGTCGTCGCCGCGACGGAGGCCGACGCGGTCATCGTCGACGACCGACTCGGCCCGTACCAGACCTACAACATCGGACAGAAACTACCGGACGGCGTCGTCGTCATCGACCGGTTCACGCTGATTCTTGACATCTTCGGCCAGCGGGCCAACACCCGGAAAGCCCAGTTGCAGGTCGAACTCGCAGAACTCCGATACGAACTGCCGCGGGTCGAGGCGAAAGTCAGCCTCGCGAGCCGAGACGAGCGACCCGGGTTCATGGGCCTCGGCGAGTACGACGAGAGCCGCGAACAGGACATCAAAGCCCAGATAGCCAACATCAAGGCCGAACTCGACGCCATCGCGGAGAAGGAGGAGACGCGTCGAGAGCAACGACGCGAGTCCGGTTTCGACCTCGTCGCCCTCGCGGGCTACACCAACGCGGGGAAGTCCACGCTGATGCAACGACTCGCCGCCGACCTCGAGGTCGGTCAGAACGAGGACCTCCACCCGGACCTCCAACCGACCGCCGAGTCAGAGGACCGACTGTTTACGACGCTCGGGACGACGACCCGTCGCGCCGAGACGGACACCCGAAACGTGCTCTTGACGGACACCGTCGGGTTCGTCTCGGACCTCCCGCACTGGCTGGTCGAATCGTTCAAGTCGACGCTCGACTCGGTCTACCGTGCGGACCTCGTCTTGCTGGTCGTCGACGCGAGCGAACCTGTCGACGAGATGCGTGACAAACTCATCACCTGTCACGACACGCTGTACGAGCGAAACGAGGCACCCATCGTGACGGTGCTGAACAAAATCGACCGAGTCGACGACGAGGAACTCGACGCAAAGCGGGCGGCGCTCTCCGCGCTCGCGCCGAACCCCATCGCCGTCTCGGGATTGACCGGTGAGAACGTCGAAGAGCTCAGGGACCGGATCGAGCAGGAACTACCGCCGTGGCAGCGCGAACGACTTCTCCTGCCGATGGCTGACGACACCATGAGTCTGGTCTCCTGGCTCTACGACAATGCCAACGTCGAACACGAAGAGTACGAGGGCGAGCAGATCGTCCTCGAATTCGAGGCGCGCCCGGAGATCGTCCAGCGAGCGCGGGTGAAAGCCGCCGAGTTGACGCCGGTGTCGGCCGAGACCGACGGCGGTGAGTCGACGGACTAGTTACTCGCCCGGCAGTCGCCGTTTCTCTTTGTCGAGGACGCGAACGTCCCGAATTTCAGTCGCCGGATACTGTCCAGCGTCGTCCTTCTCGATGGCTTTGACCATGTCCCAGACGACGTTGAGGCCGGTGGTGACTCCTTCGAGCGCCTCCATCTCACAGCCGGTCTTACCGGTCGTTTCGACGGCGACGGTGAGCACGACCCGGTCGTCGCCGACATCGAAGGACGTGTCGACGTTCGTGATTGGAATCTGGTGACACATGGGAATCGTCTCCCACGTGTGTTTGACCGCCTGCACGGTGCCGACCCGGGCCGTCGCGAGCACGTCACCCTTCTCGACGCCGTCGTCGCGGATGGCCTCGATAGTGTTCGGTTGCAGGCGTATCTCCCCCCGCGCGACCGCGCGGCGTCGCGTGTCGGATTTCTCACCGACGTTCACCATCTGCACGTCCCCGGACTCGTCTGTGTGCGTGAGTTCTCGCTGGGGGCCCTCGCCTCCGGTTCCGTCTTCTTCGGAACGCTCGCTTCCTGAACCGTCGCCGGCGAAATCGCCCTCACGCATCGTCATCACCCCAGACGGCCTCGGGTAGCGTATCGAGCAGGTCCGTCGCCACGAGCCCGTTCCCGCGCTCGCTGACTGCCAAATCACCGGCGCGACCGTTGGCGTAGGCGGCGATGGAAGCCGCCTGCAACGGCGCGAGTTCGGGGTCGCGCGTCGCCACCAGCGCACCAGTCGCACCTGCGAGCACGTCGCCGGTGCCGCCGACCGTCATGCCGGGATTGCCGGTTCGGTTTACGCGCGTCGTCTCTCCGTCGGTCACGACGTCGTAGGCCCCTTTCACGAGGAGCGTCACGCCGAGGTCGGCGGCGAAGGATTCGACGAGTCCCGCGCGTTCGCGCCAGTCGTCGCTCCGCGGTCCGCCCATCGCCGCGAGTTCCCCCTGATGGGGCGTACAGACCAGGGTCGCGTCGGTGTCGACTGTCGGAACGACCTGGAGTGCGTCTGCGTCGACGACGGCCCGCCCGTCGTACGCCGAGAGGAAGTCAGCGACTGCGGCGAGCGTCTCCTCGGCGGCACCGATGCCGGGACCGAAGACCACCACGTCGTGGTCGGCCGCCAGTTCCAGGACGGAATCGACGTGGGAAGCAGCGAGGTGGTCGCCCTCGAAAGGGCGAAGGATGAGGTTCTCGCTGTAGCCCTGAATCTCGCGTGCGACGTGGTCCGGACAGGCGACTCGAACCAGGTCTGCGCCGGCCCGAAGTGCGGCTTGCGCCGCCAGTGCGGGCGCACCGGTGTACGGCCCGCCGCCGACGACCAGCACCTCGCCGTGGTCGCCCTTGTGGCTCAGTGGGTCGCGGTCGAGTACCAGCAGGTCTCCGGGGCCGACGAACGTCTCGGCGGCTGTCGGGATGCCGATGTCGGCGACCGTCACCTGGGCATCGAGCGCTTCCAGCCCCGGTTTCTGGTCGTGGAAGGTGACGACGTGGTCGGCGTCGACGGCGACACTCTCGGTCTCCTCGGTCGCGTCGAAACCCCCTACGGTTCCCGTGTCAGCGTCGATACCGGACGGAACGTCGACCGAGACGACTGTCGCCTCGGTGGTGTTTATCCGGCGTGCGGCGGTCGCCTCGGGTTCTCGAAGCGTCCCGGTCACCCCCGTCCCGAGCATCGCGTCGACGACGACATCGGGGTCACCGAGGTCGAGCGCGGTCGAGTCGGTAACTACCTCGACGGTGTACTCGGCCGCTCGGAGCGCCTCGAAGTTCTCGCGGGCGATGTCGGTCGTGATGGTCTCTGGGCGACCCAGCAGGGAGACCGTCACGTCGTAGTCGTCGAGAAAGCGCGCCGCGACCATCGCGTCGCCACCGTTGTTCCCGCGACCACAGACCAGCGCGACGGCGTCGCCAGGATCGGACACCTGTCTGACAGCGCGGGCGACAGCGTTCCCGCTGGACTCCATCAACTGTTTCTGTGGAACCCCGAGTGCCGCGGCGTTTCGGTCGACCGCGGCCATGCGACTGGCGGTAATCATGGTCTCCCGTTCGTGGCGAGTTCCGTTAACGTATGTGGTCACAGGCGAGGGGGTGCCCCAGTCCGGTACATTTGACTCGCTCGGTTCCGAACCCTCTGCTCGTGACGCGCCGCCTGTTCGTGACGCTCTGTGGACTGGTCTTTCTCGTCAACTTCGGACGCGTGGTGTTCGCACCCCTGCTCGGACCGCTCCAGACCGCGTTCGGCGTCGGTCCAGCGACCGTCGGGTTGGTCGCCTCGCTCGTCTGGATTGGAACCGGTCTCTCGCGCATCCCCGTCGGTTACCTCCTCACCCGTATCTCCCAACCTCGAATCGTCATCGCAACCGGGGTTCTGCTCTCTGCGTCGGCGGCTGTCACCGCGGCGGCACCGTCGATTCGGGCGCTTCAGGTCGGCGCGCTGGCGATCGGGGTCGCCTCCGGGGCCTACTTCGTCGCCGCCATCCCGCTGGTCGGTGAGCTCTACCCGGACGCGGTCGGGCGGGCGGTCGGCGTCCACGGAACCGCCTCACAGATTGCCGCCGTCGTCGCCCCGTCGGTTGCGGCGGCGGTCCTCATCGTGGCGTCGTGGCGCGAGGCGTTCTGGGTCCTGTCCGTGGTAACGCTCGCACTGACGCTCGCACTCGTGGTCGTCTTTCGACGGACGTCCCTTCCCGCCAGAAGCGGGGCAAACAAGGACTTCGCGGCCTCGCTGTCGAACTGGAGAATCATCCTCGCCGGGCTCGCGATGATCGGCGCTGTCGGCTTCGTCTGGCAGGGACTGTTCAACTTCTACGTGTCGTACCTCGGCACGTCGAAGGGCCTCTCTCCGGGGATGGCCGCCACGTTTCTCACCGTCGTCTTCACCGCCGGCGTGCCCGCCTTCTGGTTCGGCGGGAGGCTCGCGGACCGGCTTCCCACCGTTCCGTACATTCTGGCCCTCTTTTTCGGCTTCTGCGTCGCGCTCGTCGCGCTCACGTTCGCGTCGTCCTTTCTCGTTCTCCTCGTCGTGACTATCGTTCTGGGCTATCTCGTTCACAGCATGTTTCCAGCACTCGACACCTACATGCTGGGTACGCTCCCGGAGGACAACCGTGCGAGCGCGTACGCGGTGTTCAGCGGTGCGACGCTACTCGTCGAGGCCGGCGGGAGTGGGGTCGTGGGCGCGTTGACCGAAGTTGGATACTCGTTCGACACCGTCTTTCGGTGGTTCGCGGTGTCACTTCTGGTGTTGCTGTTCTTACTCGTCGGTCTGTACGCGGGCGGCCGACTGCCCACACCCGAGGGTACGACCGCTCGGGGGTGACACACTCGTCCAAACCGCAGGCGGCCCCCATAGCCCGTCGTCGAACTGGCCTGGGCGTCGGTGGACACAATTGTTCACCGACGTGGTGTAAACGTTCGTCCACTTGTATCGAGTTATTTCCGTGGAACCCGTTCTACGACCAGAGAAAGTCCACGGTTCCGAATATATTTCAATCGGCAGTCGAAATTCACGAGTATGTCCGAGTTACCGCCGTCGGAAACGGACCCGATAGACGACGACGTCAGGGTCCTCTGGCTTGACGACGAGGATACGGAGTCGCTCATCAAGTCCCTTTCTTCGGACACGGCGCGAACGATTCTGACTGCGTTACACGACGAGGACGCCACCGCCTCGGAGCTCTCGGAATCGGTGGACACGTCGGTGCAGAACGTCAAACACCACGTGGCGAATCTCCGCGAAGCGGGTCTCGTTCGTGTTTCTGGGGCGCGGTACTCGGTCAAGGGCCGCGAAATGAACGTCTACGCGCCAACCGCCGAGTCGCTCGTCGTCTGCATCGGCCGCGAAGACGACACGGACGACCTTCTCGAAACGCTCTGAGGCGCCGTCGAGGATGTCACGCGAACGGCCGTCGAACTGCTCGGGGGCCGAGGTTTTTGAGGGAAGCCGCACCAGTGCTTGGACACGGATAAGCATGGTCGAAGGTGAGTCCACGTCGTGACGTGGGAGGCGGTGTTCGGACATCCAGAGCCGTACGCTGAGCAGGTCGACGGTATCGAGACGGCGATACAGACAGCCGAGCAGGGCGGGTTCACCATCGTCGAGGGTGCCTGCGGGACGGGCAAGACGATGCTCGCGTTGACCGCGGGTAATCGACCGCGTGCGCGACCCCGGTTCGACGTTCGAGCGCGTCCTCGTGCTGACGAGCGTTCGCCAGCAACTCCGACAGTTCGAATCGGACCTCGACACGATCAACGAGCACCTCCCGGCGGACCCACCCCGTGTCTCCCGGAGACGGGCGAGTACGGCGACACCGAATACTGCCCCTCTTACGCGTAGTTTCTCGACGACCTTCCCGAGGACGGCGATCCGGTAGAGGCGGTGCCGTTCGACTTCGCGACGGGGAGTTCTCAGATCGGAGGACTTCGTCGGTCTCTCGACAGGATTCGGCACCTGTCCGCACTCGATGATGGGTGCGCTCTTGCCGCACGTCGAAGTCGTCGTGGGGAACTACTACCACTGTGACTCGGATCTACTAGCACGAGCCTGCTGAGAATCTCCCCCTTGGTCGCGGTATGAGGGATACGTCTACCTCGATGACGCCAAGTTAGGCTGTGGAAACGAGGCCAGTCCGTGCTTCGAAATCAACCCGTTTGGATCTGTTCTTCGCCCCCCGAGAAGGAAATCGCAAGAATGGAAATCGTGATTTCCGAAATCGAAAGTTCCATTTGATCGGAGATACTACTGGCTGTATGGAGCACTTCGTTGATCGAGACGTCGAACTCGATCAACTCGCAGACTGCTACGAGTCCGAGACGGCGGACTTCATCGTGATCTACGGACGCCGTCGCCTCGGCAAGAGCGAACTCGTCCGTCAGTCCATCGCTGATCGAGACGACGCCGTCTACTACCAGGCGGTCGAATCGACTGCACCGAATCAACTCGAACAGTTCGTCGACACTGCCACTGCGCAGTTCCCGTCGCTGCGAAACGTCCGCCGCGATTGGGAGATACTCCTGGAAGCACTCGGCGAGGAAGACGCGATCGTCGTCGTCGACGAGTTCCCGTTTCTCATCGAGGAGGACGAGTCGCTCCCGTCTCGCATTCAGCGCGTCTGGGACATGGAGTTACAGGAGACGGGGATGACGCTCGTACTCGTCGGCTCCTCGATCAGCGTGATGGAGGACAAGGTGCTCTCCGGAAACGCACCGCTGTACGGTCGCCGGACGGCGACGATCGACCTCAAGCCGCTCTCAGTAGCCGACGCACGCCAGTTCTTTCCGGAGTACGACCCGGAGACCGCCATCACCGCGTGGTCGATCTACGGCGGCACACCGTACTATCTCCAGACCATCGACCCCGACCAGCAGTTAGGAACGAACGTCCAGCAAGCAATTCTGTCGGAGCGCGGCCTCCTGTACTCCGAACCAGAGTTCCTGCTCCGTACCGAACTCCGACAGCCGAACACGTACTTCAGCATCCTCCGTGCGCTCGCCCACGGCCGTCGGACCCCGAACGAGATTGCGGGTATGGCCGGCGTGGACTCCGGTTCACTCAGCACGTACCTCCAGAAACTTCGCCGGCTTCGTCTCGTCGAACGCCACATTCCCGTGACGGAATCCCCGACCGTCTCGAAACGTGGCCGGTATCGCATCTCTGCGCCGCTGTTCCGGTTCTGGTTTCGGTTCGTCTACGGCAAGCAGGACCAGCTTCGCCTGGTAGGCGACGACGCGTACGACGAACTCGTCGCATCCGAACTTGCGGATTACGTGAGCCCGTTGTTCGAACGCCTCTGCCAGCGAGCGCTCCCTGATCTCATCGACCGACAATTCCGTGATGTCGGGCAGTGGTGGTTTAAGGAACACGAACTGGACGTCCTCGGCCTCACTGCCGACGGACTCGTCGCCGGCGAGTGTAAGTTCACGTCCCACCCCGTGAGCGAAGGTGCACTTGCCGATCTCGAACGAACGACGGTGGAAGTCCGGTGGTCAGAAGGGCCCGGAGACGGGGAAACGCTGTACGTCTTGTTCAGCCGCTCCGGATACACAGAGGATCTCGAACGCGCCGCTGCTACGCGCGATGACGTCCTCCTCTTCGAGCTGTCCGATCTGATCACTAGCACTAGTGACTCGTAAACAGCACTCATTCGAAGTTTTCGACGAACCCACCGAGCTCTTCGACGGCGTCAGGAACTGGTCGAGATGCGTCATCCCGAGTAGGGCATCAAATCGCCCTGTTCGAACGGCAAGTCGGCGGGAAGGTATGGACCACGACTCGGATGCACGATCAGGTGATGGAGTGCTGGATCGGCGAGCACGCGTACTCTCCGACAAGGACCTCCCACTACGTTATCACGTTGAAACCTGGGCAATCCATGTCTAACCAAGAAGACGCAGGGGAGAATTCTGATTAATCGCAGCTGCAGAACTCACGGATCAAGAAAATTCTGACGAACACGATAGCACCGCTGTCACGCGCTCTACGAAACCGGCTCTCGAATCCGTGTAATCAAACTCTGCAAATCACGCTCGTTGAGCCGTCTCAGTCCCATTTCTGAATAACCATAACTCGGGCAAAAACTACGTGCGATACTCTCCGCATGAGAGCGCTAGCGAACGACCGAAGCGTGTACATTGACTACGAACTGCCGCGGCTACACCAATCCGCGTCCGGTAGTTCGAGTACTGCTAGCCTGTGGGTTAACACCGGACGCTCAGCGCGGTCCTTCGGGCGTTCGAAACCAACGTGCGTAACCATCGAGTTACCCAACGAAACCACCGACTCTGTGGTCGTCATGCGAGCCGGCGACCTAACGTATCAATTTTCACCGTTCACCGCCGCTCATCCCCTCCTCTTTGCTGACGACTCATCACCTGAATCCTACGCGACGACGTCCGTCTCTCAACGCGCACTCACGCGTAGCATCACGGCAATCGACTTAGTCGATGACGAACTCCAGCTCAACGTTGATCCGCCGAGGGACTACGTTGTGTTTCGTTCAACGGGCGAACGCGTCGACGACGAAGTCCGATACGAGCTTCCCTCATCTCGGGTACACACCAGCAAGGGACGTGATGCGTCGTTCACGATGCAGATTTCCCGGCTCAAACACCTCCGTCCCTATCTTCCGCCTGAGAAACCAGTCACTCTCTCGATCAAGCCGGGCTACCTCGTCTTGGAGACCACGCCAATCGACACGGGGACACTCACGCTCTACATTGCACTCAGGAACGACCCCCTTCGATAGCAGAACGGCCAGTAAAAACGCGTACTCTGAGCCTCTAATTAGGTACTGGAACCACCATCATTCGACCCCGCGGAATCTATATTGCTTCTCGGGCAACTCATAGAAACGAAAATGGTCCCCTCTCCCAACGTTCGTGCTCTCCCTGCAGCATGGCGATTCGCGCTTATCGGTGCACTCGCCTCACTACCCATCTCGGTTCTTGTGAACCGGCTTCCGAACTCGGAGGCGACTATCGGTGCTGGCATTATGATAGTCGGGGCGTTCATCGCGGGGTTCATCGCCGCAATCCGCTCGGCAAATCCGGACGATGCCGGACTCCGCGCTGGTTTCATTGGAGGTGTCCTCGCGGTACTCACGTTTGTTGTGACAGTAGGTAAGACGGCGGCATGGCCGCTTTCCAGAGTCGTATTCTTTGTCTTCGCCAGTGGGGTAATCCTGGGCGTTGCTCCTATATTCGGTCTGGGATGTGGTCGTATCGGTGGGTGGGTGGCAAACACCGTTTTCTCACGACGGAGGACCGGTGCGAATGCATCGTAACTTCCTACGAAAGACTACTCGACATCCTTCCTGTATACCGCTCTCTTCCGATCTATTACTGGTGTGGTGCCAAGTTCACACCGCTGTATAGAGAGGGTGTATTCAGCTAAGCTCCAGTAGTATATCACAT
>JBNJGG010000064.1:0-14216 GCA_051747545.1 Halobacteriota archaeon | reverse complement strand
GTCGGTACCGTCAGGGCGGCAGTCAGGGGTTCACCCGCGTCAACCACCGCAGGGGGTTGTCGAGTTCCTCGTCGGTCGGGAGGTTCTCGGGACGCTCCCAGACGGCACTGGCGGCGGCGACGCCGCGAACGTCGGCGACCGATTCGAAGAACCTCGCGCCCCGCTCGTACTGCCGACGTTTGAGGCCAAGTCCGAGCATCCGGCCGATGAGTCGGGTCAGCGGCCCGCGGCCCCGTCTGCGGGCGTCCAACTTCTCGCGGAGGTCCCGGTACTCGTCGTCGAACGCGCGGTCCATGAGGAGTTCGGCGTACCCCTCGACGGCGGTCATCGTCGTGTCGAGTTCGCTGAACGCCTCGCGGTCGAGCGACCCCGCGGCCAGCGCCTCGATTCCGCGCTCCATCCGACCTTCGAGGTGTGCCGGGAGCCACGGTGCCGCTCCGAACTCCGCGGCGTGGGCGACCTCGTGGAAGGCTATCCACCGACGGAACCGAGGGTGGTCGACGTCGAGCACGTCGGCCACACGGACGATGTTGGGGTGGACGAAGTAGAGGCCGTGGTCGTCGTCTTCGGCGAGCAAGAGCGGATCGTACTGTCCGAGGACGTTTCCGGCGAGAAACGAGAGCATGAACGCCATCGTTCCCGTGTTGACGACTCGAGAGAGCCCAGGCAACACGTCTGGACCGCGCTTCTCGAGTGGCCGCATCACGCGCTCGAACGTCCGAATGTTGGTGTCTATCCAGTGGTGGCGGTTCTGTATCTCGATGGTCTCCGGCAGCGAAAACTCAACCTCCGCGACTTCCCGGAGCCGGCTCCGGGCCTCTCGAACGTCGGCGGCGTACGCCTCCTGTTCCGACGCATCGAGGTCGAGCGACCCGGTGTCGGTCACGGCCTTGGCCGCTTCGGCGACTGCGTCCCAGTCGATGTGACCGTCGCCCGAAGCGCCCGTGACCGCCCGGATGCTACGATAAAAGTCCATACCGCACTGTCGAGACGCGCAGATAAAGTCCTGTTGTCGGGTCGTGTCCTCCGGCTATCGATTAGTGGGCGCGTCGATGACATTCGAGGGGGTGCGTTTCTGCTGTACTCCGAAGTGAGCACTGGCTCGGGACGGAGGACCTACCGAGAATGTGCGTTCAAAATCGGGGTCGGCTTACAGGCCTTCCTCGAAGTCTTCGAGGGCGTAGACGGTGTCGGTTCCGCGTCGGTCGAGCGTCTCGTTGGCCAGGAGCCAGTAGACGACCGAGAGCGCGCGTCGACCCTTGTTGTTCGTCGGGATGACGAGGTCGACGTTGCTCGTCTGGTTGTTCGAGTCGCACATCGCAATCACGGGGATACCGACCGTGATGGCTTCCTTGACCGCCTGGGAGTCGCCGATGGGGTCGGTCACGACGACCACGTCGGGTTCGATGTACCCGGCGTAGTCGGGGTTCGTCAGCGTCCCCGGGATGAACCGCCCGGTTCGAGCGCGTGCCCCGATGGAGTCTGCGAACTTCTCGGCCGGGAATCGACCGTACTGCCGCGAGGAGGTCACGAGTACCTGCTCGGGGTTGTAGTTTGCGAGAAAGTCCGCTGCGGTGCGGATGCGGTCGTCCGTCTGACTCACGTCGAGGACGTACAGTCCGTCGTCGCGGACGCGGTGGATGAACCGCTCCATGTCCTTGGTCTTCTGCTGGGTTCCGATGTGGACCCCCGCCCCGAGGTAATCTTCGACTGGGATGAGGAGGTCTGCCTCCTCGTCGGGCATCACGTCCTCGTCGAACACCGGCCCTTCGGCTTCGGCTGCCTCGGGCGCTACTTCGTTTGCCTCGGAAGCTGCTTCGTTTGCCTCGGAAGCTGCTTCGGCTTGGTCGGCGTCGGTTGGCTCTTCGTCCGGTTCAACATCCGCCCCCGGGTCGGCCTCCGGAGCCGCCTCGTCGTCGGCGGCTTCCGCGAGTTCCTCCTCGGCGGCGGCTTCGAGTGCTTCGTTGTCGTTTTCGGTCATACTGCGTCGTCCGCGATGCGGATGAGTTCGTTGAGTTTGGCAGTTCGCTCGCCCTGGACGGCACCCGTCTTGATGAACGGAGCGCCGGTCGCAACGGCGAGGTGTGCGATGGTCGTGTCTTCGGTCTCGCCCGACCGGTGGGAGATGACGGCGTCGTAGCCGTTTCGGGTCGCCAGTTCGACCGCGTCGAAGGCGTCCGAGAGCGTCCCTATCTGGTTGGGCTTGATGAGTATCGAGTTCGCCGCCCCCTGGCCGATTCCGGCCCGGAGGCGCTCGACGTTCGTCACGAAGAGGTCGTCACCACAGACGAGCGTGCGGTCGGCTCGCGGGCTTGTCCCGCTCGCGCCCGCGGCGCTTCCCGCCGCGCTCTCGACGCGCTCGGTCAGTGCGGTGAATCCGTCGTAGTCGTTCTCCTCGAGAGGGTCCTCGACGTAGACGAGGTCGTACTCGTCGACGAGTTCGGCGACGTAGTCGACCTGCTCGTCGGTCGTCTTCGTCTCGTCGCCGTAGACGTAGACCCCTTCGTCGGCGTCGTACAGTTCCGAGGCGGCCACGTCGAGTCCGAACCGAATCTCGAAGCCGAGTTCGTCGCTCACGTCGTCGACGGCCTCGGCCATCAGCTCGAAGGCTTCGTCGTCACCGATGGGTGGTGCCCACGCCCCCTCGTCGCCCTTGGCGGCCGGCACGCCGCGCTCGTCGAGCAACTCGCTCGCACGGGCGTGGACAGCTGCGTTTGCGAAGACGGCCTCATTCACGTTCGGTGCCCCGACCGGTGCGGCCAGAAACTCCTGAATGTGGGTCGCCTCCTTGGCGTGTTCACCGCCGCCGATGATGTTGCCCAACGGAATGGGGAAGTTGTCGCCGCGGAAGGCACCACCGAGGTGCTGGTACAGCGGCGCTCCGAGTACGTCTGCGCCAGCCTTCGCGGCGGCCATCGAGATGGCTACCGCGCTGTTGGCACCGATTTCGGAGAAGTTGTCCGTCCCGTCGGCGGCGTGTAACGCGGCGTCGACTTCGCGCTGGTTGCCCGCGTACACTTCGCCGACCAGTCGGGGGGCGGCGTGGCGGCGCGCGGTGGCGATGGCCTCACTCGGTGGGAGTTCGATGGCTTCGTACTCGCCGGTACTCGCGCCGCTGGGTGCGGCCGCACGGCCGAATCCCCCAGATTCGGTCTGGACGTCCGCTTCGACCGTCGGATTCCCTCGCGAGTCGAGGACGCGGCGAAGTGAGACGGCGGTGATGAGCGTCATCTCACGCTCCCTCTCGCCTCACGGTGAAGGGGAGGACGCCCGCGTCGTATTCCTCGGCCGCGATGAGAATCGGTTCTGTCTGTTGCGTCTCGATGAGCACCGGTGCTCCGTAGGAAACCTGAAGCGCCCGTGCGCCGAGGATTCGTGCCTTCTCGTAGCGGTTGTAGCGTTGCTGCATTATTGGTACGGTGAGACGACATCGACGAGGTCCTTGTGCGAGACGAGCATCCGGCGACAGCAGTGTCGCGTGATGCCGAGGTCGTTGAGGACTACCTCGGCGTCCTCGTCGCCCTCGATGGTCCGAGCTTTGTACTCCTCCCAGTGCTCGCCGATGACCTTGCCGCAGGTGAAACACCGGACGGGTATCATCATCGCTTCATCACCTCAGCGGTAGGATTTCTGGTACCGGGCACGAGCGCCAGGCCCACCCCACTTTTTCGGCTCGGACTGACGAACGTCGTTGACCAGCAGCGACCGGTCGAACTCCATGTACGCGTCGCGGAGTTCGGCGTCGTTGAGGTGCTGGACGATGCCGCGGGCCAGCGCCGTTCGGACGGCGTCTGCCTGACCGCTGACGCCGCCGCCCTCGACGCGCACGTCGATGTCGACCTGACTCCGCAGGTCCTCACCCGCGATGCGGAACGGTTCCAGCATCTTCAGGCGAGCCATCTCCGGTTCGGTCAGCTCGACGGGTCGAGAGTTGATGCGAATTCGCCCTTCGCCGTCGCGCACGGTTGCGCGGGCGATGGCGGTCTTCTTCTTACCGCTCGTGTTGGTTACCATGTGACGTTAGCACCCAGCTTCTCGCTGATTTCACCGAGAGAGATGAACTTGATGTTGGACAATCGATCCAGTGTCGTGTCGTCGAGTACGTCGCCGTCCTCGTCGAACGGGTTGCCGACGTAGACGCGCACGTTCTCGAACGCCTCGCGACCGCGCGGCTTCTTGTACGGGAGCATACCGCGAATCGCGCGCTTGAAGATTCGATCCGGCCGCTTCGGGTAGTACGGCCCCTGGTCGGAGCCGACTTCGGCGCGCTTGCTGTAGACGCTCATCACGTCGTCCTCGCTGCCGGTGATGACCGCGTGTTCGGCGTTGATGATGGCGATGCGTTCGCCAGCGAGTGCGCGCTGAGAGACCTCCGAGGCGACACGCCCGAGGATGCAGTTCCGGGCGTCGACGACGACGTCCGCGTCGAACTCGGCGAGACTCATCGAATCACCCTGACGTTCGACCCTTCGGGGTCCTGTTCGGCAATCTGTTCCAGTGCCGCGGCCGTTCCCACCTGCTCGATTTTCTTCCGCGCTGTCGCGGAGAAGTCGACGGCGGCGACCGTGACGTTCTTCTGCAGCACACCACTGCCCAGCACCTTGCCGGGTACGACCACGGTTTCGTCCTCCTCGGCGTACCGCTCGATGCGACCGAGGTTGACTTCCGCGTGGGTGCGCCGGGGCTTTTCTAGACGGTCTGCGACATCCTGCCAGACGTTAGCGCCGGAGTCGCGCGAGACCGACTTCAGCTCGGCGATGAGACTCGTGAGTCTCGGATTCGTTTTACTCATAATCTACCTCCTGAGAGAAAGCGGAGTGCAGGGAGCAGGATTTGAACCTGCGAACTCCTATGAGACAGCGCCCTGAACGCTGCGCCGTTGGCCAAACTTGGCTATCCCTGCACGCATACCGCTGTACTGCGTGCCCCTTCAAACACCTTTCGGTTACCGACGTTGGAGTCGACGCTGGCCAACGGGCGAGCGTCGGTTCTGTGTGGTGTGAAGGAGCCATTTTCGTTCGTTAGACTGTAACTTTCTCTTTCAGTTCCGCCGCGCGCATCCCGATGGACTCGGCCGCGCGCAGGACCAGTTCGTCGGCTGACATCGACCCGTCGGCCTCCACGTGGAAGACGAACGCGCCGGGGATGTCGTGAACCTCGACTTCCTTGCCAGGATACCGTTTCGTGAGGTCGTTGTCGAACGTGTCGGTGAGCACGAGGTCGCCGTTCTCTGGGGCTTTCCCGTCCGCCCCTGCGACCGCGTGTTCGGCCTCCTGTTCTTCGATGACGCCTCGGAGGATGTTCGGCTCCGGTTCGTCGAACTCGCCCACGTCACCGACGACCGACACCTGCTGGAGGTGTCGGTAGCCGACTGCCACGCCACCCTGATGTTTGGCGTGGGTCTTGCCGGCATTGAGGACCGCGTCGGCCTCGAATTCGAGGCGCTGGCCCTCTTTCAGCTCGATGATGGGGATATTCTCGTCGGCGGGCTCGACCAGTGAATCGGCCGACTGCAGGTCTCCCGAGTACGCCGTCGCCGGGCCCTCGACGTCGAGTGCGAGGGTCACTGTGTCACCGATTTCGAACGTATCCAGATCCGTCGTCAACGGAATCAATCCCAGTCGGAGCGCGATCATCTCGTCGAACATCACCGAGGAGTTCTCGATGAACCGGACGGTGTCGATAGAGAGCGTGGGCACGTCAGCGATTATCGCCCGTCGGATGCCGTTGGCGAACGCTGGTGTCACTCCTCGAACGAGGAAGCGGGCCTTCCGTTCGTCACGTTCGATGAACTCGACCTCGAACTCTGATGCCATGATTCGTGTTAGAGTCTGCTGTTTTTCGGCGCGCGAGTGCCGTCGTGGGGAATCGGCGTAACGTCCTCGATTCGCCCGATTTCGAGCCCGGCCCGTGCTAGCGCTCGGATGGTCGCCTGCGCACCGGGACCGGGGGACTTCTGGAGGTTGCCGCCGGGACCGCGGACGCGAACGTGCAGTCCGGAGATACCCGCCGCTTTGACCTCTTCTGCCACCTGGCCGGCCATCTGCATCGCCGCGTAGGGCGACGCTTCGTCGCGGTTCTGCTTGACGACCGAGCCACCGCTCGACTTGGCAATCGTCTCTGCTCCCGTCTGGTCGGTGACGGTGATGAGCGTGTTGTTGAACGAGGCGTACACGTGGGCGATTCCCCACCTGTTTTCGGCGTCGCTCATTCTTGGGCCTCCGCACGCTCGGGGTGCAGGTCGTCCGCGAGCGGGCTGTTCTCGTCGAAACTCACGGTGTCTTGTTCGGTCACTTCGACCTTCTTCGAGGGGACCGTCACGCGGGCGCCCTCGACGGTGATGTGGCCGTGGGAGATGAACTGTCTGGCCTGGTTCGGGGTGTGCGCCAGTCCCTTGCGGTAGACGACGGTCTGGAGACGACGCTCCAGCAGGTCGGTCACGTCGAGCGACAGGATGCGGCTGATGTCGTCTTCCTCCGAGAGGATGCCGAGACGACGAAGCCGGGCGAGAAAGTCCTCGCCGGCGGCGGCCGCGGCGTCGACGTCGCCCTGGGCCTCACCGAGCAGGCGACGGGCCTCGCGTCGGAAGTTCCGCAGTTCCGACTGGGCACGCCAGAGTTCTTCTTTGTTCTTCAGGCCGTATCGACCGAGGAGGTCGGATTCCTCGGCGATGCGGGCACCCTGGTAGGGGTGGTTCGGGGTCTCGTAGAGTTTGGTGTTGCGTCCGGTCGTCATTCGTCTTCAGCCTCCTCGGCCGCTTCTTCGCGGATTGCTTCGACGTTGACGCCGATGGTGCCCTCGGACCGTCCCGTGGACTTCGTCCGCTGGCCTCGCACTTTCTGTCCACGCTTGTGGCGGACCCCTTTGTACGAGTTTATCATCTGCATTCGGTTGATGTCTTGCTGGCGCGTCTGCTCGAGATCCGCCCCGATGATGTGCTTGTCGTCGCCGGTGTAGAAATCCTTCTGCCGGTTGACGAGCCAATCCGGGGTGTGGTCTTCGAGGTTTTCGACGACGTCGGTGATACGGTCTATCTCCTCCTGGGAGAGTAGGCCGAACGTTGCCGTTCGGTCTACGTCGGCCGTGTCAGCGGCGATTCGCGCCGTGCGTTTGCCGATACCTTTCATGTCTGTCAGGCTTCGCTCGACGGATTTCGTCCCATCGAGGTCTGTTTGCCCGATGCGAACGAAGTAGCGAAGGTTCTCTTCCTCCTCCGCCGAGTCGTCCTGTGGTTCTTCTGCACTCATAGCTGGAATGTCGATGAGCGTTGCGGCGGGGATTCGAACCCCGGGGGCTTGACGCCACTGAGTTAGCAACCCAGCGCCTTGGGCCAGGCTTGGCTACCGCAACACGCGTTCATGTGTACTTTCGCCCTCGTGGACTCGGGGACGACTCCCCTACAGTGTTGCGTTCGAAAGGATTCGTGGAGCCTACTTAAACGTCACGAAAGGGTCGGCCCGATGCGTCCGGGTCACCGGCGTCGGAGTTCGAACCCATCGCTTGGGTTCGAAGCCTCCTTTTTTGACTCTCACGCGCGAGCGGGCGATTTCCTCGCGACGAGGACTGGAACCTGCGACCGTCGGACGACTCGCCGGACGACCGCCTGCGTGGCCAGTCGGTCCAGCGGCGTCCGCTCGTCGCCCGAGACGACCACGAGGTCGGCTCCCACCGTCCGCTCGTGTGCGAGCAGTTCGTCCGTCGGAATGCCGACGCGCACGTCGGTCTCGACGGCGACTCCCCGTTCGGCAGCGTGGACGGCGGCTTCGCGGACGGCGCGTCGCGACGGGCCTTCGAGCGCTTCTCGAATCGCGGTCGTCGCGGCCAGTCTGGCGTCGACGACGCCGAGCGCGTGCAGGGTAGCGTCGTACCGGTGAGCCACGTCGACTGCCTGTCGCACGGCCGCCTCCGTGGAGTCGCTGGACGTCACCGAGACCAGTACCGTGCCGTACGCCGTCGGCGAGGGCGGGTCGGCGGGTCGAACCGTGAGTGCAGACGTGGGTGCCCGGTCGACGACCGACTCGGCGACGCTTCCGACGAGAAATCGGTCGACTCCGGTTCGTCCGTGCGTTCCGAGGACCACGAGGTCCGCCCCCAGTCGGTCGCTCTCTTCGAGGATTATCTCCGACGGCGACCCCGACTCGACCGTCGGTGTCACGGACACGCCCAGGGTCTCTCCCCGCGCTGCGACGGCCGCGACTGCCTCCTCGCTCACGCGACGAAGTTTCCGCTCGGCCGTCTGGGCGTCGTCTCGGCGGCCGTGAAGCACCGACCTGAAGCGGGTGTCTGCGACCGACAACGCGTAGACGTCGGCGTCGTACCGTCGTGCGAGTTCGAGGCCGTGTTCGGCGGCCTGCCGGGCGGTCTCGCTCCCGTCGGTTGCGACGAGCACGGTTCGAAACATACCCTATAGACGCCCGAGACGAGAATAAGCGTGGGTCTGGTGTCGTGGGTGGCCGTGTGATTCGGCCGGCGTGTACCGGCAGGAGTCTCAGGTTCGCCACTGCGTCGCGTGCTCACGCGCCGATGTACTTCTCGTTTATGACCCAGTCGCCCCCGTCGTCTCTGACGAGATACTCGCCGTAGTAGGGTACGCGGTTCGCGACGACTTCTCTGAACGCCCCGCGTATCTCGTCTCTGCTCATCTCGCCCATCGACCGCAGGTCGTCGTTTCGGTTGAGACACCCCTTCAGGTACCCCTCGTGGGTGACGCGGACGCGATGGCAGTTCGCACAGAAGTGCGGATTTCCGACGGGGTCGACGATTTCCACCATGCCACCACCGACCCAGTAGCGTTTGCGGCCGTGCATCTCTCTGGTCTCGACTCGATCCGCGATGTCGACCAGCCAGTCGTGGACGCGCTGGATGTCGATGCTCCACTCCGGTTTGCCCGTCAGTTCGGGCATGTACTCGATGAGTTGCAACTGAAGCCCGTCGTTCTCTGCGACGTGTTCGACCATCCCCTCGACGTAGCCCGCGGTGTGTTCGAACACCACCATGTTCAGTTTCACCGGGTCGAGTCCGGCATCCAGCGCGGCGGCGACGCCTTCGAGCACGCGTTCGTACGCACCGGATTTGGTAATCTCGGCGAACGCCTCCGGGTCGAGCGCGTCCTGCGAGACGTTGACCCGTTCGAGGCCTGCCTCCTTCAGCGCTCCTGCCCGCCCCGGGAGGAACGTTCCGTTGGTCGTCATCGACACTTCCATCGAGGACGGCGTTCGCCGGATAATCTCTTCGAGGTCCTCTCGAAGCATCGGCTCGCCACCGGTGAACTTCACCTTGCGAACGTCGAACTCCTCGGCGACTTCGAGAAACCGGACCACGTCGTCGGCGCTCATCTCGTTGTCCTGGGGTTCCATCGGACCGCGCGTATCGCCGAGGCCCTCGTTGTGGCAGTAGACACAGTCGAAGTTACACCGGTCGGTGAGAGAGACGCGGACGCCGGTGACTTCGCGACCGAAGTCGTCCTCGAGCATTACTGAACGGTTCGTCCGAGCGTGCTTAAACTGCTGGGAGAATCCACCGACGACGTAACCGTTTCTGGTTTCCTTTCTGGTGGTGACGACTGGTCTGGCACTTACATTTCACCGGTTCGGGGCGCTTTGCCGCCGTCGTGTTCGTCGGCCCGGCGCTCGGTCCTTCAAAACCCTTATCCACCAGACACGCCGACAACGGAGCATGGACGAAGCCGAGATACGCGAGTTGCTCCGGGACGTCGACGACCCGGACCTCGGCGAGGACATCGTCTCGCTCGGACTCGTAAACGCCGTCGAGGTCGAGGGGGACCGAGTTCGGGTCTCGCTCGCTCTCGGCGCACCGTACTCCCCAGCCGAATCTGCCATCGCTGCCCGCGTGCGAGAAGTCGTCGAGGCCGAGGGGTTGACCCCGGAACTCGCGGCGACCATTCCGCGGGAACACTCGCCCGACGAACAGGTGTTGCCGGGGGTCGAGAACATCGTCGCCGTCGCCTCCGGAAAGGGCGGCGTGGGAAAGTCGACGCTCGCCGTCAACCTCGCCGCCGGACTGGCGAAACTGGGCGCGCGAGTCGGCCTCTTCGACGCCGACGTGTACGGCCCGAACGTCCCCCGGATGGTCGCGGCCGACGACCACCCGCAAGCGACGGCCGAGGGGACGATCGTGCCGCCCGAGCGCTACGGCGTGAAACTCATGAGCATGGCCTTTCTCGTCGGCGAGGACGACCCGGTCATCTGGCGCGGGCCGATGGTTCACAAGGTGCTCACCCAGCTCATCGAGGACGTCGAGTGGGGCGACCTCGACTACATGGTCATCGACCTGCCACCGGGAACCGGTGACACGCAGTTGACGATGCTCCAGACGCTCCCGCTCACCGGGTCACTCGTGGTGACGACGCCGCAAGACGTCGCCGTCGACGACGCTCGGAAGGCGCTCCGGATGTTCGGTCGCCACGACACCACCGTCCTCGGCATCGCCGAAAACATGTCCTCGTTTCGCTGTCCCGACTGCGGGAGTAGCCACGACATCTTCGGGTCCGGGGGCGGGAAGGCACTCGCCGACGCCAACGACCTCCCGTACCTCGGTGGCATCCCGCTCGACCCCGCCGTCCGCTCCGGCGGTGACGGCGGCCGCCCGGTCGTCTTGGAGGAGGGCGAGACCGCAGACGCCTTCCGCGTGCTGACCGAGAACGTCGCCGACATGATCGGGGTCGTCAAGCGTCGTTCTGTGTCGCAGTAACCGGGTTGAGCGCGTCTGATATCGCTTGCCTGTGCACATTCCCTCCCGCTCGTCTGACCGCATCCCGAAGGTTATAACCGTTCGACGCCATCGACCCGTGTGGACGCTCATCAGGACAGACTCGACAACCCGTTCAACATGGACGCCGACTGCACGAACTGTCCCGCCCTGTGTGAGACGAGAACCGCGCTGGTACACGGCTACGGCGACGTCGCCGCCGAATTCCTCTTCGTCGGCGAACACCCCGGACAGGGAGCGAACCGAACGGGCGTTCCCTTCACCGGCGACGCGGCGGGTCGTCGCATCCAGCGGATTCTCGGCGAACTCGGGTTCTCCCGGTCGCCCCCGGACGCCGACGAACCGGACCTCCAGAACGTCTATCTGACCTATCTGACGCGGTGTCGACATCCGGACAGACGGCCGACCGACGACGAGGTGCTGACCTGCGAACCGTTTCTCAACGCGGAGATTCGGATGATCAACCCCGAAATAATCGTCCCGGTCGGTGAACGCGCGCTGTCGTCGCTGGCGCTCGAATACACGACTCGTCACCCCGATAGCTTCGACGTCGAAGCCGAACACGCGACGACGGTCAGGGGACGGGGATTCGAACTCGTGCCAATGCTCTCTCCGGAGGAGCAAACCGAGGTTCAGACCGATGCCTTCGTCAGGCACGTGCGCGACATCTTCGGGCGCGACTACCGACAGACGAAAGGCCGACGCAGTCGGTAGTGGCAGCCGCAGACTCGCCTCACCAGTAGCTCGATTTCGTCCGGTCGGCGCGTTGCAACCCGTACCCGATGGCTCCGTTCACGAGGGCGAACAGGAACGCGGCGACGAGAATCGCCGCCGGCACCGAGAACGCGCCGCTGAGGAGCGTCACGACGCCACCGATGGCGACGATGGCGATGCCGACGACGACGGCGGTCGACAGGAGCGCCAGCCAGTCCATAGGTGACCCACGGCCTGCGCTCTCCTAAAACAGCGGGTTCAAGTTCACGCCGTGGTCACCTTCGGGTATGACCGTCATCGCCGTCCTCGCCGACCCGCCACGGCCGGGACTCGTCCTCTCGGAGTTGGCCGCGACGAGCCCGCTCACCGAGGCGGAGGCCGCCGACCTTTACACCGCGATTCTCAAGGACAACTTCCTGGCCGCGACGCAGTCGGGCGGCGACCTGCTCGTGAACTACCGCCCCGCAGAACTCCTCCCCGAGCAGTACGCCGACGACACCGACCCAGAGGCGGTGCTGCGCGCCATCGCCGCCGACGCCCTCGATGATCTCTCCGACGTTCGCTTCGAAACCCAGGTCGGCTCGACCTTCGACGCCCGCGCGGGTAACACCGCGACGCACCTTCTCGAACGCGAGGAAGTCCAGTCGGTCGCCGTCGTTCGGGGAAACGCGCCGTTGCTGGCCCGAACCGACATCGACACCGCGGCGATGAAACTTCGCAGTACGCCGGTGGTTCTGGGACCTGCTCCAGCCGGCCGAGTGTACTACGCCGCCTTCACGGACACCATCGACTTCGACGGTGCCTTCGCCCAACCGGAACTGGAGACGCTCACCGCCCGCGCGGGCGACGCCGGACACGGCGTCGACTTCCTCCGGATGCTCCCCGTCGTCGAACGCGGCCAGGACCTCCTCACGCTCCTCCCACTGCTGCGGGCCCGTCGCGCCGCCGGACGACTGGTCTCGCGACACACCGCCGCGTTCGTCGACCAGGTGGGTCTGTCCGTCTCCGTCGACGACGGCGTCGCGACGGTCGTCCGAGACTCACCGCCGACCGACAGTTCTTAGACGTGTGCTCGGTAACTCGGGTGTGTGGTGGGATGGCAGAGTGGACTATTGCGCCTGCCTTGAAAGCAGGTGGCCTTCGGCCTCCTGGGTTCAAATCCCAGTCCCACCGCATTTTGTGGCTCACGACCGCAGCGAGCACCTCGTGTGCTCCCAACGTGCGTGAGCAGCCATCTCGGATACGTTGGAAGTGCAAGGAGACGAGTCGCAGCCCGCACAGCGTCGTAGCGATCCCGTCTCCGTCGACCCTGACACCGCGGCCACACAGAGCGTAACGGCTTTCAGTCACCCCATCGACGTGCGACTATGGAATGGCCATTCGACCCCGACGGCGACAAGGGGAGCCACGGACGCCGCAGGTACGGCCACCGAGTCATCGCTGACAAAATCGACGAGGACGAGGACTTCCCACTCGTCGTCGAGGACTTCGTCGCCGAGCACGGGGACGACCCCATCAGAATCGACTACGAAACCGTCGTGCCGATGCGCGACGTCTTCCAGTACGTCGACGAACCGGAGTTCGAAGATTTCCTCTCGCTGCACAAGGCGCTCGGCAGGGCGCTACGCGAGGGCGGCTACTGGTTCTACGAAGGAAGCGAGCAGTTCACCCGGTCTCGCGGAACCTGAGCGGCGCGCTCGCTGTCCGGAGACTTTCTCGTACGAGCCGACCGCGTCCCTGCGAACCGTGGGGACGTACTAAGATGTGTGCTCTCGCTCATTACTGGGCGGCTTCGTCATCTAACACACACGTCCGTACGGGCGTGAACTCGTCTGGCAGCTACCGTCGGATGTAAACCGGAGCTGGTGCGACTTCATCGGGTGATTAATGGACGATTGTGTACAGTAACCTCCTCGATTCGACCGAATCACCGATGGTTTTAAGCGTAAACTTATTAACGCCACCGCTAATTCACCGACTATGGTTCGGAATATCGAACGACGAGACTTCCTCAAGGGAGTAGGTGCCGCGGGCATCGCTGGCACGGCAGGTTGTATCGGCGCACCCGGTGGCGGCGGAAACGGCGGGCCGGAGGGGCTCATCGTCATCGGCTACCCCGAGAGCGGGATTCAACTGTTCCGGGACTACTACAGCGCCACCGACGGGGAAGACCCGGTCTTGGTCCCCGACGGCCTGCGCTCGGGTGACATGCCCGGACAGGTCGGCAACGACATGGCCAACGTCACCGGGACGGCACCCGCGGCGGGCGGCCCGAATCAGGAGGCGTTCAACACCCTCTTCGAGGAGGAGTACGACTCGTCTCCGGGTATCTTCACGTCCCAGACGTACGACTCCGCAGCGATTCTCATTCTGGCCAACGCCGCGGCGGGCGACAACAGCGGTCCCGCCATTCAGGAACAGATGCGTCGCATCGCCAACCCCGGTGGCGACGAGTACGGCCCGCAGAACTTCGTCGACGCCGTCGAGGCCGCCGCTAACGGCGACGACATCAACTATCAGGGGGCGTCGAGTTCGACCAACTTCAACGAGTTGGGCGACCCGGCCTCTGCAGCGTACGCCATCTGGTCGTTCGAGGGGCAGAACTCGACGAACACCGTCGAAGAGGACGTTCAAACGTTCGAGGGCGAGGACCCCGAAGGGAGTGGCTCCATGGCCGACAGCGCGTCGGGTGGCATGGGTCGAGAGATCTCGCTGGGCATCCTGCTCCCGGAGACCGGCGACCTCGCGGCAGTCGGTCAACCCATGATTCAGGC
>JBNJGG010000063.1:8643-14242 GCA_051747545.1 Halobacteriota archaeon | reverse complement strand
AAGTCGACACCGAGGAGCGATTCGTAGATGAGACCAAACGCCTTACTGGAGGTCGAGTCGCTAATCTGTGTGGGGTCGTAGTTCTTCACCTCACCCCCCAGCGTGGCGACGAGTTCGCCACCCATCTTCACCTCGTCCCTGTCCGTCGGCGTCGGCGTGGCCGTCGACGCGCTCGTCGGCGTGTCAGACGCCTCGCCCCCGTCGGTGGAACCGCTCCCGCCGTCACCGGGTCGGTCTGCACTGTCAGTACATCCTGTGAGACCAACGACCCCGGCGACACCCAGAGACCTGACGAACTTCCGCCGGTCGAGACTGAAGTCCGCCCTCCATCCACCTTGGGACATACACTCATACGCAATGTGGACGCGCATATATGCTACGATTCGAGAACTCGAACTAACCGAGATACAACGTGACGATACGGACAGTCAAGCGAGTTGAGAGAAACTGGCGTGGTGGCACGAGATGCCGCGACAAAAGACGAGACGAACGGGGAGCGATTACCGGACGCTCAGAACCCGACCGCGGCCCCGTCTTTGCGCGGTTCGGTCGCCGCGGAGAGCGTCCCGCGCTCGTTGCGGGCGAACTGCGCGCCGCCGAAACTCGACGGCGGGAGGATGCGAACGTCGTGGCCGCGGCGTGCGAGTTTCGTGCCAACGCCCGCGAGGCGGTCCTCGACGGCGAGGGTGCCGTCCTCGCGGTAGCGCCACCGCGGTCGGTCCAGCGCCGCCTGAGGCGAGAGGTCGTAGTCGACGAGGTTCGAGACGACCTGCAGGTGCCCCTGCGGTTGCATGAACCCACCCATCGTCCCGAACGCCGCCCAGTCGTCGGCGTCGAAGCGGGCAATGGCCGGGATGAGCGTGTGGAACGGACGCTTGCCCGGTTCGAGGTGATTCGGGTGAGCGGGGTCGAGCGAGAAGGAACTGCCGCGGTTCTGGAGGGCGATTCCGGTGTCGCCGGCGACCAGCCCCGACCCGAATCCGGCGAACCGAGAGTTGATGTAGGAGACGACGTTTCCCTCCTCGTCGGCGACGCAGAGGAGGACCGTGTCGGCGTCTTCGGCGGTTTCGACACTCGGAACGCCGATGGACACGTCGGACAGCGCCTCCTCGCCCACCGCTGCGGCGCGTTCGCGCGCGTAGGACTTCGATCCGAGCGGCGGGACGGTCTCGTACTCGGGGTCGGTGATGTAGTGGTGGCCGTCGCAGAATGCGAGTTTCATCGCCTCGGCGAGGTAGTGGACGCGCTCCGGAGAATCGTATGGATGGTCGCCCGCCCCGAGTTCCTCGGCGATGTTGAGCGCCTCGAGGGCGACGAGGCCCTGGTTGTTCGGCGGTAACTCGAAGATTTCTGCACCGTTGTAGGTCGTCGATACGGGGTCGACGAACTCGGGTTCGAACGCCGCGAGATCTTCGACGGTCATGAAGCCCCCGTGGGAGCGAACCTCGGCGGCGATTTGCTCGGCGACGTCGCCCTCGTAGACCACGTCGGCACCCTCCTCGGCGATGCGTCGCATGGTCGCGCCGAGGTTCGGGAGTCGGACCTGCTGGCCGACCGTCGGTGCGGCCCCGCCGAAGAGAAAGCTCTCGCGGGCGTGGTCGTCCACGAAGAGGTCTTCGCCGTGTTTCCACTGGGCGGCGACCACCTCCGTCACTGGATAGCCCTCGGTCGCGTAGGATATCGCGGGTTCGAGAACCTCCGCGAGCGACGTGCGGCCCAGTCGCTCGACCGTGAGTTCCCACCCGCGCGCGGTGCCGGGGACCGTGACGGCGTGAGCCCCCGTGGTCGGCATCGTCGCCTCCGAGGGGTCGACGCCGGAGTCGGCCGCGACGGCCTCCCGGACGCGCTCGATGGTGGCCCCGGCGGGTGCGCCGCCGCAACTGCGCATCGCGCCGACGTCGCCGTCGGCGGTTCGATAGAGGGCGAACACGTCGCCGCCGAGACCGGTGCTCGTGGGTTCGACCACGTTCAGCGCGGCGGCGGTGGCGACGGCCGCGTCGAACGCGTTCCCACCCGAAGAGAGCATCGAGAGCCCAGCCTGCGCGGCGAGCGGTTGACTGGTGGCGACGACACCACGGGGAGCGTACAACGTAGACCGTCTGGAGTCGAAGCGGTCGATATCCGGTCGCATACATCGCCTTTCGGTGAACGAGACCTAAAAGCCGCGTTACTGCACCTGCCTTACCGGAGAGTGCCTACAGATGGCGTGTCGCACGTTACGAGTGAGGACCTACCGTAGCAGGTCACGGAGACCAGCAAGGGCGCTCTTGTTCTCGACCCGCGCGTTCGCCAGACGGTCGAAGGTGCGCGTCGGGAGGAGCGTGTTCAACAGCGGAACTATCGTCGCCTGCCGCGTCGCCTCATAGCGCGGTTTCGGCTGGTCGGCCTCGATTGCGCGGACGACGACGCGAGCCACGGAGTCGACCGACTCACCTCCGGGGTCGTAGCCGGAGAGTACCCGTTGGTACCGGTCGGTGTAGGGTGTATCCACCGACGACGTGTCCGTGGCTGGCGTGTCTGCGGACGACGTGTCCGTGGCTGGCGTGTCTGCGGACGACGTGTCCGTGGCTGGCGTGTCTGCGGACGGCGTATCCGTGGCTGACGTACCTGCCGACGGCCCCTCGACGTACCGTCGGAGGGCGGCGATAGCCCGTTCGTTGAACCCCGACCGGATCGCGCCGGGTTCGACCAACACCACATCGACGCCGAGGGGTTCGACCTCCATGCGGAGCGCGTCGAACAGCGCTTCGACGGCGTGCTTCGTCCCGGCGTAGACGCCGTGAAACGGCAGGGAAACGCGGCCGAGAACCGACGAGAGGGTGATTACCCGCCCGCGATTGCGTCGCAGGGTCGGGAGGGCCGCGCGGGTGACGGTGAGCGTTCCGAAGACGTTCGTTCTGAACTGTCGCTCGACAGTCTCGCCGGATACGTCTTCGACGGCACCGAGTTCGTACGTGGCGGCGCAGTTGACGAGCGTGTCGAACGACGAGTCGGCAACCACGTCTCGGACTCGCTGCTCGTCGGTCACGTCGGCGACGTGCGTGGTGACTTCGGCTGGGAGCGCGTCGAGTCCCTCGGCGTCGATGTCGAGTGCGACCACCTGGTGGCCGTGAGCGAGGAGGTGACGAACCGTCGCGCGACCGATACCCGAGGCGGCTCCGGTGACGAGAACGCGATGACGCGTCGGCACACAACAGTCAGGGACGTCGACAGACTTGAATGCGCGGGGTGGGCCGCCGGCGGGTGCGACGAAGTCGCGCGCGACCACGACACGTCGGAATGCGGGAGCGTCTTACAGGTCCTCGTAGGGCGTCATCAGTTCGAGGATGGCCCCGTGCGGCGTCTCGACGAACGCGATTCGGTGACCCGAGGTGTCGTTGTCCTCCGGTCCTCTGAGGACGCCAGCGTGGTCGATTCGTTCGACGACGGCGTCCACGTCGTCGACGACGAGGCCGAGGTGGTCCCAGACCGTCCCCGGTTCGCCGGGTTCGACGCTCTCTTTGTAGCGAATCTGCAGTTCGACGCCGTTGGGGTCCGCCACGTACCGGCTCTCGACGGTTCCGTCTTCGGTCTCGACGGTCCACGACCACGTCTCCTCGAAGTCGAGGTTCTCGACGTACCACTCGACGACTTCGTCGGTGTCGGCGACGTTCAGGCAGAGATGTGCAATCTCCATGGACCGAAATCGGCGGCCACCACTAAAAGTCGTTGCTCGCGGTCACTCCCGGAGCGCGTATCCGTCGTCTTCGAGCGCCGCTCGGACGACAGCGTCTAACGTGGACCGAATCTCGTCCGGAAGTCGCTCGATGCGACGGTCCTGCGTCCAGAGTTCGAGTGCGGTCGCGTTCCCGGGCTCGACGAAGCGGTACCGCCGACCGTACTTCTCGCCGTTGTTACCGTAGGTGGCCACCGTCACGTACGGCGGGCCGCGATAGACCATGTCGTCGGTCGCGGCTTCGTCGTAGTCGTCCCACGTCCCGACCGGCAAGACAGTCACGAGCGCGAAGTCCGAGAGGTTCGTCGAGTAGTTGCCGACGACGAAGCCGCGTTCGAGGACCTCGCGGTCCCAGACGCGCTCGTCGCCGGTCCTGACGTGGGTGCCGACGACGCGCTCGGGCGTGATTTCGATCACGTCCCACTGGTCGATGCGGGCCGATTCGACGTCGCGGTCGGCGTCCTTGATTCGGTCACCGACCCGCACCCCGATGTAGACGGGGCGGTGCGGTCGCCACTGAACGAATATCTCGTCGGGGTGCTGTCGGATTCGCACCTCTCGCCCCTGGATGATTCGTCGCTCGATTCGAGTAAACTCGTCAGTCTCCGTCGCTCCCATACGAGTATTCACGACGCGCGAAAGCTTAACCCTCGCTCAGGAGGCCCCAGTCGGCAGACAGTTCGTCGGTCTCGCGCCGTCAGCAGTTCGCCCGCTCCCGACCGCCGGCGGTTCGCCAACACCTCAGTCGTCTGCAGTGTTCGCGGTGAGCCACGGTTCGAAGTCCCGCGTCTCGACGACTGTGCGCAGGGTCTCCGTCTCGCGTTCCTCGAACCAGAGTCGACGACGCCACCACGGCCCGTTCCCGGAGTCGTTCGACAGCTCGGTCACCAACCCGTTCGCGGTTGCCCCCGAATCCGGCGTACTCAGTGGAATCGCTCGGTCGTAGAGCCGAGACGAATCGTCGCCCAACACGAGGACGCCGGCGTCGAAGGGGTCGCGCTTGACGTGGGCGTTGTTCGAAAACCGCGCACGGTCCCGCTCGTCGAGCGCCTCGTAGTCGTCTCCGGTCACCGCCAGTTCGACGCGGAACTCGCCGACGAGGTACGCGCCCCACGTCGGCGCAATCCACGCTCGGGGTGACGCGTCATCGCCGCGGAGGGACAGCGTCGCGTAGAACAGGAGGTAGTCGCCGTGGTCGAGTTTCGACAACGGTCCGGCCTTGACCGGATGCTCGTCACCGTAGGTGTAGCCCCGACAGTGAGGATACTCTTCGAACTCCGGGTCGAGGTGTACCGGCTTCGAGAGCACGTCTGGAGGCAAGTCCGCGTCGAGCGCGAGGTCCGCGTAGGTCGGCACCGGCTCTCGGGTCGCTTCTCGTTCGGGAATCGGGACGTACTCGAACGTGCCGTCGGGGTGAATCGGACCCCGGACGCCGGGGAGGTTCGTGTTCGCGCCAACGTTGATGGCGATGCTCCGAGTCATGACCCCCGTTCGATCCGCCCACTGAAAACGTCGGGGGCGAACCGCGCCAGCGTGACGAGGCCGACACGGTAAGACTGCGTGATTCGGGTCGTTCACCCGAGTCGCTGCACGCAGTTTCGACAGAAGACGAACATCGGGGCCGGTTCGTTCTCGACCCCACAGTACGGACACAGCCGTCGGGCAGGCGTCACGTCCGGGTAACCAGACACGTACATCGAGGCGGGCAGGTCCCCCATGACAGCGTCGCTGGAACCGCCGTCGTCGACCGCCTCCCGTCTCGAACCGTCACTCCCGAACTCGGGACCTCTGGTGTCGACGATGGAGTCGTCGTGGCTCCAGAGATATCGGTAGACCAGTAGCTGAAGCAGCAGCAGGCCGACCCCGTACGCGAGTACCCATCCC
>JBNJGG010000063.1:0-8633 GCA_051747545.1 Halobacteriota archaeon | reverse complement strand
CCAACATCCACCACCCACCCGTTCCCGTGCCATGCCCTATGTTATCATAGACCTTTGCTTCTTCGGTCGTTCACTCCGCGTGAATCAGTAGCGCGGAGTGCCGCGGAGCAGAAGCGAACCGGGGTAGCCATCGGGATCAGTGGACCGTCGAGCCCGAACGGCGAGTGGACACTGACCCGTCGGCACGGGGAGTTTCAGCACACGAGCGGACGGCAGTAATTCGACCGACGAAGCGGCTATTGCGGTGGTTGCAGGTCGCGACCGAACTCGTCGAAGACCTCGATGTCGTCGGGAATCGTGTCTTCGATACGTCGCTGTTCGCGCCGGTTCGCACCAGCTGCTTCCAGCGGTTCGGCTTCGGACTCCCATCCGGGCTTGACTTTCACGCTCTTGGCGGGTGAGCCGACGGCGATGTGGTGGTCCGGAACGTCGGCCTGAACGGCCGACTTGGCCCCGACGATGGCGTTCTTGCCGATGCGGCAGCCCGCACGAATCATCGAGTCGAAGGTGACGCGAGCGTCGTCGTCGACGATGGTGTGATAGTTCGTGACCGAGGTCTGGTCGACGATGTCGTGGTCGTGCGAGTAGATGTGGACCTGGTCGCTGATCGAGACGCGGTCCCCGATAGTCAGACGACCGCGGTCGTCGAGGTGAACGTTGTCGTGGATGACAGTGTTGTCACCGACGGTGATGTTGTGCCCGTAGGAGAAGGAGACGTTCTTGAAGATTCGGAGGTTCTCGCCCGCTTTCTCGAAGAGGTGGTGTGCCAGCATCTCGCGGAAGCGAAGCGCGAACTCGATGTTGTCAGCCATCGGCGTCGCGTCGAACTGCCGCCAGAGCCACTGGAGGTACTTCGACCGCTCGTATTTCTCCTCGTCCTTCTCTGCGTAGTACTCGCTCTCCAGCGTCGAGTTGCACGGGTCGTACCCCTGCAGTCGGACCCGTTCCGCGTTCGACACCGACTCGCCGTTCTGCCACGCCTCGTACGCCTCGCGTTCTCCGTAGAGGTCCAAGAGGACGTCCCTGACCACCTCGCAGGTGTCTTCGTCCGAAGCCAGTCGGTCGTCAACCTCGTCGATGAACGCCTGAACGCCCTGTTCGGCGTCCTCGGGGAGAGATACGTGGCGCTTGGTCATAGCTAGGCCGTTGGACCCCATCGCTCAAATGGATTCGGATTCGAGAAGTTTGCGCGGACGACGCACCTCGTTCGAACCGGTTTGGCTAAGTGTGCCCCACTCCAAGCCCGCGTATGCGCTACCGAACCCTCGGTGACTCAGGCGTCGAGGTCAGCGAAGTCGGCTTCGGCGGGTGGGTCGTCGGCACCGACTGGTGGGGAGACCGAACCGAAGAGCAGGCCATCGAGATGGTCGAACACGCGCTGGATTGTGGCATCACGTACTTCGATACCGGCGACGTGTACGGGTACGGCAGAAGCGAGGAACTCCTCGGAGAGACACTCGCAGAACACCGCGACGAGGTGACCATCGGGACGAAAGTCGGCTACGACTTCTACAACAACCCGCAGGCCGGCCACGGCGAACTTCCGAAACGTCTCGAACCCGACTGGGTTCGGACCTGCGTCGAGCGCAGCCTCGACCGACTCGGCGTCGACCACGTCGACTTCCTCCAACTGCACAACGCGAACGTCGACGAGGTGACGCCCGAGCTGATGGAGACGCTCGAATCGCTCCGCGATGACGGCGTCGTCGACGCCCTCGGATGGGCGATGGGGCCGTCTATCGGGTGGCTCGCAGAGCACGAACGCGCCGTCGAACTCGACTTCGACGCGGTGCAGACGGTGTTCAACATGTTCGAGCAGGTGCCCGGTCGACACGTCCTCGAGGCAATCGAGGAGTACGACGTGGACACCTCGGTCATCGCTCGCGTTCCCCACTCGTCGGGTCTCCTGAACGAGCAGGTCCGCCCCGACACCGAACTCGACGCGGGCGACCACCGCGGCTTCCGCCCCGACGAGTGGTACGAGACGGGGTGGGAGAAGGTCGAGGCGGTTCGGTTCCTCGAACGCGACGGCCAGCGGACGATGGGACAGGCGGCCATCCAGTGGCTCCTCAGCCACGTCAACGTCGCCACCGTCACGCCGACGTTTCGGACGAAAGACGACATCGAAGCGTGGGCCGCCGCGCCCGATACTCCGGCGCTCTCTGGCTTCGAGTTCGAGCGCGTAGAGCAGCTGTATCACACGAACTTCGGCATCGACCGCTTCGACGGGATGGACAGCCTCCGGTCCTCGGTCGACGGTACCGACCTGGAAGGGACCGGTAAGCAGACCGCCGACGACTGAGCGTACTCGCGGCGTGGTCGCCGTCGCTCTCGCTCGGGAATCACACTTTTACTCGCTCGGGAACCACGTGTTTAATTCACCAGGGTCGCGTGCTCGACCGGTTCGAGACGTACTTCGCTGACGGGCGATTCAGGCGTCGACCCGAATCTCGAAGCGAGCGCCGCCGTCGACGCTTTCGGTCGCGGTGACTGCCCACCCGTGGGCTTCGGCGACGCGCTCGACGATGGCGAGTCCGAAGCCCGTTCCGCTGGCGGCGGTGGTGTACCCTCGTTCGAAGACGGTTTCCAGTTCGTCGGCCTCGATACCAGGGCCGTCGTCGGCGACGAAGAAGCCAGCGTCGTCGTCGAGTCGTCCGACCCGAACCGTCACGTCGCAACCGCCGTGCCTGACGGCGTTGACGAGCAGGTTCTCCAACAGGTCTCGGAGGCGGTCTCGGTCGGCCTCGACGATTCCGAGACTCTCTCCGGGTTCGAAGTGGCCACCGTCGATGTTCTTCCACACCTCCCGAACGACCACGTCGAGGTTGACTGATTCCGTCTCACCGACGGTTCGTCCTTGACGGGCGAGCGTCAGGAGGTCGTCGATGAGCGCTTCCATTCGTCTGTGGGCCCGTTCGACCGAGTCGAAGTGGGTGGCATCACCCGACTCTCTCCCGAGTTTGAGTTGTCCGCGTGCAATCGACAGCGGGTTACAGAGGTCGTGTGAGACGACGCTCGCAAACTCTTCGAGTCGCTCGTTCTGGCGAGTGAGTTCGCGCTCGCGCTTTCGGAGCAACTCCTCGCGGCGGGCGCGGTCGAGACCGGCCTCGACGTTCGCGGATAACACCTTCGCCAGCGTCACGTCGGACTCGTCGAAGGATTGCGGGGTGGTCGACCCGGCGAGAAAGACGCCGTGGCGACCGAGTGGGAGGACGAGTTCACTTCGCATCTCCGTCTCGGGATTTCGAATCACCGGTGCCTCCCGCACGTCGCCGTACACGTGCGGTTCGCCGGTTTCGAAAGCGAGCCACGCGAGGCTGTCTCCGGGCGAAAACGAAGGGATGGTCTCGAACACGTCGGTGGCCACCTCGGTCGCCGAAACGGGGTCGAGTCGCACGCGATCCGCCGAGAGGAGGTGGACGGAGTTAATTTCCAGCCCGAGAACGTCGTGAGCCGTCTCGACGGCGATATCCGCCACGTCTTGCGTCGTGAGCGCGGTCATCAGCCGCCGAGCCGCCACGTGTAGTTGGCTCAACTGCTCTTCGTAGTGCGTACGGTCGAGTGCGGCTGCCGTCTTCGCGGCGACGAGTTCGACCAGTTCCTCGCTGAACTGGTCGACGCCGTCCGATTCGCTCGCGGAGACGATGAGCGCGCCGTAAGAGTCGCCGCCATCGGTAGATGCGTAGTCGGCGAGGTCAGACGAGATGGACTCGTTCGCCAGCCGTTCGATATCCGTCGTCGTCGATAGCACGACTGGAATCGACGTCGAGTACTGTCTGACGGCCGTGAGAAGCGCGAGTCCGTCGAGGGACGGCCCGTGGACGCAGACGACGCAGTCGACGTCGTCGAGTCGAGAGAGTGCGGCCCCCACATTCGTCTCGACTATCGAGTCGAGTGACCGGAGTTCGGCCTCGACGGCGGACGCGCTCGGTGGGGGTGCAACCACGAGTACGCGAGTCCGCTCGAGCATCCACTCTGAGTTCACGGGGGGACACGATAAATACCCAACGTGTCCGAAAACCGGGGCTGACTCCGAGTTATCGCCGACGCGTCCGTCGGCGACTGTGTGTCATGAATGAGCCGTCAACCAGCGACCGGGAGTCATCGCTGTTTCGCTCGCTGGTGGACCCGGTGTTTCAACTGCCCGACGAAGAACCGGACGACGTTGCGAGGCGAGTCCGGGAGCAAGCCGAGTTGTCGAAGCATCGCCATCACGTCTGTCAGCCGCCACCACTCGGCGACACGGTCGTCTGCGAAGCGAAATCGGTGAAAGGCGGCGATTTGGAACCGCCTTCCAGTCGGCGCGAATCCACCCCACGCCCCCTCGTGGGTCCCTCGCGCGGTGCAAAAGAGCATCACCGTGTTTCCTTCTGCGGTCGAAGATTCGATAGACACCTCGTAGTCGGGGACGGCGCTCCGCCACGCCGCAAGCCCCTCTGTGAACGACTCCAAGCCGGCGGTCGATTGCTCTCCACCGAGTGCGTGGACGACGAGGTCCGCAGAGAGGAGCGTGACTGCAGCCTCGGGATTCTGGCCGTTTAGAACCGCGTCGACGACCTCCCGAGCAAGGCGCTTGTTCTTCCGGCGTCGTTCCTCCGCCGTGGTCATACCGACACGTAGGTGGTGCCTTCTGGAGTATAATACTGGAGGACCGTTTACGTCGCTCGATTGGAGTAAAACGCGGGTTAGAGGCGTTCCCGGTCGGACGGTTTCGAGTCTTCGAGTGACACCGATGGACGGTGCGGACGGTCACGACGCCGGGGAGCGGAGGGAACAGTGAAACGGGGTGTTCTCGAAGGCGGATTTACGCGAGGAACACGTGTCGGGGGCGGTCTGCGAGAACGTCGCGTCCCCACGAGACGGTGTCGCGGAAGGCGTCGCTGCGGAAGAAGCCCATGGCGTCCTCTCTGGAGGCCCACTGACTGGCGATGAACATGTCGTTTGCGTCCTCGTAGTTGACCATCAGGTCGGTGGCGTAGTGGCCCTCGATGTCGCCGAGGAGGCCGCCGACGGTGGCGAACTTCTCGACGAAGTCCGCTCGGCGCTCGGGCTTGACGGTGTAGAACATGCCCATGGTTCCGAACCCGGACTCCTCGCCCGCTCTGGCGACGACGTCCGGGAGTTCCGCGAGGAATCCGGCGGCCGTCTCCGCGGCGCTCTGGGTCTCCCAGATGCTCACGACGGCGGCGCGATCTCGATCTTCCGCGTCGTAAACCGCGGTCTTGACGTGGGTGCCGTAGTGGTCGAAGTTCGACCGTAGCCCGTCCACTTCGTCGAACAGGGTGTCGAGGTCCGCCTCCGAGTACAGCACCGTCGCGTACACGTCCTCGCCGTGGGGCTTGCCGGCGTAGATGTTCAGCGCTTCGAGTTCCCCGCGAATGTCGTCGGCGTCGGCGTCTTCGGCCTCTGCGTCGGGGTCGGAGTCGCCCCCGTGGGCGTGCGGGGAGTCACCCTCACCAGTGCCGTGGGCGTGGGGTGACGCCGCGTCGCCAGCCCCGTGGCCGTCCGGAGCGCCGGTCTCCGGCGTCGGGACCGTCTCTCCCGAGAGGTACGCACCGAGGTCTGCGGGCGGGAACCGGCGGCCGACGTAGAACGTGCCGAACTCGCCGAACCGGGAACTGGCCTCGTCGAAGCGCATCTCGTAGACGACGTTCTTGATGTCGGCGGGGTCGCCCCCGAAGAGGGTCACGCCCCACTCGAAGTCGTCGAAGCCGACGCTCGAACTGATGACCTGTGAAATCTTCCCGGCGAACTGCCGACCGATTTCGCCGTGACCGGCCATGAGGTCGGCGCGCTCTTCGAACGAGAGGTCGTACCAGTTGTCTTTCTCGCCGCGGCGCTTGCTCATCGGGTAGAAGCTGACGTACTCGTCGTCGGGGATGTCCGGCTTCAACTTCCCCTCCATGTAGCGACGGAGGCCCGCGTCCACCTCGCCGTCGTCTTCGAAGTAGGCCGTCGACGCGTAGCCGCTGACCTCGGTCACGGAGACGTACGACGTCGGCTGGTCGGTGAACGCCGCCAACGCGGTTCGCTCGAACTGTCGCTCGGCGGTCGAAAGCGCGTCGAGCGTGGGCCGAAAGTGCAAGACGAGGAGGTCCGCCTTGTGCCCGAGGACGGAGAAGACCGCCGACGCACCCTCGGAAGCGTCTTCGAGCGCTTCGTGCGCTTCGAGGTAGTCGACGCCCGACTCGATTGCGTGCTGACGCTCGCGCTCGGGAGCGTCTCGCCAGGCGTCCCAGTCGATTCGGCGGAAGTCGTGCAGCACGTACCAGCCCTCGTCAGTCTGCGGTGGCTCTGGCATGCGCTACGGTTGGGACGCCTCCGGTATGGGAGTTGCGAGTCTGATCCACCCACGACGAGCGGCGTCGAGGCCCACCGAGACCGACCTGCTCCGGTGGGCAACCGGAACGAATCGCGCTCCTACCCCGACAGGAGGGTCGGGCCGAAAATGAGGAGAATGAGCGACGCGAGCATGGCGAGACCCACGCCAGTGGTAATCGTCCTCACGAGTGCGTTCGGTTGCTCGACGGGTAACCGTGACACGACCGCTTCCGCGCTCGTTCGAAGGATGCGCCCGCCGTCCAGCGGATAGCCGGGGATACAGTTGAACAGGCCGAGCTGGAGGTTGATCCACGCGGTCCAGAACAGGACGTTCGCCAGGATGAACGCGCCGTCTCCGAAGAGACCCAGCGGCCCGTTGACGACGTAGAAGTTCGTCACGCTTGGCGTGAATCCGGGGAAGTTGGGGATGCCGAGGACCATCGACGCCAGCGGCAGGATGAGCGCGACGTACACCTGTCCGAGGACGGACTGGCCCACCCCACTCAGGACGAGAGCACCCCCCTCCGAGCCGCCGTCACCGCCGAGCAGTTCGAGGTAGGTCCCGGCGGGGTACGAACGCGTGCCGAAGTCCGTGAGCAACAGGCCGCTCGTCCCGGGGAAGATGTTGATGCCGAGGAAGCCGTTACCGTCCTGCGGATTCTCGCCGAGCGTCACCTCGTAGCGCTCGAAGTCGCCGTCGACGTACGCCCTGACAGTGACCACGTCTTCGGGGGTGGTGTCGTCAAGAACGGAGCCGAGGTCGGTCGCCGAGGTGACGCGCTCGCCGTCGATGGTGGTGACGATGAAACTCCCGTTTGGTGCTCCTGCACTCCCCAGCGGCCCGTCGGGAGAGACGCGAGTGATGTACGCGCCGACCGGAATCTCGCGTTCGCCTTCCGTCGTGCTCACGCGAGCGAAGTCGCCCGAACCGACGGCGTCACGGAATTCGGCCATGGTGTCGACTTCGGTTCCGTTGACGGCCGTGACCCGGATGGGATCGGCACCTTGCGAAACCGTCAGGCCCGCGGGGTTGCTCTCGATGGTCCCGACGACGACGAGCGACCGTTCGACCGACGCGGTTCGGTCCCCGTCGATGGTCACCTGGACCGTCCGTTCCTCGGCGCTGAGCAACGCGGCGTTCAGGTCCGCTTCCGACCCGACCGTCTGTCCGTCGACGGCGGTGATTCGGTCCCCGGAATCGATACCAGCGACTGCCGCGGGGGAGCCGTTGTAGGCCCCGTCGATCGCGACGCCGGGGGCGACGCCGAACGCACCGATGACCGGCCCGAACAGCAGGGCGAAGGCGACGATAGTCACCGCGAAGTTGTTCGTGACGCCCGCGGCGAACATCCGCGAACGGCCACCGCGACTGGCCTGTCGCTGGCTCTCCTCGTCGGGTTCGACGAACGCACCGACCGGGAGCGCCGTCAGGAGGACGAGGCCCATCGACTTGATGTCGATGCCTTCGACGCGGCACAGGAGGCCGTGGCCTCCCTCGTGAACGACGAGGCCGACGAGGAGGCCGAACAGGATTTCGGGGGCGACAGAGAGCGGTAAGAAGTCGTTTACGCCCGGAATGACGAGGAAGTTCTGCGGCTGGTTCACCGCCGTCGGTGCGGGCGGATTTCGGATGATGGCGATGCCCTGCAGGACCAACACCGCGAAGACGCCGACCATGATGACGAGCGCGACGCCGAGTCCGAGGTTACTCCACGCCCGCCAGAACCGCTTGGGAGCGGCGAGGCGGTCAAGAAGGATGCGACCGCGTTTGGTGTGAATCGTCGTGAGCGGTCCCTGCACGCGGACGGATTCCGGGAGCAACCCGCGGGACTTCAGAGAGAGGGCAATTACCGAGTAGGCCATCAGACCGATGACCACCCAGAGCAGCGTGTCCATTACCCCGAGAGAGGGCTGGAACGGTGAAAGGCGTTCGGGTTACCGGTCCGCTGTCGCCGATTCTTCTTCGAGTTCGATAGACGTAAACTCGCGCGGGGTGCGTCGTCGACGCGCCACCCGCATGCCAACGGCAACGGCTGCGGCGAGTGCTCCTAACACGAGGCCGATCCGTACGAGTCGCCGCCCACGTCGAGTCGAGTCTGCTGCCGACGGCTCGCCTGGTTCGTCCGATTGAGACTCCGTGTCAGTCGTCGCGTCGGCGCGTCTCGCCTTCCGTCCGAGGTTGATTTCGATGAGTGGCATGCTGATTCTCCGGTGCGACGACCAGCGCGCTGGGACCGCCGCATTCGACGGTTCTGGGACCCGTATTCCACGGTGCTGGACCGCCCACACAACGAGCTTACGTACGTCAGAAG
>JBNJGG010000062.1:0-14849 GCA_051747545.1 Halobacteriota archaeon | reverse complement strand
TCAACTACCGCGACATGGAAATCACGGACGTGGACGGCCGCCTCGACGAGTTCAAGCGCCTCGTCGAACTCGTCGCCACCGACGAGATCACGACGAAGAACGCCGAGGAGGTCGTGCTTCGCGCGATGCTGGACCAGGGCACAGACCCCGACGGCATCGTCGAGGCCGAGGGGCTGGGCAAGACCGGTGCCGACGAGATCGTGGGGTTCGTCGACGAAGCCATCGAGGAGAACCCCGAGGCCGTCGAGGACTACCACAGCGGCGAGGGTGGTGCGCTGAACTTCCTCGTGGGGCAGGTGATGCAGAAGTCGCGCGGGAGCGCCGACCCCGGCAGCGTGAACGAGTTGCTGCGTGAGCGGTTGGCCGACGAGTAGAGCGGGGTTGCCATCGGTCCGCGGATTCGGTTGCTCTCTGTGTGCTTCTCGTGGGTGTTCCCGGGTTGGTCTGTCGTGTTTCTCACGCGAGCGCTCGTCCACGCGCTCGCGCGTATTCGACCGTGTTACGGCCCCACACGGCCGTATTCGGCGAAACCGCGAAAGGTTTAGGCTGGTCGTTGTCATACCCTTCGCCAATGAGCCGTGGTCCCGAACTGATTATCACCGAGAAGGACAACGCCGCTCGGCGAATCGCCGACATCCTGAGCGGCGACTCTGCGGAGGCCGAGCGAATGAACGGCGTCAACGTCTATCGGTGGGGCGGAAAGCGCTGTCTGGGACTCTCCGGTCACGTGGTCGGCGTCGACTTCCCGCCGGAGTACAACGACTGGCGCGACGTCGAACCGGTCGAGTTGATAGACGCCACCGTCGAGAAGCATCCGACCCAGGAGAACATCGTAGCGGCCCTCAGGCGACTCGCCCGCAACGCCTCGCACGTCACCATCGCGACGGACTACGACCGCGAGGGCGAACTCATCGGCAAGGAGGCGTACGAACTGGTCCGGCAGGTCAACGACGAGGTGCCCGTCGACCGGGTACGCTTCTCGTCGATCACCCAGCGCGAAGTGACCGAAGCGTTCGAGAACCCCGACGAACTCGACTTCGACCTGGCCGCCGCCGGCGAGGCTCGCCAGATTATCGACCTGGTGTGGGGGGCGGCGCTGACGCGGTTCCTCTCGCTGTCGGCCCGGCAACTCGGCAACGACTTCATCAGTGTCGGACGGGTGCAGGGACCGACGCTGAAACTCATCGTCGACCGCGAGCGCGAAATCGACGCGTTCGACCCCGAGGACTACTGGGAACTGTTCGCGAACCTCCAGAAGGACGACGATGCCTTCGAGGCGCAGTACTTCTACCTCGACGACGAGGACAACGAAGCCGAACGCGTCTGGGACGAAGCGACCGCCCAAGAAGCCTACGAGACGCTCTCTGCGGCCGACTCGGCGTCCGTCGAATCGGTTCGTCGCCGAACCAGGGTCGACTCGCCGCCGACGCCGTTCAACACGACGCAATTCATCCGCGCGGCGGGGAGTCTGGGGTACTCGGCCCAGCGGGCGATGAGTATCGCCGAGGACCTCTACACCGCAGGGTACATGACGTACCCCCGGACAGACAACACGGTCTACCCCGAGGACCTCGACCCCGAGGAGTTGCTCTCGGCGTTCGTGAACACCAGAACGTTCGGCGAGGACGCGGAGTCCTTGCTGGACCGCGACGACGTCGAACCGACCGCCGGCGACGAGGAGACGACCGACCACCCGCCGATTCACCCCACGGGCGAACTGCCGTCTCGAAGCGACCTCTCCGAAGACGAGTGGGAGGTGTACGAACTCGTGGTTCGACGCTTCTTCGCGACGGTGGCACCGGCGGCCAGGTGGGAGCACCTGCGCGTCGTCGTCGACATCGACGGCCTGTCGCTGAAGGCCAACGGAAAGCGCCTGCTCGAACCGGGCTACCACGCCGTCTACCCGTATCTGAGCGCGAGCGAGAGCTTCGTCCCCGACGTCGAAGAGGGCGAAACCCTCGACGTGACGGAGACACGCATCGAGGCCAAACAGACGCAACCGCCCCGGCGGTACGGACAGTCGCGGCTCATCGAGACGATGGAGCAGATGGGCATCGGGACGAAGGCGACCCGGCACGACGTCATCCAGAAACTGTACGACCGGGGGTACATCGAGAGCGACCCGCCGAAGCCGACGCGACTCGCGCGGGCAGTCGTGGAGGCCTCCGAGGAGTTCGCCGACCGCATCGTCAGCGACGAGATGACGGCGCAACTGGAGGCTGACATGAAGGCCATCGCCCGCGGGGAGACGAATCTCGAAGCGGTGACAGACGAGTCCCGGGAGATGCTCGAAACGGTCTTCGAGGGGCTCATGGAGTCCGAGGAGGAACTGGGGTCGCACCTGAAGAAGTCGCTCAAAGCGGACAAGACGGTCGGGCCGTGTCCCGAGTGCGGCGAGGACCTCCTGCTCCGAAAGAGTCGCCACGGGTCGTTCTTCATCGGCTGTGACGGCTACCCCGACTGCACGTACACGCTGCCGCTGCCCTCGACAGGCCGACCCCTCATCATGGAGGAGGTGTGCGAGGACCACGAACTCCACCACGTGAAGATGCTCGCGGGCCGGAAGACGTTCGTCCACGGGTGCCCGCTCTGCAAGGCCGAAGCCGCAGACGAACAGGAGGACCTCGTCATCGGCGACTGCCCCGAGTGTGGCTCCGAGGAGGGCGGCGAACTCGCCATCAAGCGCCTCCGGTCGGGGTCGCGGCTCATCGGGTGCACGCGGTACCCCGACTGCGAGTACTCGCTTCCCCTGCCGCGGCGCGGCGAGGTCGAAGTGACCGACGAGCACTGTGACGAGCACGACCTTCCGAAACTGGTCATCGAGTACGGTGACGACCGCGACCCGTGGGAACTCGGCTGTCCCATCTGCAACTACCGCGAGTATCAGGCGCGACAGAACGGTTCGGAGTTGGAGACGATTCAGGGAATCGGCGAGAAGACGGCCGAGAAGTTGAAGGCCGCCGGTATCGAGGACGTCGCCGGCCTGAAAGAGGCCGAACCCGATGACCTGGCCGAGAAGGTCGACGGCGTCGGTCCCGACAGAGTCCGGGACTGGCAGGCGAAGGCAGACTAACCACCCGCCGTTTTTCACGGGGGTATCGCCGCGGCAGAGCCAACGCCTCGACCCCCGCCAAAAAATCTGTCTCCGCGAGTGTAGCGAGCGGATGGCTCGTCGCGGCTAAACCGCGACGGTGGACGAAAAAAGCCGCGAGCGACCACCGGTCGCTCGCGGTCGATTCACTCAGGGGAGGTACTGGCGAGTAAAGCGAGCGAGTGGCTCGTTTGCGGTTCGGTAGGAGACATCACGGAACGACAGACGAGCAAACACGTTTTCGGAGACGGTGTATTATCGGCGTACCTGTTGCCTGCGAGTACGTTCGCCAAGTCGCACCCTTTTTAACACCCAACCGGGATTACTCACCAATGAGCGGCCCGTGGACAGAGTGGAGCCACATCACCAAAGTCGACCCCGACAAGGACCTCGTCGACGGAGAGACGTTCGAGGACGTGTGTGCGACCGGAACCGACGCCGTCGAAATCGGCGGCACGACCGGGATGACCGTCGAGAACATGTCGGCAGTCGTCGACGCCTGCGCGGCCTACGACGTTCCACTGTATCAGGAACCGTCGAATCCGGGCGTCGTCATCGACTCGCCGGCGCTCGATGGGTACCTCATCCCGACGGTGTTCAACGCCGGGGATAGCTTCTGGATTACCGGCGCACACAAGGAGTGGGTGCGTATCGACAGCGGCCTCGACTGGACGCGGACGCACACCGAGGCGTACATCGTCCTCAACCCGGACTCGTCGGTCGCCGAGTACACCGGCGCAGACTGTGACCAGTCGCCGGAAGACGTTGCCTCCTTCGCGGCCGTCGCCGAGCGAATGTTCGGTCAGGAAATCGTCTACGTCGAGTACTCGGGGACGTATGGCGACCCAGAAATCGTCGCGGCCGCACACGACGCGCTGGAGGAGGCGACGCTCTTCTACGGCGGCGGTATCCGTGACTACGAGACGGCCAACGAGATGGGAAAACACGCCGACGTCGTCGTCGTCGGCAACTTGCTCCACGACGACGGCGTCGACGCCGTCCGCGAGACGGTTCGCGGTGCGAAGGACGCCCACGAGGCGTAATCGCGATTGTGTGAACGCGCGGGCGTGACCCGTCACCCGCGCCGCGAACTGCCGACACGTATTATCGAGTCGGACGTGTAGAGAGACTAATGAGCCTCATTTCCGAGATAACTCTCACCGCTCCTGAAGCGTATCTCGGACCAACCCTCAGGGAGCACCCAGAAGTCGTCGTAAAACTGGAAGAGGAGTACGCACTGGACCCCGATAAGCCAATCATCCAGTTTTGGGCCACGGGCCCGAACCTCGACGCTTTCGAGGAGTCACTGGCAACCGACCCGACGGTCAGCAGTGCGCGCGTCATCGAAGAGATGAACGGCCGGCGACTCTATCACTCACAGGTCGAGCGGAACGCCGACCTCATTCTGTACCGGAACATCGTCGAGGCAGAGGGCGTAGTGATACAGGCGACGGCCTCGGACGACACGTGGCACGCCAGAATTCGATTTCCCGACCGCGAGGCACTCCAGGGCTTCAGAAAGACGTGCAAGGACCTCGACGTCCAATTCGCGCTGGGAGGACTCTACAGCGAGCAAGACCCCGAGCAAGAGCTGCTGACGCCGAAGCAACGAGAGGCACTTCGATACGCGCTAAAACACGGGTACTACGACGTGCCGCGTCGGACGTCGGTCAGCGGCCTCGCCGAGAAACTGGGAATCTCCTCGCAAGCGGTCTCCGAACGCCTCCGTCGCGCACACGCGACGCTCGCCCGGCGACACGTCGGGGACTCCGATAACCCGCATCTCGACAGCGAATAGACAGAGCTCGGCGCGGTCGAAACGGCAGTGCCTCCACCGTGTGACCGGGCAGTCGGGCCGAAAAGGAGTCGTTCCGGGAGGCTCAGAAGATGACCCGGGCCGCGAGGCGTCGAAGGACTCCGGGCCGCCGTTCCGACCGGGGAACGACGAAGATCCGGGGACCCTTAAAGTCGGTCTCCAGGTCGGTCGTCACGAGCAGCGTCGAACACGGGCCGTCGTCGGTTGGGTGTCCGCCGTCACCGCGAGCGACGGAAGCGAGAACCGGGGAACGACACATGGACGACAACTGTGTGTGGTACTCGTCTATGGACTCGGTCTGCCGCGAGGACGAGTCGTCCGTAAGCTGGTATCGAAGCCGAATGACGGCGTCGTGGGCCGTGGCGATGGCGTCGGCGATAGCGAGTTTCTCCGCATCGTAGGGACGGCGGTCGGTCGTCACCCACACCTCGTCGAGGGCGTCGATGGGCGCCCCGTCGAAGACGAGCACCTCGCAGGGGGCCGCCGAGACGATGTGGTGACGGTGGCCACCGCCGAAGGAACGACTAACGTCGTCGACGTCGCCAGCCATCAGGAGCACGTCGAATCGGTGGTCACCGGCGTAGTTGACCACGGCGCGACCGACGTCGTGGCTCACAATCTCGCCTCGCGTCACCGACACTTCGTCACCTGCGGTAGTTTCGTCGATTCGGGATTCGAACGCTTCGTCCGCTGGCGACTGCACCGAAGCCGCGTGGTCCAGCGGGACCTGGTCGGCGACCGTCTGGAACTGAACGACCGCGAGGCGACCACCGCGTTGACCGGCGATGTCGGTTCCGAGCGAGACGAGCGTCTGTTCGACCTCGGGGTCGACGGACTCGTCGAGGGCGACGAGCACTTCGCACCCATCGGCGTCGAGCGCCGTGACGGTCTCGTCGAGGGCGTCGTCGACGACTCTGCGCCGCGCCTCGACGACGACGGCCCCTTCTCTGTCGACGCGGGAACGCACGTAGAAGAGATACCAGAGGGCACTCGCCAGGACGATGACGACGGCTCCGACCAGCGGGACGGTCCCCATCTGGGTCAGCAGCACCGCCCCACTCAGCGCGCCGAACACCTGCATCCACGGGTACAGCGGTGCCTCGAACGGGGGGTTGTATTCGGCCGCACCCTCCCTGAAGGCGACGTGCGCGAGGTTGATGAGGATGAACACAAGGATTTGGAAGGCGCTCGCGAGCTTCGCAATCTCGAGGATGGGGACGAACGCGATGAGTATCAAGAGAACGACGCCGGTGAGAGTAATGGCGCTCGACGGGGTCCCGAAGCGATCGCTGACCTGTCTGAAGGTTTCGGGAATGAGGCGGTCGCGGCTCATCGCAAACGGGTACCGCGACGACGAGAGGATGCCGGCGTTCGCGGTGCTGACGAGCGCCAGCACCGCCGCGCCGATGACGGCGACGACGCCGGCAGAGCCCAACGTCACCTCGGCGACATCCGCCATCGGGGTCAGTGTGTCACCGATGGTCGTGGGGTCGGCCACCCCTACCATGACGGCGACGATGAGCGCGTAGAGCGCAGTGATGAACGCGAGCGATCCGAGGATGCCGATGGGGATGTTACGCGATGGATTCTCCACCTCCTCGGCCACGCTGGCAATCTTGGTGACGCCCGCGTAGGAGACGAAGACGAGTCCGGTCGCCGCGAGGAGACCGTCCACACCCCTCGTGAAGAAGGGTTGGTACCGGGCGCTGTCGACCGCTGGGGTCCCGCCGAAGACGAACCAGACGAGCGCCAGCAGCATGACGACGACGATGCCAACCTGGAGACGGCCGGTCTGCTTTGCGCCGAGGAGATTCACGAGCACGAGGAGCGAGGCCAGGCCCAGTGCGACTGGCGTGACGAGGTCGGCGGCCCCAGGCGTCAAGAGCAGGAGGTACGGAACGCCCCCGACGAGTGCGAGCGCACTCTTAAAGGAGAGCGAGAACCACGTGCCGAGTCCGGCGATCGTGCCGAGCAACGGGCCCATCCCGCGCTCGATGTAGATGTAGGTGCCGCCCGACTCGGGCATCGCCGTCGCCATCTCTGACTTGGAGAGCGCGGCGGGGAGGACCAGAATGCCAGCGAGGACGTAGGCCGCGATGACGGCGGGACCGGCGATGGAGATGGCCAGCGCGGGCAGGATGAAGATGCCGCTACCGACCATCGCGCCGATGCTGATTGCCAGCACCGCGAACAGACCGAGGTCTCGTTCGAGTTCCTTCGTCATCTACTGGGGACCTCCGTGGACCGACCCGACCGCACACTCGCACTCGACTCGTGACTCTGCTGCCGTCGACGCGTCCGGTTCGTATCTCGAACCGACGAACGGCGTCATCACGTCGGCCAAGACGCACGGAACGCAAATCGTGTCGATACCGAGGTCAGAGAAGGCGCTCTCGACTCTGGGGTCGACGACGAGCGACACGACGGCGTCGGCGTCGAGTTTCGTCCGGGCGTACTGGGCGACGAACAGGTTCACTCGGTCTTCGAACGTAGCCGCGACGACGAGCGTGGGGCGCGAGAGGTCGAGGGCGTCCAGTTCTTCCGAGTTCGTGAGCGTCGCCTGTCGAACGGTCAGGGTCGAAGCGAACGGTTCGTCTGCCAAGTGAGTATTGTCTTCGTTGTGTGTAATGGGTGGTGGGTTCTCGTCGACGTGCGTCACGTCGAACCACGCCGCCAGTTGCGTGGCGAGACGCCGGCCCACGTGAGTTCCACCAAACACGTATATGGATACTGTCATGGGTCGAGTGACTGCGGTGTGCTGTCTGCGTAGTTTACCTATAACACTCGAACAGCATAAGTTGGCCGATTAAAATCCGGTTTGTCCAAATACTAGACTCGATTTTGTGGTTCGTTCAGTCTTCGTCGGATAGAGAGTCGACCGCGAAGCCGTGGTAGGGCTGGAAGTACTCGTTTCGCACCAGGTCTTCGTCGACGACTTCGAGGCCGAGCGCGCTGAGGTCCCGGCCGATTCGACTGAGGTCGTCGCTGTCGCTGCCGACGACGACGACGTGGACGTTCTCCTCGCCGGTCATGATTTCCCGGACGGAGACGACGCCAGGTACGTCCAGCGCCGCCTTCGCTAGCGACTCGCGCCCGTCTATCGGAGCGGTACAGACGATGAGCGTGTACAGTTGGTAGCCGGCGGCCTCGTAGTTGACATCGAGGTGATAGCCGAACAGGACGCCGTCTTCTTCAAGACGTTCGATGCGGTTTCGGACGGTGCTCGGAGAGACGTCCATCGCACGGGCAATCTCTCGTGCGGAGGTGCCACGGGCCTGCTTCTGGAGCATATAGACGATAAATCGGTCGAGGTCGTCCAGCGTGTGCGTCATATCCACACGAGGCGGGCGAGCACGGAAGAACCTGCCGGGAGAAAAGGCCGTTTTTATGACTCCCCCACCGATAGGACAGCGTATGTTGAACGAGCGAACCTACACCGCCGACGCAACACCCGGAGACACGGTGACCGTGGCGGGATGGGTACACGAGGTCCGTGACCTCGGCGGTATCGCCTTCCTGATTCTACGGGACAAAACCGGGAAGATTCAGGTCAAATTCGAGAAGGACGAGATGGACGAAAACCTCGTCGAGACGGGGCTAAACGTCCATCGCGAGAGCGTCATCACGGTTACCGGTGCCGTCGAGGAAGAGCCTCGTGCACCGACCGACGTCGAAATCGTCCCCGAGAGCGTCGAAGTCGTCGCCGCCGCCGACCCCGAACTCCCGCTTGATCCCTCGGGGAAGGTCGAGGCCGAACTGTCGACGCGACTCGACAACCGCACGCTCGACCTCCGAAAGGAGGAGGTGCAGGCAATCTTCCAGATTCGCGCCGCGGCACTCCAGGGCGTCCGCGAGCAGTTCCGAGCCATCGGCTGTACCGAAATCAACACGCCAAAAATCGTCGCCACCGGGACCGAGGGGGGGACCGAACTGTTCCCCATCACCTACTTCGGCCGCGAGGCGTTCATGAACCAGTCGCCACAGCTGTTCAAGCAGTTGATGGTCGGCACGGGCCTCGAACGCGTCTGCGAAATCGGCCCCATCTTCCGCGCCGAGGAGCACAACACCCCCCGGCACCTCAACGAAGCGACGAGCATCGACTTCGAAGGTGCGTTCTTCGACTCCGACGACGCGATGGACGCGTGTGAGGAAATCGTCACGGCGGCGTACGAGACGGTCGAACGAGAGTGTCAAGCCGAACTAGAAGCGCTCGGGATGGCAGACGACTTCTCGGCCCCCGACGAGGCGTTCCCGAGACTGACCTACGAGGAGGCAATCGAGCGCATCAACGCGACGGGCGAACTCGACAGCCAGCTGGTGTGGGGCGACGACCTGTCGACGGAGGCCGAGCGCGCCCTCGGTGCCGACGTGGACTCGCACTACTTCATCACCGACTGGCCCTCCGAAATCAAGCCGTTCTACATCATGGACCACGAGGACGACCCGGACCTCTCTCACGGCTTCGACATGATGCACCCGCGAATGGAACTCGTCTCGGGCGGCCAGCGCGAGCACCGCCACGACAAACTCGTCGCCGGCTTCGAACAGCAGGGGCTCGACCCCGAAGCCTTCGAGTACTACACGAAGATGTTCCGATACGGCATGCCGCCGCACGCCGGGTGGGGACTCGGGGCAGAGCGGCTCGTCATGACGATGCTCGACCTGCCGAACATTCGGGAAGCCGTGTTGTTCCCACGTGACCGCCAGCGGTTGAGCCCGTAGGGCGAAACCGCGAGGAAACGTGGGTGCAGAGAGTGAAGCGCAGCGAAACGCCCGCGTTCACGTGAGACCGTCAGCGGCTGTCACCGTAGGCGTCGGCGGGAGAGCGTTCGCGTCGTCATACCCGTGGTGAATGCGGTGTCGACCCGGTCGCAACAAGGTTATCCTACCCCGCGAATACTGTCAGGACGATGAGCGACGACGAAAACGAGACACCCCTCGAGCAACTCGCCGCAGGAGTCACTGTCGCGCTCGTGCTAGCCGTCGCGTTCGGTCTGCTCGCGCTCGGATATCCGTGGTTCTGGATTGCATTTCCCGTGGGCTTCGGTGGGGTCCTTCCGGCCGCGATAGCGCTCGCCAAACTGTACGAGCGACGGGCCGAAGAACGCGAGCGAATCGGGTCGACGACAGACGAGCGCGAGCGGGCACTGGCGTTGCTCAGAGAGCGATACGCCGCGGGAGAAATCGACGAAGCCGAGTTCGAACGCCGGGTCGGCCGCCTCCTGCAGACCGAGACGGTTGCCGACGCGGAGGGGTACGTCGACCGGTCGGCGGCGTCGACCCGGGAACCAACCGAACCGACGCGCGAGACGGCCGAATCAGAGCGCGACCGTTAGCTCACTCGGGTCCGCGGGTCCACCGCCCAGTCCGAGTCCCGCACGTCGTACAGACGGCGACGAGCGCACCTTCGTCCGCGTCGTCGTCGTGCTCCAACTCGTTTTCCGTCCGCTCTCCGCACGTCTCGCACTCGCGGAGTTTCGTGGACTCCCCGGCGTCCCGCGGTGCGCCGAGGGCGATGGCGACGACGCGCTCCGGCCCCTCGTTGACGCCACGCTGGAACTCCCCGGGCGCGAAGCGGACGACCTCACCCGCCTCGACGACCACGTCGTCTCCCTCCGTCTCGAACGTCGCCGTCCCGGACTGGACGTAGAACACCTCCTCCTGGGTGTCGTGGGCGTGGAAGGCGAACGCGAAACTCTCGCCCGGCACGAGTTCGTAGTAGTTGATGGCGAGGCCCGTCGTGCCGAGGGGAGCTGTCAACGAGCGTCGAATCGAACACGGTTGAATCCGGTTCGGCACGTCGGCGATACGAATCTTGTTCATGGTGGTTGCTCCCATGCTGCACGCAAAAGCCGTCCGGTGAACGCGTCAACGACGACAGAGATGGACCACGAGTGACGACGACGAACGACAACGATTAATCGGCCCCTCCGCCTCTCGGCGAATGATGGTAGACGAGGCGACGGTGTTCGTTCCGGGGCACGTCACGGGGTTCTTCAGTATTCACCGGGACGACGACCCAACGAAGGCCGGTTCGAGGGGGGCGGGCGTGACTCTCAGCGATGGCATCCGTGTCACGGTTTGCGAGAGCGACGAGACGGTGCTGCGTCTCGACGGCACGGCGGTTCAGATGAGCCCCGTCACGCGCGTCCTCGACGCACTCTCCGCGCGGGCCGAGGTAGATGTCGAGAGTGACGTCCCCATCGGTGCGGGGTTCGGGGTCTCCGGAGCCGCCTCGCTGGGAACGGCGCTGGCGGTGAACGCCGTCTTCGACCGACACCTCTCGGAGAACGAACTCACGGCTATCGCCCACGGCGCGGAGGTACAGGCGGGGACCGGGCTCGGAGACGTCGTCGGACAGGCGCGTGGCGGGGCCCCCATCAGACTCGAACCGGGCGCGCCACCACACGGATTGCTCGACGGTATCCCGGACCAGCGCCGAATCGAGTACGTGACGTTCGGCGAACTTTCGACCGAGCAGGTACTCACGGGCGACACCGACCGCATCACCGAGGCGGGACGACGCGCGCTCTCTGTCGTGGTCGCAGAACCGACCCTTCCGCAGTTCATGTACGCGTCGCGGCGCTTCGCCCGCGAGGCTGGTCTGTTGACCCAGCGGGTTCGATCGGCGATTCAGGACGTGAGCGAGGAAGGGGGTGACGCGGCGATGGCGATGCTCGGCGAGACGGTGTTCGCACTCGGCACCGGCCTCACCGACGCGGGATACAACGCCCGCGTCTGTCGGATTCATCCGACCGGTTCGACGTTCGAATCGACCAGATAAATTCACAACCGTTGGAGAATTCATCTAGCGTAGAAATACTGTTAATTCCCTGACCTATAACTAGTTATAAAACGGCAGTCACCGAGTCACGGACGAGACGAGATGTCCGTCAGAAACCCCCATCGCAGGCTCTTCGAACTGTACGACAAATACGTGGGCGAGGCAGAGAACCGACGGGAGGTGTACGGCTACTGGCTGTTCATTCTCGGATACGTCGTCGGTATCGCTGGCGTCATCGTCTACATCGCCACGCCACCGACCGGAGAGATGCCGTTCTTCTTCGAGATACGTGAAATCGCCATCGTGCTGGCCGCGTTCGGCCTGATGGTCGGCATCCTGGGAATCGTCCTCCAGATGCCCCTCAGTCAATTGGGCGTCTACGCGGCCGTCTGCGGGGGCGTTATCGCGCTGTTCTCCATTGGGTACTTCACGACAATCTATCCACAGGACTGGCTTCGGACGGGCGCGGCAGGGTCGAACCGGACGGTCATCGTCCTCTACCTCGTCGGCGTCGGACTCGTCGCGGGCGTCGCCGCACTCGTCCCGGTGTTGACTGGCGAACGGAGCTTCCTCCTCGAACGGGGATTCGAACCGGACGAGCGATTCCTCATCGGCGACGAACGACGTGGTGGGCTGTTCGCGGTCTACCGTCGCAATCCGGCCGAGTGGACGTGGCGACTCGTCGAACAGGAGGCCGTCGCCGACGGGGTTCGGGACTTCGCCTCCCGACCGGACGTGGAATCGTCCATTCAGGCAATCAAAGAGAACGTCCTCGAAGCGGGACTCATGGAAATCAAGCACGCCGCGTTCCGACTCTATCGCGACGGTGACGCGTGGCGGTGGCTGCTGATGGAAGCAGACGGGAGCGTGGCCGCCAACAGCCCTTCTGCCTTCTCTGACCGCTACGAGGCCGAAGAATCCGTCAGCGTGATGAAGGAGTTCGGTCCCGACGCCGAACTCATCGACATCGAGGGGGCGGCGTTCGACCTCCGACTCGACGGACCCTCGTGGCGTTGGCACTTGCTCGACGAGGACCGCGACGTGCTGGCCGAAGCGCCCAACTCCTACCGGGACCGGGAGCGCGCCCTCGAGTCGATGGACGCGTTCAAACAGGGGGCGAAGAGTACGGACCTGCTGAGCATCGACCGTCTGGGCGTCGAGGTGCGTCACGACGAGGACGACTGGTCGTGGCGAATCGTCAATAACGCGGACGAACCGCTGGCGACGAGCGCCGCCGCGTTCGACTCGGGAACGGCCGTCAGAGCCGCCGTCGACGACGTTCAGCGCCACGCGTTCGACGCGCCCGTCCTCGACGGGTCGACACCGGGGTTCGAGGTGGTCGCCGCCGACGAAGAGGGGCTGCAGTGGCGACTCATCGCCGACGACGAGCGCATCGCCCAGGCACACGCACCCGTCGGCGAGGTCGATACCGCGGAGGGCGACGTGAGACATCTCCAGACTGTCGCACCGGAAGCGGCACTCGTCGAGCGCGAGGAACTCGCCTTCGAGCTCTTCAGCGAGGACGGCGACGAGTGGCGGTGGCGACTCGTCGACGCCGACCGCGAGGTGTTCGCCGAGAGCGCGGCGACGTATCCGAGCGAGGAGGCCGGTGAGACGGCCATCACACACGCCGTCGAGCAGACGGGCGTCGCCGAACTCATCGAGTTCGAGAAGGCGGCGTTCCAGTTGTACGAAGCCGACGTCGGCGGGTGGCGCTGGCGACTCATCGACGAGGGGGGAAGCGTCATGGCCGACAGCGGCGAGGACTACGAGTCCCGCGACGACGCCGCTTCCAGCATGACCGTCCTCAAGGAGAACGCCCCCGACGCGAACCTGCTGGAAATCGAGTCTGCAGCCTTCGAGTTGTTCACCGACGACGCGGGCGAGTGGGCGTGGCGACTCGTCGACGAGCAGGGGAACACCATCGCGCGCGGCGCGAGGACGCACGGCGCGAAAGCCGGAGCCAAAGAGGCCACCGAGGCGATGCGAGAGGCGGTCGACGAGGCGGCGATGCAGGTCGTCGACCGCGGTGTCTTCCAGCGGTACGAACTGCCCGGCGGGGACGGACGGGGGTGGCACTGGCAGTACCTCCACGCCGATGGTCGCATTCTCGCCGACGGGGTCACCGCACACACCACCCAGGACAACGTCAATCGCGCCATCGAGTCGGTCAAGCAGGCCGCACCCGATGCGGCGATTCACCACGTCGACGCGCTCGCGTTCGAACTGCGCTCCGACGAGGGCGCGTGGTCGTGGCGGCTCCTCGACGACGACCGCGCCACTGTCGCCGAGAGCACGACGGCCTACCAGACTCGAACGGAGGCACGGGCCATCGTCGAGAGCGTGCGTGACACCCTCGCAGACGCAGGGGTCTTCGAGCTCAGCGAGACAGCCTACCGGGTTCGAGAGACCGACGGTGGGTCGTGGTGCTGGGAACTGGTCGACGGCGACCGAACCGCGTTGACGCGCTCGCCGCGGGAGTACGACTCACGAGAAGCGACCGAGAGCGCCGTCGCCACCGTCCAGCATCTCGCTCCGGACGCCGGCGTTCTGGAGTACGAGAACGCGGCCTTCGAGTGTGTCGAAGTCGGCGACGGCTGGCGCTGGCGTCTCGTCGACGAGGAGGGGACGACCCTCGCAGAGAGTGCCGCGGTGTTCGAGACGAGAGCGGACGCGACGGAGGCACAGGCCGCCATTCGAGAGGACGTGACCAAAGCGAGTCTGCTCGAAATCGAGACGGCCGCCTTCGAGTTACACGAGGGCGAGGAGGGCTGGCGCTGGCGTCTCGTCGACGACAGCGGTACCACCGTCGCCGAGAGCACGACGGCCTACCCGACGCGAACCGAGGCCAGAGCGGGCATGCAGGCCCTGAAGAACTACGGCCCGGAAGCCGCCGTCGTCGTCGCCGGGTAACCGGGCGACCGACCCGGTGGGAATCGCCCCGGTTGGCAAAACTCGGTGCGCGTCCCTTTTTACTCCCCACGCCCACGCAGGCACAATGAGCGACGTCGACATCCCACCGGACCATCCCCGCTACCAGTCGCTGCTCACGCGACACCAAATCGAGGAGGGAGTCCAGAGAGGAATCACGAGCAAGCAGGGCCTCATCGCGGAGGGCCGCGGGGAGGCCTTCGACTACCTCCTCGGCGAGCGCACTA
>JBNJGG010000061.1:0-14963 GCA_051747545.1 Halobacteriota archaeon | reverse complement strand
CGCATACTGAAGGCGGCCCTGGCCGCTCGCGGCGTCGACGCTCTGTTCCTCGAACCCGGAAGCGACGAGTGGCCGGTCATCACAAACGACCTCGGCGAGGTCGACGCCGAGGAGACGTCCTCGCGCGCCGCTGCCCTCGCCGAGCGACTCGACGGCGTCGTTCCCGTCATCACCGGTTTCTTGGCGCAGAATCACGAGGGCGAAGTCACGACGCTCGGCCGCGGTGGGTCCGATACGACCGCCGTCATGCTGGGCAAGTACATGAACGCCGACGAAGTCGTCATCATCACCGACGTGGAGGGCGTCATGACCGGCGACCCACGCGTCGTCGAGGGCGCTCGCAACGTCGGCCGAATTACGGTCGACGAACTCCGAAACCTCTCGTTCCGCGGTGCGGAAGTCGTCGCCCCCAGTGCCCTCAGTTACAAAGACGATGCCCTCACGGTTCGCGTCGTTCACTACCAACACGGCGATTTACTGACTGGTGGCACGCTCATCGAAGGGCAGTTCGAGAACCTCATCGACCTTCAAGAGGACAAACTGGCGTGTTTGACCGTCGCCGGCCGGGCCATTCGAAACAGTCGCGGCATCCTCGCACAACTGTCGGCGGCGCTCTCAGACTCCGGTATCAACGTCGACTCGGTCGCCAGTGGGATGGACTCGATCACCTTCTACGTCGGTAGCGAAGACGCCGAACAGGCCGAGTTCGTCCTCCACGAGGAGGTCATAAGCGGCGAGACGTTGTCGAGTGTCACCGTCGAAGACGACATCGCCGTCGTCAGAGTTACCGGTGGTGAACTCCCGAACCGGCCAGGCATCATCCTCGAAATCGTCGAACCGCTCGCGACTTCGGGTATCAACATCCACGACCTGATCACGAGCGCAACCTCTGTCGCCATCTTCGTCGCGTGGGACGACCGAGAGGAGACGCTCGAAATCGTCCAGAACGAGTTCTAATCGGAACGCGTTTGTTCTGGTCGTTCACTCATCCTCCGAGAGTTGAATCCTCATCGCCCCTCGTACAGCCGAGTCCCGATTCGCTCGGGGAGTCCCGCCGCCTCGACGGCCTCGACGACGGCGTCGATGTCGTATTCGACGCGCCGCTCTGTCACCGTCATCGTATCCAGGTCGACGAGTGCGTAGGCCGCACGCGGGTCGCCGTCGCGGGGTTGGCCGACGCTCCCGGGATTCATCACGATACCGTTTGGGAACTGTTTGTGCGCCTGCACGTGCGTGTGACCCAGTACGAGCACGTCCTCGTAGTCGAGGAGGTCGGGACCGAAGTCGGGGGTGTAGGTGTAGCGGTTCGGGTCGTCCGGGTGGCCGTGGACGAGTTTCACCCGTCCGTTTGCGACGGTTCGCGACTCGGGGAGGGCCGAGAGCCACGCCGTCGCGTCGTCGCTCAGTTCCTTCCGCGCGTACTCCACACCCGCCTGCGCCATCGAGTTGAATCCGACCTCGGACCCCAGTGCGACCGCCCGATCGTGATTCCCCATAATCGTCGGTACCGTGCGGCCGCGTAGCGCGGCGACGCACTCGGCGGGCCACGGGTTGTAGCCGACCACGTCGCCCGCACACACGAGTCCGTCCACGGGCGGCATGTCGTCGAAGACGGCTTCGAGGGCGACCCAGTTGGCGTGTACGTCCGAGAGTACGCCCAGTTTCATACCCGTAGTAGGGAACCCGGGGGATTAGAACCACGGGTCGTTCTCGGGGAATCGTACGCGCCGTCACTCCGAGCGACTCACCCCGCCGAGTCGCTGGCGTAAAATTGACGGCGTTCGCGGGTTACTCGTTGACGACCGCGGTCTCGATTCCGTCGTCGACGGCGACGCCCGCGGCGCAGACGGCGTGTTCGAAGTCGAGATCGTAAGCGGTTCGGGCCGCCGCCGCCGCGGAGTCGGCCTCGAACTCGAACTGTCGGGGTCGGTCCTCCTCGTACGTCGCGACCAGCGTGTTCTCTTCGACTCGTTCGACGATGAGGGCGTCCTTTCGGACGACGCCGACGTAGGCACCCGGGCCGGTGTCGTCTGCGGTCGCCCGCGCTCCGGGAGCGTCCACGCCGACGACGCCCGCGATACGCGGGGTGTCGTAGGAGTCTTTCTCGAAGTCCATGGCGAACAGTCCCGAGACGAGGGCGTCTCGGGCCGGGTAGCCGAGGTCGAGTTTCTCCGCGATGGGGTCGACGTGGGAGCCGTTGCCGACGACGACGCCGTCGCCGCCGGGGCGGACGCAGTTGTACGAGACGTACGGGTTGTCGGTCTCCTCGGCGTCCGGCGTCGGTGCGACCGTCAGCGCGTCGTCGCGTTCGACGATGTGCCTGTTCGGAAACGACCGCGAGGAGACGCGGTAGGCGGCCACGCGCGGGCCGACGACGATGAACCGTCCGATGTACATGCACGACACTGCCCGACTGACGGACAAATACGTGGCGATTGGGCCACGAACGGGTTGGTATCCCCCGGCGATTGAGTGGCGATAGAAGCGAACGCCACGGGCGACGACCTGCCGTCGAATCACGTCACTGCTGGCGCTCGTACTCGACCGGGTTCGAGATCGTGTAGTACGGACCCCCCAGTCGCCCCACGGTCTCGATTTTCAGCATGTCGGTTTTGCCGTCCGTCATCGCGTCGTCGGCGACGTGGAAGTACTCGACGTCACCGAGAATCATCATCCGGTCGTGGACTTCGATGGCGTCGTAGAGCGTACACTCCATCGTCGCGACTGCGTTGGCGACCCGCGGTGCGTCGATTCGTCGGCACTCGGCACGTTCGACCCCGGCGAGTTCGAACTCGCTCTCGCGAGACGGGATGCTCGCGGCCGTGTAATCCATCTCCTCGAGCACCGACGTGGTCACGACGTTGACGGCGAACTCGCCGGTGTCGATCGCGTTCTGCGCCGTGTCTTTGAGCCCGCCGTTGGCTTCGTTCGGCGTGTTGAACATGACCGTCGGCTGAATCGAAGAGACGTAGTTGTACGAACTGAACGGGGCGAGGTTCTCGTGGCCGTCCTCGCTGATCGTCGAAATCCACGCAATCGGTCGCGGGCTGACCAGACTTTTGACGAATCGTGCACTTTTGCGTTCGGTGAGTCCCGTGGCGTCGAATTCCTGCATCCTTCACGTTACTTCCCCAGCAACTCATATGAATTTCGGGGTAGTGTCCGTGGCTTTCTGTAAAACCCATCAGATTTCTGACTCGTTCTGCCGTCGCAGAGCGACCCAGTGACGACCGTCACACCCGATGAGCCCCGGTAGTCACGCAGCGTGATTCACCTCCCGACGGAATCTGTCTCACGCCACTCCGCAACACTGAAATAGCGATGTGCGTTACTGAGAGGTACGCCTCGGAACGCCGTTCCGGTGGCGAACATATCAGTCCCATGGGGTAGTGGCCAATCCTGTCGGCTTCTGGGGCCGACGACACAGGTTCGAATCCTGTTGGGACTATTCGAACTTCTTCAGACGGTACCCTGACAGCAGTCGAGATTGATGAACGCGATACGAGGGATCACCACCGCTCTATGCTTTTCTTCCACTCGCCCAACCTGAAGCAACCCGGCAAGATTGTGCCGAGGCGGTACCCTCATCTCCCAATCGGGCATTGAGGCGCTCTATGGTCGACCTTCGGGTCCGGTTGAGGGCCGTCTGGCGGCGGACGTTCTCGCTCTCGTGGCCCGTCGCAGTCCAGCAGACGTTCAACACGCTGATGCGGACGACGGACGTCGTCGTCACCGGCCTGTTCTCGCCGGCGGCCGTCGCCGCCGTCGGACTCGCGGACCTCTACGCCCAACTGCCGATGCGAATCGGAATCGGATTCGGCGCTGGCGCAATCGCCCTCTCCAGTCAGGACACCGGGCGGGGCGCAGTGACGAGTCGTGACCGGGCCATCACGCAGGCGCTCATCATCGGCTTCCTCGCCGGCATCCCGTTCGTCTTCGTCGGACTCCTGTTCGGTCAACTCGCCGTCGCGGTCCTCGGCGCGTCGTCCGAGGTCGCCCGTATGGGCGGCACCTACCTCACCATCGTCTTCGCCATCGCCCCGGCTCGAATCGTCGGTATCGTCGGCTCGCGGGCGTTACAGGGGACGGGTGACACGCGGACCCCGATGTACGTCAACGGCACGTCGAACGTCATCAACATCCTCGCGTCGGTCGGCCTCGGACTGGGAGTCGGGCCGCTCCCCCGACTCGAAATCGTCGGTGTCGCGCTCGCGACGGCGCTCGGACGGACGTTCGTCGCCGCCGCGATTCTCCTGCTCATCGCGACCAACCGAACGACCGTCTCTTTTGCTCGGCCGACGAGCTACACCACCACCCGCCAACTCGTGGCCGTGAGCCTGCCGGGCATCGCCGAGGGGATGAGCACGGCGATCGGAAACTTCCCGTACAACGCGATACTGCTCGGCTTCGGCACCGAAGTCAACGCCGCCTACCACATCGGTCGGCGGGCCTTCCAGCAGATTACCGGGCCGCTGTACCGCTCCTACGGGGTTGCCGCGAGCGTCATCGTCGGGCAGACCCTCGGTGAGGGAAAGCCCGACGAGGCCCGCTTCTCGGGGCTCGGCATCCTGTTGCTCAGCGCCGTCACGCTCGGACTCACCGGCGTCGGACTGTTCGTCGCGGCCGAACCGTTGGCCCGGCTATTCACGCAGGACCCGAGTACGATACAGTTCTCAATCGCCTTCGTCATGGCATACGGCGTCGCCTCGGTGTTCCTCGGCATCTCCTACCCGTTCTCCGGGAGTCTCCTGGGCGCGGGTGACACTCGAACCCCGTTTTACGCCCGATTGACCGGGACGTTCGGGTTCATGGTCGGGTTCTCCTACCTCTTTGGCGTCGTTCTCGGCTACGGACTGCTCGGCGTCTACGCCGGTCTCGTTCTCAACTTCGCGTGGCGGGCACTCGTCGTCGGCGTCGGCTTCCTCCGTGGCAACTGGGCGGACAGGGCGGCGACGATGATGGCCGAGCGCTCAGCGGCCTCCGACTCCGATTGAGTTTTCTCCGAGACACCGACTGCCCCGCGTCGTGACTCGGGCGTCGATCTTCGAACGGTCGAGGCACTCGTCGAACGGTCGAGCCGCTCACTCGAACGGCCAACGGTCTTCGACGCGAAGCCCCTGTTCGTAGTCGGAGTACATCGCGTCGCGTATCTCCGCCGGTGGTTTGTGCGTGCACACACGGTCGGCCTCCGCGAGCGTGAGCACGCCGCCAGCGCTGCCGACGGCGAGCGTTCGAAGGGTCCGACCGTCGATTTTGTCCAGCGTATCCGTCGCCGTGTGGGCGTGCGGGTATCGACCGTACCCGCCCGATCGGACCATCAGCGACGTGATGCCGCGCTGGACGAACGACCAGTGGTCGCCGTGCGGCCTGACCTCCGAGGCCCGCCCGATGGGGACGTTGAGGTCACGACACGCCTGCTCGTAGGCGCGTGCGGGTTCGTCGAACGTCACGTCGTTGACCTTCAGCGTCGGGTCGTCGCCGATGGCGTCGTGGTTGACGACGCACTTGATACCGTCCGGGTCGTGCGTCTCGGCGTAGTAGTCCGAGCCGAACATGCCGTTCTCTTCGGCACCGAACGCGACGATGCGGACTCTCGTTTCGAGTCGGTCCTCGACCGCGGCCAGGAGGCGGCCGATTTCGGCGACGATGACGCTCCCGCACCCGTTGTCGCCCGCGCCCTCCGCGATGTCGTGGCAGTCGACGTGAGCGGTGACGAGGATTTCCTGCTCGGTGTCCGGCCCGACGACCGCTTCGACGTTCTGTGACGTGGCCTGTTCGTTCCGACACTCGACGCTGAGTGTGACCGACGCGTCGTCCGATTCACAGGCCTGACGAAGTCGATAGCCGGCCTCGTAGGAGAGTCCGACGGCCGGAATCGGGGCGGTGGCGTCTCGCTTGAATCCGACGAAGCCCGTCCGGGGGAGACAGCCCGGTTCGTGATTCTGGAAGCAAAAGCCGACGGCCCCACCGGCGACGGCCCTCGCGTACTTCTCGTTCCGATGGACCCAGCGGCCGTGCCCGTCGGGGATGCCGCTCGACGCCAGGACGATTTTCCCCGCGAGGTCGACGCCGTCGAAGTCCGCCGGGACGCCGTAACCGACGTCGACGACATCTCCTTCGGCGACGCCCGAGGGCGACCCCGGGAGTGCGATGCAGTGGTTGTTTCCGTCGAAGGTGCGGGGATGTCGCCCCTCGATGGCCAGGGATGAGTCTCCGCGCCACCACCCCGGAATCTCGAACTCGTCTACTTCGATTCCTCGGAGGCCGAACCGCTCGAACGAGTCCCTGATGACTGATGCGCCCGCCCGTTCTCCCTCGTGGCCTCCCATCCGGTCGCCGATTGCCGTCAACTCGCGAAGCAGGTCCCAGGTGTGGGTACTCGTGTGCGCGTCGCCCACGACGTCGTCTGGTAATCGTGCCATACTTCGTCAACAATTCTTCGTGGCATAAACTGTTGGTCGGGTTCGGGTGGAGAGTCGACGCTGCCGAGAACGTAGAGGCGTTGATGTCGAACGGCACTGCCGGTGCGGGAACGGACGTACCCGTCGGATTACGCTTCCACCGACAGTCTCTGCGGTGCACTGACGGGCGTTCGGACGAACATCGCGTGACCGACCATCCCGGCGGCGACGGAGGCGGCGATCGGGACTGCGATGGTGAGAGCCAGACCCAGGACGGTCAGCACACCCGTGAATCCGAGGAATGCGAGCGGAATGAGGCCGAGAACGAGGTCGTAGTAGTTCATAAGTAGTCTAATTAGGAGTACGAGCTGAGGATACAAAAAACCTCGGGTTAAACGACTCCAACGTGACACAACCCATTCTCATAACTTATGAAACCATTACGTCGGTACCCGTCTCGCGCGAATCGGTTCTCACATCACTTCTCGACATCGAGTAGCGCGACACGCTCGTGGACTACGTCGTCAAGGTCGCCCGCGACGGCGTCCAGTTCCGCGTCGGTCACCTCGAAGTAAGCGCGGACTCGTTCTTCGTCGTAGCGTCCGAGCGTCTCGGTGGGGTCGACGAGTTCGGACAGGGCGTCGACGGCCCCGTCCTCGTCGCCGCCGTCGACGAGTATCACGACCGGAACCTTCCCCTCGTCGACGCCGAGCTCGAGCGCGTCGTCGATTTGGCGCCGCCCGGCGGCGTAGAGCAGAATCTCGACCGCTCTGTCGCGAGCGACGTTCTCTCCTCGGTCGAGGGCTCTGTCCGCCAGTTCCGCCGCTCGTTCGAGGTGGGTCCGGTCGACGACGTATCGCGCGTCGAACGTCTGGACCGTCGTCTCGTACTGCGTCGCCACCTCGTCGAGACGCCCCAGGAACGCGGTCAGGTCGTCGATGGCGGCGACTCCCTCGACGAGTCTCATCCGAAATCACCCAGACTGGCCTGCTCGTCCGGCGACTCGGTCTGTTCGCGCTGTCCGTCGGCGGTTTTCGCGTCGCTCCGATCGCCTCGTCGCCCTCCCACTCCGCTCTCGCCGCCGGCCTCGGCCGCTTCGACGCCCTCCATCGACGGGTCGCGCCGCCCGACGTTCTGCAGGATGTTCTCGGCGGTCTTTCGGCGGCCTCGGAGGGCCGCGAGGACGACGCCCTTGTCCGCTTCGCGGAGGTCCGCTCGCGTCTCGATGCCCGCCTCGAACAGTCGTCTGGCCCGCTTTCGCCCGACGCCGCGGATACCCGCGAGGTCGACCAGTTCGTCTCTGACCCCGTACTGAACGCGCTTTTTCGCCTCTCGGATGGGGAGGCTGTCGACGCCGAGGTCGGTGGCGATTCGTTCCGCCGCGCCGAGTAACCACTCCGCGGTTTCGACCTTCCCGCGGATGTCGCCGGGGCCGACGCCGTACCTGGCTGTGATGCGGTCTTCGTCGACTTCCTGTGCCCACAGTTCCAGCAGTTCGGCGGTCTTCAGCGCTGACAACCAGTCCTCGAATGCCACGTCTTCGTACTCCGAGGGAGCCCGCCCGAGCAACTCGGCCTCGCGCTCGTAGCACAGTTCCGCGTACGTCTCGCGGTCGCCCGACTTCAGGTAGAGTTCGTACATGTCGGGGGTGCGGGAGACGAGGTGGTAGAGGCCGAGCGGGGTCGGGTAGGTGGTGTCGAAGTCGTCGGCGTCCACGTCCTGGCCGTCGCCGGGTGGCCCGCCTAACTCGCTCGCCGGTGTAAATCCGGGGACCTCGCTCTCGTCGGGGCGTTCGACGCGCCCGCCGTGACTCGCTTCGCCGCCCTCGATGGCGGCCAGTTTCTCCGCGCGGTGGTCGTCGGCAAAGCGCAGACCGTCGATGATCTCGGCTGCGCTCATGGGGTCGAGATAGAGTCGTGAGACGGTGTGGCCGAGGTTCGTCGCCGAGATGGTGTCTCCATCGCGCACCTCGGCGGCGTCCGTCGCCGCCTCGTCGGTTCTCTCGACGAAGCCGTTCACCACGAGATAGTCGAGGACGGTGTCGGTGACGTGTTCGAGGCGTCCACGGCCGTCGGTCTGGACGGCGTACAGCGTCCGGTCGAGGAATTCGAGCAGTCCCTCGCGCGTACTGGCGAATCCCGAGGCGACGGTCGCCAGCAGGTGCGTCCGCAGGGCGGGTTCGGCTGCCAGTTTCGAGCGAACCGCTTCGGGGTCGGCCCAGATGTAGCGCTCGAACAGTTCGTCGCGCGTGTCGGCGTCCTTCGCCAACAGGACCGCCTCGCCGTAGGGGTCGAGTCCTGGTCGTCCGGCGCGGCCCATCATCTGATGAATTTCGAGCACGTCGAGCGGCTTCATCCCGCCGAACTCGCCGTCGTAGCGCCGCCAGTCGCGGACGACGACGCGCCTGCTGGGCGTGTTGACCCCGGCGGCAAGCGTCGGCGTCGCACAGATGGCCTTTACCTGTCGGTCGCGGAAGGCGTCTTCGACGAGTCGACGGTGGTCGGCGGCGAGCCCGGCGTGGTGGAAGGCGACTCCCTGTTCGACGACGCGGGCGAGGTCGTTACTGGTCTCAGTGTCGGAGATGTCTCGAATCTCGGTCGCGAGGTCGGCGAGACCCGCACGCTCGTCGGGGGTCAGCGACGAGTCGGTCACGCCAGCGAGTCGTTTTGCGGCCGCCTCGGCGTTGCGTCGGGAGTTGACGAACACGAGCGACGACCCGCCCTCCTCGAGCGTGTCGGCCACCAGCGCGTTGGTCGGCCGTTCGGATCCCCCGACGGGGACCTCTCGCCGACTCCCGTCGTCGAAGGAGATCGCGTTGCCGTAGTGGACGCCCAACTTGAGGTCGATGGGCCGCCACGTCGAGTCGACGAGTTCCGCGTCGAGCCACTCGGCGATCACCTCGGCGTTCCCGACGGTCGCCGAGAGGGCGACGACCTGCAGTCCGGGGTTGATGTGCCGCAGTTTGGCGAGTGTGACTTCGAGCGTGGGTCCCCGGTGTCTGTCGTCGACCAGGTGGACTTCGTCGGCGACGACGCAGGTGAGTTCACTCACCCACGGGGCGTCGTTGCGGACGAGCGAGTCCACCTTCTCGCTCGTGGCGACGATGATGTCACGCGAGGCCAGCCACTCGCCGCTGGACTCGTAGTTCCCGGTCGAGACGCCGACGCTGACGCCGTACTCTTCGAACCGCTCGAAGGCGGTCTTCTTCTCGGAGGCGAGCGCTCGAAGCGGGACGATGTACAGCGCCTTCCCGCCGCGCGCGACGCTCGACAGCATCGCCAACTCCGCGATGAGGGTCTTGCCGCTCGCGGTCGGAACGCTCGCGACGACGCTCTCGCCGTCGAGTACCCCTGCCTCGACGGCCGCCGCCTGCGGGGGATACAGTTCCTCGATGCCCTCTGCGTGGAGGTGTTCGGGGACCCCGGGCGGCAACCCCGTCAGGTCCGCTGTTCTCATGACTCGCGGTTGGGGCGGTTTGCGGTTTAAAGTGTCGGGTGTCGACTCGTGGCCGTTCTCGTCTCGCACCGAAGCGGCGTCCCGAACGCTCTGACGGCGTCTACTCGGGACTCGTCTCGCGTTGCCGTCGCCAGCCCTCGATCGCATCGAGACAGCCGACGAGTTTCTCTCCGTGTGCCGTTATCGACGCCCTCCCCGACTCGGCATCGTACCGAATCGCGTTTCTGTCGGCCAGTTTTGGGAGGTGTGTGTGACGGAGAGTGGCGCTCACCTGGGCGACGGACTCGGCTCGCTGTGTCTCGGTTGTGACTTCCCGAGCGAGGTCGTTCGCCGTCATCCCTTCTGGAGCGCTCTCGAGGCACCGGAGAATCCGTCTCCGATACGGGCTGCCGAAAAGTGACAATATGGTGTCGTCTTCTGGTTGCAAGAGTCCCTCTGCCATGAGGTGAGTGCAACGCGTTGAGCCACAAAAACCCATGCTGTAATCCCTTATCCTAAAGAAACAAACACTTTCGCCGTTCGTAGCCTTCGCTCGTCGGTTCGTCGGTGTACCGTACCGGCGTCGTCACGCTCTTGTGACCTACCGCCCAATCGACGGGCATGAAAATCGAGTACGACCGCGAAACCTGCATCGGGATGTTCCAGTGCGTCGACGAGTGGGAGGCGTTCGAGAAGAACCTCGACGCGGGCAAGGCCGATCTGGTCGACGCCGAAGAAGTCGAAGACGACCTGTTCGTTCTCGAGGTCTCCGAGGACGCCGAACTCGACGCCGAGTTCGCAGCGCGGGTCTGTCCCGTCGACGCCATCACACTCTACGACGACGACGGCGAGCAGGTAGTTCCCTGAGTGGGCCATCAGGTGGTGGTTTCACCTTGCGATTCGGGACGTGTCCCCACTCCGTCGACTGATCACGTGCGCCCTGCTGGCTATCGTGGTGTGGTGCTCGCTCCCGTGGTTTCACTGTCCCCGTTGGAACCAAGCCCGCCGCGACCGGTTCGGCAGATTCTCAGGGACCGACGAATCCCACGTCCTCTGACAAAATCGTTAACTATGTGGATTGACATCCTTTTCCCGAGGCGATAGGATGCGCCACTATAAACGTCGGTCACGGGTCGCCGAGTGGGCAGCGCTCGTCGGCGCGGAGATTCCCGACCCGACCGCCGAGGAGGCAGACCAGTCTCTCTCGACCGACGCCGACGACACCGCGGACTGACCGCAAATTCACTTTCGCCACGGTTCGCCAACGCTTAACCGCGCGGGCGTCCAACACCGTTCGATGGCGGCTACGGACGACTCCGCGTACGTCGAGCACCCGCTGCTGGTCCCCGCGTTCATCGAGCGTCGGCTCTACCAACTCCAGTTGGCGGGCGCGGCACGCACCGACCACACGCTGGTCTGTCTGCCGACCGGTCTGGGGAAGACGGCTGTGAGCCTGCTCGTCACCGCGGAACGCCTCGACGACGTCGGCGGCAAATCGCTGTTTCTCGCGCCGACGAAGCCGCTCGTCCAGCAGCACGCCGATTTCTACCGCGAGGCACTCGACATCCCCAGCGACGATGTGGTCGTCTTCACCGGCGACGTCTCGCCCGACGACCGCGCCGCCCTCTGGGACGACGCGCGAATCGTCATCGCCACGCCGCAGGTCGTCGAGAACGACCTCATCGGCAACCGTATCTCGATGGAGGCGGTCACGCATCTCACCTTCGACGAGTGTCACCGCGCGACCGGTGAGTACGCCTACGTCTACATCGCCGAGCGCTATCACGCCGACGCAACCGACCCGCTCGTGACAGGCATGAGCGCCTCACCCGGTGGCGACAAGGAGGCGATTCTGGCGGTCTGTGAGAACCTCGGCCTCACCGACGTCGAGGTGATGACCGAAGACGACGCCGACGTGGCGAGGTACACCCACGACACGTCCGTCGAGTGGGAGCAGATTCAGTTGCCCGACGAGATTCTGTCGATGCGCGACGCGCTCAACGAGGTCATCACCGACCGCCTCCAGAAGCTGAAATCCCTCGGTGTCACGACAACCACGAAGCCGGACGTCTCCCAGACGCAACTCAACAAGATGCGCGGCCAGTTGCAGGCGCTCATCGACAACGACCAGTCTGCGGGCTACAAGGGCATGTCGACGCACGCGGAGGTGATGAAGCTCCGTCGTGCGGTCGAACTCGTCGAGACCCAGAGCGTCGAGAGCGTCCGTCGGTACTTCGAGCGCCAGCGCAACGCGGCCCGCTCGTCTGGCGCGTCGAAGGCCAGCCAACGGATGGTGGCGGAGCCGAAGGTCAGAGAGGCGATGCGAAAGGCCGAGTCCTTCGACGACCTCCACCCCAAGTTCTCCCGGACGCGTATCTTGCTGGCCGAGACGCTCGGCATCCGAGAGGGCGAGCGCGTCATCGTCTTCACCGAATCGCGCGACACCGCCGAAGCGCTCGTCGACTTCCTCGCCGAGAGCTTCACCGTCCGTCGGTTCGTCGGGCAGGGTGACCGGGAAGGCTCCGACGGGATGACGCAGAAACAACAGCAGGAGACGCTGGAGGCATTTCGTGCGGGCGAGTTCGAGGTCCTCGTCTCCACCTCGGTCGCCGAGGAGGGACTCGACGTGCCGGAGGTCGACCTCGTGCTCTTTTACGAACCAGTGCCGACCGCGATTCGCTCCATCCAGCGCAAGGGTCGAACCGGGAGGCAAGCGGAGGGGCGCGTCGTCGTGTTGATGGCCGAGGACACGCGCGACGAGGCCTACTTCTGGATTTCCCGCCGCCGCGAGTCGGAGATGGAAGACGAACTCCGACGGCTGAAGGGCGTCGCCTCCGAACTCGAATCCGAACTCGGCCAGCACGGACTCGACGAGTTCGACGGCGACGGCGAAAGCAGTCCCGAGCGCGACGCCGGGTCGACGGCGGACGAGTCCTCAGACGACCCGACCCCGACAGACCCGTCACCGTCGACCCCGCCCCCCGGCGCAAACGGAGCGTCCGGCGCGCGGAACGGCCAGTCGGGGTTGACCGATTTCGGCACGCTGGGCGACGAGTCGGACGCGGAGGCGACCGCTGGTGACGACGCATCCGCCTCGACCGACGCCGAGAACGCTGGCACCAGTGCTTCAGACCCGGCCGACGCCGAGGACGCCGACGCCACCGCGTCCGACGACGAAGTCGCAACCGTCGCCACCGCCGGCAGCGACGACCCCGACGCGGTGGAGATCGTCGTCGACCAGCGCGAACTCGACTCGAACATCGCCCGCGACCTCTCGACGCGCGAGGGAATCGAGACGAGACTGGAGACGCTCGCCGTCGGCGACTACGTCCTCTCGGACCGCGTCGCCGTCGAGCGCAAGTCGGTCGCGGACTTCCTCGACACGCTCACCGGCGGCGACCGCTCGCTGTTCGAGCAGGTCCGGGACCTCTCACGGCACTACGCCCGCCCGGTCGTCCTCATCGAGGGTCAGGGGCTCTACGAGGAGCGAAACGTCCACCCGAACGCGATTCGGGGCGCGCTCGCCAGTCTCGCCGTCGACTACGGCGTCAGCGTGCTCAACACCGCCGACGAGGGCGACACCGCGGACCTGCTCGCGGTCATCGCGGGGCGCGAGCAAACCCGGCGAGACCGCTCGGTCAGCGTTCACGGAGAGAAGAGCGCCAAGACGCTCGTCGAACAGCAGGAGTACGTCGTCGGCGCAATCGCCGACATCGGTCCCGTGACCGCTCGGTCCTTGCTCGACGCGCTCGGGTCGGTCGAGGCCGTGATGACCGCCCCCCACGACGAGTTACTCGAAGTCGATGGCGTCGGACAGGTGACCGCCGACCGCATCCGTGAGGTCGTCGGCAGCGAGTACGGCGGCTGACCTCCTCGAAGACGCCGGTCAGGGCACGATGGTGACGGGCACCAACTCGGAACGAACGACCGTCTCGGCCGCGCTTCCGAGAATCGCGCGCTCGACCGTCCCGGAGCCGTGGTGGCCCATCACGACGTGGTCGTAGCCGCGGTCTTCGACGAGTGATAGGATTTCTTTGCCGACTCGGCCGGCGGTTCGGAGTTCGACGTCCACCTCGGTCACGAGTTCGGGGTCGTCCTCGACGCCGGCCTCTTCGAGCACCGAGCGGGCCCGAGCCATGATTTCGTCGGTCGCGTCGGTCTCGTGGTCGGTGAAGTGAACGACGTGGGGCGTGACGCCGAACCGGTCGCATAGCTCGACTGCGAACGTCAACGCTCGAAAGCTGTCGTCGGAGCCGTCGACGGGAACGAGTACCTTCATACGCGAGAACGACGGAGTCGATGTATAAGTGTGTTCACTGGTCGAGTGCGGCGAGTGCGTCGGCCGCCTCGTGGGCCGCGGCGAGCACGTCGCGCGCCCGCCGCGGGTCGTCGGTCGCCTCCGCCTCCCGCGCGAACCGGACGACTGACCGAATCAACGACGCTCGTGCGTCGGCCAGAGTCGCCGCTGCTTCGGTGGCCGGTGGTCGAACGCTCGAGGCGTTCTCGGGAGCGACGGGTTCGCGACGCGGCGTTTGGCCCCGCTCTGTGGGTTCGGACTCACGGTTGGTGCCCCCGGATTCGGCCGGTCGCTGTTGGGCGTCGATGTCGCTCGGACGTTGGCGTCGGTCGGCCTCTGCGGATCGCCGTTGCCCGTTGGCTTCGGCGGTCTGTGGCTCGGCCTGCTCCCGAGTGACTGCCCCGGTGGTCGCCTCTTCGCCAGCACTCACTGCGGCCTGACAGGTCGGACAGAACTCCTGTCCCTCCCACCGAAAGATTGGGTCGCCGCAGTCGTCGCAGTGCTTGTTCGTCATCGTCGCTCCCTTTAGCAGGAGTTCGCTCATCCGCTGTGTCGACTCGCGCTTCTCCTTGTCCCGTTCGTACTTCTGTCGGAGTTTCTCGCGCTCTGCTTCCTTGTCGAACTCGCTCATGATTGGTCACAGGCGGTTGAGACCGAAAAAGACAACGGCTGGAACATCCTCCCTCGGTCTCTCGGTGGGCTTGGCCCGGGTGTGTCGTGGTGGGGGCACCGCCCGCGTGGACCTTCGAGACGTTCGTCACGTGCCGAAAGTCCTTCTCGTCTATCGCTCTCGTCGACGGACGTTCCGAAGCGTTTAATCGGAATCCACG
>JBNJGG010000060.1:13786-14995 GCA_051747545.1 Halobacteriota archaeon | reverse complement strand
TCGCGACCGCGAGTTACGAGGCCCGCGAGTTCGGCGTCGAGAGCGCACAGGCAATCTCGAAAGCACTGGAGTCGCTCCCGCGCATCGAAGATGTCTCTGACCGCGGTGAGAGCGAGGAGACCGTCGCCGGCCACTACCGCCCCGTCGACATCCCGTACTACAAATCGGTTGCCGGACAGGTCAAGGAAATCCTCCACGAGTGCGCCGACACGGTCAGAGAGGTGAGTATCGACGAGGCTTACCTCGACGTGACCGACCGAACCGCGTGGGACACCGTCGCCGGGGGCGACCGAACGCTCGCGGAGGGGTACGCGCGGTACGTCAAGGACCGGATAGACCGCGAGGTCGGCGTCACGGCGAGCGTCGGCGTCGCGCCCAACATGAGCGCCGCAAAAGTCGCCAGCGACTACGACAAACCAGACGGACTGGTCGTGGTTCGTCCAGGTGACGTCCGCGACTTTCTGGCGTCGCTCCCGGTTGAGGCAGTCCACGGAATCGGCCCGGTGACCGCGAGAGACCTCCGTGACGAGGGAATCGAGACGGCGGGCGACATCGCGGCGGCCGACCCCGCCGAGTTGGAGTCGCGCTACGGCGAGCGTGGACGCATCCTCTACGAACGAGCGAGGGGCACCGACGAGCGCGAGGTGACGCCGACTGGTCGACCCAAGAGTCTCTCGCGGGAGTCAGCGTTCACCGGCGCAACGGACGACCGGTCGGCCAAGCGCGACCGGGTTCGGGCACTCGCGGCCGACGTGGCCGAGCGGGCGGCAAATCGCGGCGCGCTCTATCGAACCATCGGCATCAAAGTGGTGACGCCGCCCTTCGAGCGCCACACTCGAGAGCGTTCGTTGCCCGGACCCATCGAAGACGCAGACCTCGTCGAATCGGTCGCGCTCGAACTCCTGACCGAATTCGACGACGACCGGGTCAGAAAACTCGGCGTCCGCGTGTCGAACCTGAGTTTCTCCGAGGCCGACCAGGCGCGCCTCGACGGGTGGGACCGACCGGCCGCGACAGACTCCGGCGACGATTCGAGGACGACGGACGAGGCAGGTCGAGAGGCATCCGAGGCGGAGACGCACTCGTCGACGCGACCACGCCGTCGAGACGGGCAGGCGTCGCTCGAGGATTTCGGAGAATCGGAGTAACGTACTGGCCGTCGCGTGTGTCCCGAGCGTCGCCGTGAGTTCCGAACTCGGAGTGAGTCGA
>JBNJGG010000060.1:0-13776 GCA_051747545.1 Halobacteriota archaeon | reverse complement strand
CGAGGTCGGAGTGAACCCCTCTCGCCGACCCGGCCCCGACCGAACTGACAGCAGGAACTATGAGCCCCGAGACTGAGTACTCACCGAGGCCGCATGACGGACACGGAAACCATCACGGTAGCAGACGTACGCGACGGGCCGGGGGGCGACGATGTCGAGGCCGGAACAGCGGTGTCGTTGCCGGTGGTCGAGATTCTCACCGGCCGAGGCTTCGTCACCGGCAAGTCCGGGTCTGGAAAGTCGAACACGGCCAGCGTCGTCATCGAGAATCTCCTCGACAACGGCTTTCCCGTCATGATAATCGACACCGACGGCGAGTACTACGGACTCAAGGAGGAGTACGAAATTCTCCACGCCGGTGCCGACGAGGAGTGCGACATCCAGGTCAGTCCCGAGCACGCCGAGCGACTGGCGATGCTCGCACTCGAACAGAACGTGCCGATAATTCTCGACGTGTCGGGCTACCTCGACGACGCCGAGGCCAAGGAGTTGCTGACGGCGACGGCGCGGCAGTTGTTCGCAAAGGAGAAGAAACTGAAGAAACCGTTCCTCATGGTCGTCGAGGAAGTCCACGAGTACATCCCGGAGGGCGGCGGGATGGACGAGACGGGACGGATGCTCATCAAAATCGGCAAACGAGGCCGCAAACACGGACTCGGAATCCTCGGCATCAGCCAGCGACCCGCCGACGTGAAGAAAGACTACATCACCCAGTGTGACTGGCTGGTGTGGCACCGACTGACGTGGAGAAACGACACGAAAGTCGTGGGGCGAATCCTCGGCAGCGAGTACGCCGAGGAGATAGAGGGGATGGGCGACGGCGAGGCGTTCTTGGTGACCGACTGGAGTGAGTCGGTTCGACGCGTGCAGTTCCGTCGCAAGCAAACGTTCGACGCGGGTGCGACACCCGGCTTAGACGACTTCGAACGACCCGAACTCAAGTCCGTCAGCGGCGATCTGGTCGCCGAACTCCGCGACATCACCAACGAGCAAGAGCGACGCGAGAGCGAACTCGCAGACCTCAGACAGCAGTTGGAGAAGCGCGACCAGCGCATCCGTCAACTCGAACAGGAACTCGACAACGCGAAGGACCTCAAACAGATGGCCGACAAGTTCGCGCAGGCAATGCTCCAGAAGGCCGAAGCGCCCTACCGCGGCGGCGAAGGGCGCAACCTCTCCCGCCCCGACGACGCCTCACAGGTCGAGTTGGATGCCTACGAACTCGACGACGACCCGGCGACCGACGAAGCCGCCGCCGCGGCCGAGTCGGCCGCACAGGCGGCCGAACACGGCTACCCCGGCACTGAGGAAGACGATCCGACTGCCCCCGAGAATCCGGAGGCACTTGACGCACCGAAAGCGACGCCCGAGGAGGTCGAAGCCGCAGTTCGTTCGGCCGAGCTGCGAGCGAAGATACGGGGCGACCACCCGCTTTCGAGTTCCGACGGTGACGAGTCCGCCAGTACCGGGCGAACTGACGACTCCGACGGGACCGACGACACCGACGGGACCGACGCACCCGGTGACTCGGCCGACACGGACACCGCCGAGCGGCAGCGACCCGTCGTGGACATGCTCACGGCGGTCGTCGGCGGACTCGACCCGCTCACGAGGGGGATGCTCGAATTCTACCGCCGAATGGGCGTGGCGGACCCGGTAGACGCCCACGTCGCCGCCGGCGGTGCGGGGAACCACGAACTGGCCTACAGCCGAAACCGCAGGCTCAGGCGGGCAGGGTTCGTCGCACACGTCGGCGTGGGGAAGTACGAGTACGTCCTCGCCGAGTTAGTGCGCGAGGAGTACGACGACCGACTCACCGCCGAGGAGATCTCGGAAATCGTCGACGCCGTCGAGTCGGCGTTCGCCGTCGAGACACCGGTGTCGACTGCGAGTGTCGACAACAGTGGCGACGAGTGAACGCACTCGAAAACCGACGTTCTTAGAGGTCGGAGACGAGGTCTTCGAGGGCCGCTCGCGGGTCGTCCGCCTTGGCCACACCGCTCGCGAGGAGAATTCCTGTCGCACCGAGGTCGGCGGCGGCGGCGACGTCGTCGCCGGTCGAGATACCTGCACCGCAGAACACGTCCACGGCTTCGTCGACCGCCGCTGCCGCCTCGACGGCATCGCGGACGATACCAGGGTCCGCGGTGCTGACCGACACGTCACCCCCGATGAGTTCGGGCGGTTCGACCGCGACGGCGTGGGGCCCGAGTGCGGCCGCCGCGCCGACCTGCGCCGGGTTGTTCGCACAGACGACCGTTTCGAGGCCGACCCTGGTTGCCGCGTCGAGCGCCCCGTCGATGTCGGCGAGCCTCCGTCGGCGCTCGGAGTGATTGATGAGCGTCCCGGACGCGCCCACCTCGGTGACCGCCTCGGCGAGTGTGCTCCCGGTGAAACTGCCGTAGTCGTTGGAGTCGATGTGCTGTGCCCACGTCTCGACGCCCGTGTCCGCGACGCGCTCCAGGTGTGCGGCCTGCGGTGCGACGGCGATTCGAACGCCGGATCGGTCTGCCACGTCGCGTGCAGCGGTCGCAACCTCGATGGGGTCACAGGGGTACGCCTTCAGGTTGACGAGGATGAACATACGAAGTCACGTCTCGGGACCGAGAAATAGATTGGTCATTTCGACGCATCCTGCCGACGGTGGATTCGGTACCGCGGTCGACCACTCCGAGGCGGCCTTGGCTAGTCCTTTCGCTTAACGACATCGCCGAGCGTCGTGGTCGTCGACGCGCCGCCGGACCAGTCTGTGTCCTCGGCGCTGCCGCCTTCGGTGAGGGAGATGTCCAGCTTTCGCTCGAGTTTCTTCTGAATCGCGTCGCTCGGGAGCATATCGCCGCGTTCGAGCTTGCGGATGAGACTCGCCTTCTCGTTGAGTTGCTTTGCGAGGTCCTCCTGACTCAGCCCGGCGCGCTCTCGGGCCTCACGAATCCGGCTGTCGTAGTCCGTCGCGATCTCGTCCATGTCGTCGAACATGTCTCGTCGACGTCGCTTCGTAGAGCCCGACGACGGCGAACTCGACGCTCGCGAGGGCTTCGAAGACGACGACGAGGCCGACGTGGAGTACTTCGTCGACGTTTGACTCTTCGACTCAGTGCGGACTTCAGTACCGAACTGTTTGCAGTCGTCGCAGAGTTGGAGCTCTGCCCCCTCGACTTTCGTAGTAGTCAGCGACGGCCGTTCGGCGCCGCACATCTCGCACTGGGGCATAGCTCACCATAGAGGGGCGGCATGTATAAAACGTGCGACGACGCGTCGTCGTCAACGTCGGTTACTCGAGGTCACTCCACGCGCCCCGAAACCGCTGGAGTGCCGTGACGTGGCCGACGACGGCGAAGAACGCGAGCAGCCAGCCGACGACCGAGAGTCCGCCGACCCGACCGGGCACGACGGCTGCGACGAACCCGACGATACCGATGAGTGCGAGGCGGTCCGCGCGACCGACGAGTCCGCCGTACGCACGTCCGAGGCCGACCGCCTGAATCTGCGTGCCGAGATACGACGTCATGAGGACGCCGGTGACGGCCGCAAACCCGAGGGCGTAGCGACCGATACCCGCGGCCAGTCCTGCGATGACGACGATGTCGGCGTAACGGTCGAGTACGTGGTCCAGGAGGTCTCCACCCTTGGAGGCGACTCCCTGCGTGCGCGCGAGCGCGCCGTCGAGGAGGTCGAGCCACCCGTTGACGAAGACGAACAGTGCACCGAGAAGGTACGACACCGGCGTCGAGAGGTAGAACGCGCCCGCGGCGGCGACCGCGAAGCCGAAAGCGATGATGCTCACGCCGTTGGGCGTCAGTCCGAGCCGATCCGCGCCGACGACGAACGGCTCCAGCAGGCGGTTGGCCACGGGCCGGAGTTGGTCCAGCGTCATAGGTACTCGGTGAAGTCGACGGTCCCCGCACTCGGTTCACGCTCCCCGTCGAAGACGGCCTGAATCTCGGCGGCGACCTCGGCTACGGCCAGGTCCGTCGTGTCGATTTCGTAGACGGAGTCGGTACCGTGTCGAGCGACCGCCTCCGAGAGGATACCGTCCAGCGCTTCGCTTTCTGCGTTCTCCCGGGCCTTCTCGGGAGGCTCGCCGCGCTCGCGGAGGCGTGCCTCGAGACGGTCGGGGCGACACCGAAGGACGACCACGCGGTCAGCGTCGAGGTGGTGGGCGAGGTGGGATTCGACCACGCCGCTCCAGTCACCGAGCCACTCGCGGACGGCGTCGAGGTCCGCCACGAGCGAATCTCGAGCCTCGTCGCGCTCAGTCCAGAGTTCGTGCTCGGCGATTTCATCGTTCAGGTGCGTGACCGGTGCGTCGAGACGGTCGGTCGACGTCGTCTTGCCGGTTCCTGGCGTCCCGGTGACGACGACTTTCACGGCACCTCGACCTCGGTGACGACGCGATTGACGGTGTCGACGGCCCGCTTCGTCTCCTCCTCGGTGCCACAGGAGATGCGGACGCACTCGGGGAGTCCGAAGCTCGTGCAATCGCGGATGATGACGCCCGCACGCTGGGTCGCGTCGGCGACCGCGCTCGCGTCACCGACCTCCGCGAGGACGAAGTTCCCCCCGCTCGGCCACGTCGGTACCTCGAGGTGTTCACGCATGTACGCGCGGGACCAGCGGGCGCTCTCGACCGATTTCTCGACGTGTCCGTCGTCGTCCAGCGCGGCCAGGGCGGCCCTGAGAGCGACCTCGCTCGACGCGAACGGCGTGTTGACCCGTGCGTAGGCGTCAGCCCACGCCGACGGGACCACTGCGTAGCCGATACGCAGCCCAGCCAGTCCGTACGCCTTCGAAAACGTCCGAATCACCGCGACGTTGTCGAACTCACCGAGGAGGTCGATGGCGCTCGGTTCGTCGGCGAACTCGCTGTACGCCTCGTCGACGACGATCAACGTGTGCTCCTCGACACGTTCGGCCAGCGTCTCGACGTCGTCGTGGGCGAACGTCGACCCGGACGGATTGTGTGGCGACGTCAAATAGACGATCCGCTCTCCGTCGTATGCCGAGAGGACCGTCTCGGGCGTCTGCGCGAAGTCGACCCGCTTCGACAGGTCGAAGGTGGCGACGGTGCCGTGGTGGAATCGGGCACTCATCGCGTAGTAGGAGAATCCCGGCTTCGGAACGAGGACGCGGTCGCCCGGTTCGAGCATGGCGCGCGAGAGGCAATCGAGCGCGCCGTCGCCGCCCGGAGTGACCCACACCTGCTCGGAGTCGACTCCCCACTTCGACGCGAGTGCCTCCGTCAGGTCTGTGTGTGCCGACTTCGGGTAGACGCTAATGGTCGACGCGGCCGATTTGACTGCGTCGACGGCGGCCGGACTCGCACCGTGCGGATTCTCGTTGGACGAGAGCGTCACCAGGTCGTCGGCGTCGAGACCGAGTTCGCGGGCGACTTCCTCGGCCCCGCGACCGGGGACGTACGGAGAGTGATTCGAGAGGTCCCGTGGTTGCATGGTGGAAGGATACGGACGCCGACTCTTAAGGGTGCTCACACGCCGGTGATGCGTCTTCGCTTCTTCTTTCGGGTCGAAGGAGTTGGGAACAGTCAGTCGGTCACAGAGTTGGTCGGCCATCCGTTCTAGCCGACGACACATATATAATGTTGACTTTGGGAAACGGTAAATATAACTTGGATTGAGGTGTAGTCAAAAGCGTCGATTCGCACTCGGATGTCCCCCGACGAACGCCTGCGAATTCATCCCGAACGCGGCCTACCCTCCGAACGGCTTGCAACCGGCAACACGGCCGCGTCACCACATACTCACGTGCACAGCACGAGAGCACGCGGCTGCGAATCGGTACCCGGTTCGCCATGATACTGGAATTACATCTAGACTCCGAAATACTGGCATCCGCACTCGAACAGACTCCCGGTATGCACCTGTCAGTCGAGGAACTCACCGGCTCAGACGAAATCCCTCTTCGGGGGCTCGTGTGGGCACGCGGCGGTGATTTCGCGCGATTCGAGGCCGCAATGCGAGCCGACGAGACTGTCGTCGACTCGACCGTGCTCGCAGACACCGATAGGGGCCGTCTGTACCGCGTCCACTGTTCCGAAGACGTTCCAGCGGTCGAGGTGTACCGTGGGTCGGTCGCCTTCGACGGAGTCGTTCTCGGGGCCGAAAACGACGGCGACGGCTGGACTGCCCGCCTGCTGTTTCCCGACCGAGAACGCGTCTCCGCGTTCGTCAGTCGTTGTCGGGAGACCGACATCTCGATAAAGATCGAGTCGGTATACGACAAACATTCCGTTCGTTCCAGCGGTTCCTTCGGTCTCACGGCGAATCAACACGAGGCGCTGCTGCTGGCCGAAGCGGAGGGCTATTTCGCCGTTCCGAGACGCTGTTCGACGAGTGAGGTGGGCGAGATGTTAGACATCTCCAGTCAAGCCGTCTCCGAGCGCCTGCGACGCGGGATGCGACGACTCGTGCGTTCGACGCTGATTACCGACCACGAGTACGAGTAGGGGTTCCGCGAGCGAATCGCCCCGACAGTGAGTTCGACGCGCACTGTCCCGCTATCGAGTTCGGCCAGGGCAGACAATCACAGAGCGTCGTCGATCGCATCGGCCGCCCGGAGCGCCAGCGCCGCGATGGTGAGCGTCGGGTTCATCGCGCCGCCGGTCGGGAAGACGCTGCTTCCCGCGAGCCAGAGGTTCGTCAGGTCGTGAGTCTGCAGGTCCGCGTCGACGACGGCCTCCTCGGGGTTCTGGCCCATCCGCGTCGTTCCCATGTGGTGAAAGGCCGGGCCGGTGTTGTCGGGGCCGACCTGCCAGTCGATTGTCGCACCCAGTTCGTCGAGAATTTCGCGCTGGATGTCGTTGACGCGACGAATCACACGCTTCGTGTCTGCGTCGACCGACCAGTGTATCTCGGGGACTGGATTTCCGTGGTCGTCCGTCCGAGACGAGTCGAGGCCGACGTAGTTGGTCTCGCTCGGCAGTTGTTCGACCAGCGCGCCGACGCCGACGTGGGCCCCGTAGTCCTCGCGGAGTTGGGCGAGCAGTTCGTCGCCCCACGTCTCGGCGTGCAGTGCAGAGACGACCGGCGACGGGCCCGCGTAGTTGAGAAACTCCAGTTTGACGCCCTCGACGGGGTCGGCGTCGTCGTAGAACTGGTGACACTCGCTGGTGACGAAGCCGACGTGGTTCTGTCGGGTCTCGCGGTCGATGCGGCCGCCCATGCCCGCGAAGAGGTGGTCCATGAAGTACCGACCGACCAGGCCGCTGGAGTTGGCCAGTCCATCGGGGTACTGCTCGGAGTCCGAGAGCAAGAGCAGTCGCGGTGTCTCGACGCCGCCGCAGGCGACGACGAACGCGCGGGCCTCCTGCCTGTAAGTTTCTCTCGTCGGTGTCGCGTACACGGCGGCCTCGACTCGCTCGCCCGACGTGTCGTGTTCGAGACGTTGAACCGGCACCCGGTCGAGGAGGCGTGCCCCCGCGGCCACCGCCTTCTCGACGTGGCGCTCTGCGGTGTACTTCGCGCCCGACGGACAGACCGGCTTGCACGTGCCGAAGCCGAGACAGCCAGTGTGACCGTCGTGGGGTTCGGAGTTCCGCGCGTTGGGCACCGAGTGCATGTCGATACCGAGACGCTCGCACGCCTCCGCGAAGATGGAATCGCTGTACGAGGGTGGAAACGCCGGGAGTGGAAACGGGCTCTCTCTCGGCGCGGCGTACGGGTTATCGACCGCGCCCGCGACGCCGAGTTCGGTCTCGGCAGCCGCGTAGTACGGTCGAAGGTCGCCGTACTCGATGGGCCAATCGGCGGCCACGCCGTGGCGCGTCCGCATCTCGAAATCCCGTTCGTGAAGGCGCATCACCATTCCTTGCCAGTGGAGGGTCGACCCGCCGACGCCCTTCACGCGGGCGGCGTTGAGCGGGTAGTCTTTCGGTCCAGACGACGTGTAGGCGTCCCTGTCGCCGCCCATCTCCCAGACGTTCCCCCCACCGGGGCGAATGTGGGCCTCCATCTGCCGGTTACGCTCCTCGAACGGAAATCGTCTGCCGGCCTCCAGTACCACCACGTCGTGACCCCGCTCGGCGAGTCGGTGTGCGACGAGCGTGCCGGCGGGTCCGGACCCGACGACGCAGACGTCGACTCGCCCGGACGGACGGCGGTTCTCACCCTCAGCCACGTCGTCCGTTCTCCTTGACGGACCCGTCGCTGTCGCTCGGGTCGTTGGTCGTCGCCTTCGACTCGACCGCCTCGATCGGGTCGTCGGCCTCACCCGGTTCGTCAGCGCCTCCACGTCGATAACTGGCTATCCCGCCGGGGAAGCCGATGGGATTCTCGATACCGACGAGTCGCCCACCCGCGGGCGACGCGTAGAAGGCGTAGAGCAACTCGTCGACGACGAAGTGTCGAATCCGGTTCGAAATCGGCCCGTCGGGGTCGGGGTCCGCCGTCGCCACCCCCAGATCTCGTAACAGCGCGTCGCGCTCTGCGGTCGAGAGGTCGGCGAACGTGAACCCGTACCACTCGCTTGCGATTTCGTTCAACTCCGAAACGACGGCGTCGAGGCCCGCTCGGTACGTCTCGCGACCGTCGAGACGGCCCATGACGTACGTCCGGACGAAAGATTCGATTCCCGTCGCTTCGCTGGGGTAGAGAATCGACGCGGCGGCGACGAGCGTCCGAAGGCGCACCGTCGGGTCGAGTTCGTCGTCCGCCGCCGGTCGAGAGTCGGTGTCGAGACCGGTCGAACGGACGTCGGCCCGTGGAGCCTCCATGCCCCCGAGGACCCCGGCTCCACCGACGAAGATGCCACCGGCGGCGAGGGCTGCTAACGCATCCCGGCGCGTCAACTCCATCACCCAGTTTTAAGCCAGCCTAAACTTATGTCTGACGACCTGTCGGTCGACGCGTCGGTCAGCCCACGTCCACGCTCGTCGCCGCGAGTCAGGGAATCCGAACCCAGTGTTCGAGCGTGCCGACGCCCTCGACTTCGACTTCGACGAAATCACCATCCGACAGCGCGCCGACTCCTGCGGGCGTGCCGGTGGCGACGAGGTCTCCCGGTTCGAGCGTCACGAACGCGGTGATTTCCTCGATGAGTGCCGGGATGGGGAAGATGAGTTGCGAGAGCGACCCGTCCTGTTTGGTCTCGCCGTTGACGCGAAGCGTGACTGAGGCGTCGTCGGGGACGTGTTCGGGGTCGGCGACGACGGGACCGGTCGGGGCCGACCCGTCGAACGCCTTCCCGCGCACCCAGTTCTGCTCCTGTCGCTGATCGTCGCGGTTCGAGATGTCGTTGAGACAGGTGTATCCCTCGACCACGTCCATCGCGTCTTCTGCGGCGACGTCTCGGCACTGTCGGCCGATGACGACGGCGAGTTCAGCCTCCCACTCGATGAGCTCTTTGCCGCTCGGCAGCGTCACCGTGTCGCGGTGACCGGCGAGCGCGCTCGGCGGTTTCAAAAAGAGCATCGGTCGGTCAGGCACCTCGTTTCCTTTCTCGTCGGCGTGCTCGGCGTAGTTGCGGCCGATACAGACTATCTTCGACGGTTCAGTCGGCGGCAAGATGTCGACTTCGTCGGGGTCGTAGCGCGCCGAGGCGAACGTGATTTCGTCGTCGTGCCACTGCCCCCGGCGTACCGCACCGGCGGGGTCGCGGAATCGGACGTGGTGCATAGGAACTTCGTGTGGGTGCCGCGGTTTACCCTTATGCTAGTCGGCATTCTTTGCGTCCGAGTCGGTGGCAACCGGACGCTCGTGACGCGAGCGACGGGTCGAACCGCCGAAAGTTCGGTCACGACACGTATCCGTGCAGCCACATTTTTAGTGTCGACTGGTGTATCTTACTCGTGACCATGGAACTCACCTGGCACGGTCACTCGACGTGGCACGTTACGGTCGGAGATACCACCCTGCTCATGGACCCGTTCTTCGATAATCCGCACACGTCACTGGACCCGGACGACGTGCCCGAACCCGACTACGTCCTGCTCACCCACGGTCACGCCGACCACGTCGCAGACGCCGGTGCGTTCAGCGACGCGACGCTGGTTGCGACGCCGGAACTCGTCGGCTACGCACAGGACAACTTCGGCTTCGAAGACGCCGTCGGCGGTATGGGGATGAACCTCGGCGGCACCGTCGAGTGCGGCGACGCATTCGTGACGATGCACCGCGCCGACCACTCGAACGGCATCGAGACCGACTACGGAACCAGCGCCGGCATGCCCGCGGGATTCGCCATCAGCGACGCGAGACCCACCGGCGTCGCCGACGAGGAGGCCAACACGTTCTATCACGCCGGCGACACGGGACTCATGACGGAGATGCGCGAGGTCATCGGCCCGTACCTCGAACCGGACGCCGCGGCAGTCCCCATCGGCGACCACTTCACCATGGGCCCGTGGCAGGCCGCCGTCGCAGTCGATTGGCTCGGCGTCGACCACGCGTTCCCGATGCACTACGACACGTTCCCGCCCATCGAACAGGACCCCGAGGACTTCGTCCGCGAGGTCAAAGCTGCCGGCAGCGACGCCGCGGTCCACGTGCTCGAGGGCGACGAGACGTTCACGCTCGGCGAGTAATCTGGGCGCGCAATCACGATTCTACGGCGGTTCGCGAAGCGACTACGACCCCAATTTACGACCCAGATCCATCCCAGAATCGAGGGGGCAATCCCAGAAGTGAGGGGGGTGTTCACTCCGGGAGTCAATCAGTGGCGCATCTCGGGACGCAACTAGTGTCCCATCCCGGGCTAGGACAAACGAGGCCCGACCGCACATCACCGACGACTCGACGGCCCTCGGAACGACGGTATCGGAGTCACTTCCGTCGCCCAGTGTCGTACTTGTACGTCGCCGTCTCGGGGTCGATGCCGAAGTCTTCGGGCGACTCTCGTGGCTCTTCGGGTTCGGTGTCGCCGGGCGTTGCGTGCTTGAACGCCTCGCGGAGGCTGGGTGGCATGACGAAGTCGTCCACGTCGAGTCGCATCCCGACCACGTCGTCGCTCGCCGTCTCGCGCTTGTCTTCGAGTCGTGCCTTCATTCGCGGAGGAAGCGTACTCGTGTCGACCGGTTCGAAGCCGAACTGCGTGAGGTACTCGACGGTGTCGGTCAGCGAGTACACCACGTCGAAGTCGTCGTCTGTGGCCTTCTCGACCAGTCGTTCGACGACGTGCGCGCCCACGCCCTGTCCGCGCCACGCATCGAGGACGCCGATGCCCGTGAGTTCACAGAGGTCCGCTTCGCTCCGTGGGCTTCGACCGCTGACGCTCGCGCCATCGGCGTCACCTTTGTGGATGCGGATGCGACCGAATCCGGCGCGCTCGTTGGTCTTCTCGTCGACCGCGATGACGTAGTCCCGGGACCGGAATGCAACGTCGTCTAGCCCCATCCGCTCGATGTGGTCGAGCAACCAGACCTCGTCTCGATTTTTCGCGTCCCGGACGTACATATTAGGGCGTACACACTCCGACCCAAAAAGGATTTTCCGGGAGACCGCGAGATAGAGTCAACTGCCAATCGCGAGGCCGACCGAAACCTGTCACTCGATGACACCGAATACGCGCCTAATTTACCGCCGCGGCCTAGTTATTTATCGTCCGGGAAATGTCCATCAACCATGGACAACCCGCCGTCGACGACTCAATTCGTCCACGAACCAGACCGTGAGTTCGTCGAATCGACGAACGTGTACGAGTTCATGCAGAAGCACGGTATCGAAGACTACGACGAACTCATCGAGCGCACCACCGGCGACGTCGACTGGTTCTGGGACGAACTCGTCGACTACCTCGGCGTCGAGTTCTACGAACCGTACGACCAGGTCCGCGACGACGCTCGTGGGCCGCAGTTTTCGGACTGGTACCCGGGCGGCGAAATCAACGTCGCGCACAACGTCCTCGACAGACACGCGGCCCCGGACAGTCCGACCAGAAACACCGTCGCCTGCATCTGGGAGGGCGAACCCGGAGACGTCCGCGAAGTGACGTTCCACGAACTCCACCGGCAGTCGAACAAAGTCGCCAACGCCCTCGAAGAACGGGGCGTCGAAACCGGCGACACCGTCGGCCTGTACATGCCGATGGTCCCGGAGGTCATCAGCATCCTCTACGGCTGTTTCAAGGTCGGAGCGATCGCGGTCCCCATCTTCTCGGGATTCGGCGTCGACGCCGTTGCGACCCGCATCGACGACCCCGAGTGTTCGGTGCTCTTTACGGGCGACGGCTTCTACCGCCGCGACAGCGAGATCACCCTCAAGGAGACGGCCGACGAGGCCATCGACGAGGTTGGCCACGTCGAACACACCATCGTCTACGACCGTCTGGGCGCGGACGTCGAGATGGGCGAACGCGACGAGTGGTGGGACGACGCCGTCGAGACCCAATCGGACGACTACGAGACTAAATCGCTCCCCTCCGGTCAGGAGTCGATGCTGCTGTACTCGTCGGGGACGACGGGCAAGCCGAAGGGAATCGTCCACACCCACGCCGGGGTGCTGATGCAGACGGCCAAGGAGATTTACTTCGCGTTCGACCACAAGGACTCCGACCGCTTCTTCTGGGTCTCGGACATCGGGTGGATGATGGGTCCGTGGATGCTCATCGGGAACCACACCTTCGGGGGCACTATCTTCATGTACGAGGGCGCGCCCGACTATCCCAACCCGGATCGCTTCTGGGAGATGATCGACCGTCACGGCCTCACGATGTTCGGAATTAGCCCGACCGCCATCCGAGCGCTCCGGAAGCACGGCGACGAGTGGCTGGAGGGTCACGACCTGTCGACGCTTCGCCTGCTGGGTTCGACCGGTGAGCCGTGGGACGGAAATTTGTGGGTGCTTCCTCCAGCCGATGCCGATTCAGTCGCTGAAGCCCTGCAGTCTCGGCGGCCCCGGCCTCGGCATGGACATCGACATCGTCGACAGCGAGGGCACCTCCATCGCCGACACCAACGAGCAGGGCTACCTCGTCGCGCGGGACTCCTGTCCGTCGATGACGAAGTCACTGTGGGAGGGTGACGAGCGCTACCTCGACGAGTACTGGTCGACGTGGGATGACCTCTGGGACCACGGCGACTGGGCACAGAAGGACGAAGACGGCGTCTGGTTCCTCCACGGCCGGGCCGACGACGCGCTCAACGTCGCCGGGCGCAAGGTGGGTCCCGCAGAAATCGAAGGTGCACTCATCGAACACGACGCGGTCAATCAGGCCGCCGCCGTGGGCGTCCCCGACGAGACGACTGGAACCGCCGTCGTCGCGTACGTCGTCCTCGAACCCGGCGTCGACGAGAGCGACGACCTCAGAGCCAAACTCCGAGAACACGTCGGCGAAGAGGTCGGCAAACCGTTCCGCCCGCGCGAACTCCTGTTCGTCGAGGAGTTCCCGAAGACCCAGAGCGGGAAGATCATCCGGCGAGCAATCGCGTCGGTCTACACCGGCGAGGACCTCGGCGACATGTCGAGCATCGAGAACCCCGAGGCGCTGGAGAAGATAGAATCGGCGTCCTGAGCCGGTAGACGTCGTCCTGAACCGATAAACAGCGTACCTCCTTGTTAGCGGGATGGTGCCGCGTCGACGGCGGAAATCCACTGCGCTTCCGGCGGGGACTCGGTCGCCACCGCGACGTCGCCCGTTTCGTCACCGTCCGAGAGCAGAATCGTCCCGCCCGCCAGAAGCGGGGCGACGACGCCGGCGACGACAGTGCCGGGATGCGACAGCGGTGCGCGCAGCGCCACCGTCGCCTCGTCGGTGAGCCCCTCGTCGCCGACGACGCGCCGGGCCGCCCCGAGCAAGTCCGCGTGTGAGTACCGCCGTACAGTAGGG
>JBNJGG010000059.1:0-15032 GCA_051747545.1 Halobacteriota archaeon | reverse complement strand
CGGACCTCAATCGAATCTTCCCGGGCGACCCGAACGGCGGGACCCACGAAGAGCGCCTCGCACACCACCTCGCCCGCGAACTTCGCGGGTGTACCACCCTCGCGTTGCACTCGACGCAGTCGTACGCCGACCCGTTCGCGGTCGTCGATTCGCTCGACGCCGTGGCGGCGTCGCTGTGCCCGCGGCTTCCGGTCGACATCGTCGTCGAAACGGACCTGTTCACCGACGGTCGTCTCATCGAGCATCCACACACCCTCGAGGTCGAGTGCGGTCTGCAGGGGAGCGACGCGGCGGCGACGAACGCGACGAGACTCGCGTGGTCGTTTCTGGCGGCGACTGGGTCACTCGCCGATTCGGAGGCCGACGAACACCTCCTCGGATCGGAGCGAGACCCCGTCTCGGTGTTCCGGCTGCTCGACCGGATACCCAAACCACCCGCGGAGACGTACGAGGTGTTCGCAGAGAACTTCCATCGCGTCGAGGAGGGCGAGAGATTCGCGGCCGCCGACGGTGAACCGCTCGTGGCCGAGCAGGCGTTCTACCCCGTGTTGCTCTCGCCGTACGGCTACCAGTCGCAGTTCGGCTACGCGGCCGAGTCGCGCGGAGAACTCGGCTAGGGACGGGTCGACAAACTCACTTCCCGGTCACTGCTCGGGTCGAGTTCGGCGCGTCCAGCAGTCGGAGCGGGCTCACTTCTCGGGAGGAGCGAACTCGACGAGCGTCAGGTCGCGGTCCAGGTAACAGACGTCGTGGGGTGGTTCGCCCAGGACCTTCTGAATGCGGTACTCCGTCTCGAAGTCCGCACCTTCGGGGACGCAGTACGAGTGGCTCGGACAGTCGGTGTGAGGGCACGGACCCGGAAGCGTCACCTTGTTGCCACCGAAGGCGACTTTGGAAGCGACGTTGGCAGGAATGGCCGCGGGTTCGACTTCGACGGCACGGACGCCAGCGTCGTGAACGGCACACTCCAAGGTCTGGGCGTTCTCGCGGACGCCGGTAATCTGATAGCGCGTTCCGACGGTGAGGTTGAGACACTGGTTTCGATAGGGACAGCCTTCGCACAGCGTCGACTCCCCCTGGTAGACGAATTCGCGGCCGACGTCGGCGAGGCGAGAACCGACGAGCGTGACCTTAGCCATGTCTCGGTGTTCGTCCCGTGGTGGGTTAAGCACCCCGGCGGCCGTCCACAACCCGTCGGGGGACGACGACTGAAACGGTGACTCGTCCGGAGACGACGACTGAAACGGTGACTCGTCCGGAGACGACGACCGAAACGGTGGATGAGTCGAGTGGGATGGTCACGAACCACGTCCGGTGAGTTCGTCGAGTCTGTCGAGGTACGCCTCGCGGGGATGGTGATAGAGCGACCGGTAGTCGTACTCACCCGCGCTGAAGCGTCGTGCGAGTTCGGTCGCTCCGTCGATGGCGGCGATTCGAGCGTCGAACGTCTCGGTGGGTGCCTCCACGTCGGGTTCTAAAAAGAGCCTGACCGACCACGTGCTCGTCTCGACGTGGGCGGCACCGGGTCGGCGGCGTTGTGACCGATTCGTAACGTAAATCGTCGGCAAGCACGGGGCGGGGTAGTCCGACGTATCGAACACGTCGGGGCGGTAGACGAGAATCGCCCGTCCCCCGGGTTCGTCGTTCCAGACCGTCCACCCTGTCGGTACGGAGTCGAATCCCATGAGCGACCCTAGCGCGGCGAGGTTTTAAGCAGTCCCGCTATCGGCGACGGTGAGGAGTAGTGACTGCCTTCGCGTTCAGTACTCGGCAGTGTGTATTCGGCCACTATCCGGCAGTGTGTATTCGGCCACTATCTCGCCCTCGTGCCCCGATTTGACGCCACCTCGAAAGCGCCAGTTCATAAACCCCCCTTTTCGCAGAGATGAGGTGAATATCCCGCATCGTGGCTCCGTCTATGCATTCTAGGTGTCACAGAATCGTGATATTACTCGATATTGGGGAAAGGCTTATATTTGCGTATCACTCTCACTCTAAATAGTCTCGGCCAGATAGGCCCGAGCGATCGGCCCCCCCTCCGTGCAACGTTTCCCGAACGTTAGACGTTCTGTAGTTACAGTCGCTGATGTCTGTCGCGCGCGGCGGAGTGTCATTAAAATCCATGTCACACCCCTGCACGAACTGCCCCGCTGGAATTCCCACGCCCACCGCCCGTAGCGGTCGGTGCGACGCTGTCGGTCCACACACCGACAGCGGCGCGTGCGTTCCCCGGACGCGTAGATATCAGAAAAGGCCTGCTATGCAGACGAACGCCGGCCGACGGCCCCCCGGCCAGACCACGGACGGGTACCCGACGCTCACCGACGAGACTCCGTCAGTGATACAATGAACGGTGACATCGAAACACTCGAAGACCTCAGTCAGCACTACCAGGATTCGGTCCCTGCGGACCTCCGTGAAGCCAAGAGCTTCGACTGGTACCTGAGCGAGGTGCACGAAGACCCCCGAATCGCCCGTAACGCCCACCAACGCGTCGCCGACATGTTCGACTACTACGGCACGGAGTACGACGAAGATGCCGGCGTAGTCGAGTACCTCATGGCCTCCGAAGACCCGCTCCACGAAGGGGAGAACGTCTTCTACGGCCGAGAGGTCCACGAATCCATCCACGAGTTCGTCAACAAGGTGAAAAGCGGGGCCCGCGGTCTGGGCCCCGAAAAACGCATCAAACTCTTGCTCGGCCCCGTCGGATCGGGGAAGTCTCACTTCGACTGGCTCGCCCGCCGCTATTTCGAGGACTACACCAAGCGTGACGAGGGTCGAATGTACACGTTCCGGTGGGTCAACCTCGGGGACATCATCAGAGACCAGGACCCCGCCGACGACACCGTTCAGTCGCCGATGAATCAGGACCCGATCGTGTTGCTCCCTCAGGAGCAGCGTGACCGGGTCATCGCTCGACTCAACGAGAACCTCGACGCTCCGTACACGATTCGAAACGACCAGGCGCTCGACCCGGCCTCGGAGTTCTACATGGACAAACTGCTGGCCCACTACGACGACGACCTGCAGGCCGTCCTCGAAACCCACGTCGAGATAATTCGACTGGTCGCCTCCGAGAACAAGCGTCAGTGCATCGAGACGTTCGAACCGAAGGACAAGAAGAACCAGGACGAGACGGAGCTCACCGGCGACATCAACTACTCGAAACTGGCCGTCTACGGCGAGAGCGACCCGCGAGCCTTCGACTACTCGGGGGCGTTCTGTAACGCCAACCGCGGCCTCTTCAGCGGCGAGGAGTTGCTGAAACTCCAGCGGGAGTTCCTCTACGACTTCCTGCACGCCTCCCAGGAGCAGACGATAAAGCCGAAGAACAACCCGCGCATCGACATCGACCAGGTCATCGTCGGCCGCACGAACATGCCCGAATACCGGGACAAGAAGGGCGACGAGAAGATGGAGGCGTTCAACGACCGGACGAAACGCATCGACTTCCCGTACGTCCTCGAATACGAGCAGGAGGCCGAAATCTACCGCAAGATGCTGCGGAACGCCGACGTCCCAGACATGCACATCGAGCCGCACGCGCTCGAGATGGCCGGGTTGTTCGGCGTGCTGACGCGAATCGAAGAGCCGGACGGCGAGAGAATCTCACTGCTTCAGAAGGCGAAGACCTACAACGGCGAAATCGACGAGGTCGACGACATCGACGTGAAGAAACTCCGCGAGGACGGCGAGACGAAGGCCGACATCGCGGAGGGAATGGACGGCGTCTCCGCGCGGTTCATCGGCGACGAAATCGCCGAGGCGATCATGGACTCGACCCACCGCGGACGACGGTACCTCAGCCCCCTGACGGTGTTCAACCACTTCGAGGCCAACCTCGAAAATCACGGAGCCATCCCCGAGGACAACATCGACCGGTATCACCGCTACCTCGAACTGGTCCGCGAGGAGTACCGAGAGCGCGCCATCGAGGACGTTCGCCACGCGCTGGCGTACGACCTCGACGAGATTCAGCGACAGGGCGAGAAGTACATGGACCACGTGATGGCGTACATCGACGACGCCACCATCGAGGACGAACTGACCGGACGGGACCAGGAACCCGACGAGAAGTTCATGCGGTCGGTCGAGGAGAAACTCAACATCCCCTCCGACCGCAAGGACGACTTCCGACAGGAGGTCTCCAACTGGGTCTCTCGCCGCGCCCGCGAGGGGACGAGTTTCAACCCACAGGACAACGACCGCCTGCGCCGCGCCCTGGAGCGCAAACTCTGGGAAGACAAGAAGCACAACATCAACTTCTCCGCGCTGGTGTCGGCGAACGAACTCGACGACGACGAGCGCAACGCGTGGATCGACGCGCTCGTCGAGCAGGGATACTCCCGAGAGGGTGCCCGCGAGGTGCTGGAGTTCGCCGGTGCGGAGGTCGCAAAGAGCGAACTCGAGGCCGAATGAGCCGAGCAACCACTCGTCGGATGGTGAGACGTGATGCGCCGGACTGACTACATCGGCGCGGCGGACGAGGAGCTCCGCGGCGCCTACGAGGAGCCGATGAGTTTCGCCGAGTACGTCGAGGCCGCCTTCGAGTCGCCCTCGATAGCCTCACACGCATCGAAGTACCTCCTCGACGCCATCGAGGCGATGGGGACTCGAACCGTCGTCGAGGAGGGCGAACAGCGCGAGCGCTACCGCTTCTTCGACGACCCGGCCAACGACGGCGAACACGCCATCCTCGGCAACACCGAGATTCTCAACGGCTTCGTCGACGACCTTCGAACCATCGCCGCCGACCGCGGCAAGCGAGAGAAGATAATCTGGTTCGATGGGCCGACTGCGACGGGGAAATCCGAACTCAAGCGGTGTCTCATCAACGGCCTGCGCGAGTACTCGAAGACCGACGCCGGTCGTCGCTACACCGTCGAGTGGAACATCTCGAACGTCTCCGACAGCCGGGGGCTGAGCTACGGCGACGAAATCGACCGCGAGGACGACTGGTACGAGAGTCCGGTCCAGACGCATCCGTTGTCGGTGTTCCCGGCGACCGTGAGAAAATCGTTGCTCGCAGACCTCAGCCAGGGCCGTCACATCCCCATCCGTGTCGAGGAGGACCTCGACCCGTTCTGCCGCGAGGCGTACACGTTCCTCGAAGAGCAGTACCGCCGTAACGGAAAGGCGGACCTGTTCTCGGCGGTGACCGACCCGCGGCACTTGCGCGTGAAGAACTACGTCGTCGACGTGGGCAAGGGCGTCGGCGTCCTCCACGCCGAGGACGACGGGACGCCCAAAGAGCGCCTCGTCGGCAGTTGGATGCCCGGGATGTTACGAGAACTCGACTCGCGGGGCCGAAAGAACCCGCAGGCCTTCAGCTACGACGGCGTGCTCTCGCAGGGGAACGGCCTCTTGACCATCGTCGAGGACGCGACCCAGCACTCCGACCTGTTGCAGAAGCTGCTGAACGTCCCCGACGAGGGCCACGTCAAACTCGACAAGGGAATCGGGATGGACATCGATACGCAACTGGTCATCATCTCGAACCCCGACCTCGACGTGGAACTCGACAAGTTCGCAGAGCGCAACGGTCGAGACCCGTTGAAGGCGTTGAAGCGTCGGCTGGACAAACACGAGTTCCGCTACCTGACGAATCTCTCGCTGGAGACGGAACTCATCAGGCGGGAGTTGACCAACGAGACGCCCGTCTGGGACGCCGACGAGTACGAGGAGTTGGCGGAAGAGATGCGGAAACCGGTGTTCATCGAAGTGCGCGACAGTCGCGGACGACGACGCGAACTCGAACTCGCACCCCACACCGTGGAGGCGGCAGCGCTGTACAGCGTCGTGACCCGTCTCGACGCGGACGAGCTACCGTCGGACCTGGACCTCGTCGACAAGGCCCTGCTGTTCGACCGCGGCTACCTGCAGGACGGCGACGTGCGACGAACCATCGGCGATTTCGACTTCGACCACAGCGACGCCGACGGCACCCACGGCGTTCCAATCACATACACCCGCGACGTCATCGCCGACCTCCTGTACGAAGAGCGCGACCGCCACCACCCGGAGTTACCCGTGGAGACGGTGCTGATGCCCGACGACGTCCTCGACGCGATGGCAGACGGACTCTCCGACGCACCGGTGTTCTCGCGCGGTGAGAGCGCAGAGTACGAGAACCGACTCGCTCCCGCGAAGTCGTACATCTTCGAGCGACAGGAAGCCGACGTACTCGACGCGCTGCTGGCGGAGAAAGGCGTCGAACGGGAGACGGTCGAAGAGTACGTCGAACACGTCTACGCGTGGGACTCAGGGGAGACGCTGGAAACCGAACACGGCGACGTCGAGGCGGACCCGTTGCTGATGAAAATCTTCGAGACGGAACACCTCGGACGCTTCCCGCCGGAGGCCTACGACGGGGACGAACCGGCGGAGGCGGTGAAGTCGTTCCGACGGACGAAGGTCATCACGGCCCTGAACCGCTACGCGTGGGAGAACCGCGACGAGGGATTCGAGGTCGGTGACGTCGACCTCTCTCAGATACCCGTCATCCGTGCGGTACTGGAGACACACGACTGGACCGACGTGAAACGCCTGTTCGAGGACCTCGTCCCCGACCAGTGGGACAACCCGCCGGAGAACACCGAGACGGCGCGCATCAAACGACAGACCATCGAACGGATGCAAGAGCAGGGGTACACGGCGGCGTCTGCGGAACTCACGAGCCGCGCGGTCATGAAGGAGGTGAGCTACAGATGGGACTGAGAGACGATCTCGAGCGGTTCCGTGAAGTCGGCGAGGAACGCCGCGAAGACCTCAAGGAGTTCATCCGCTACGGTGACCTCGGTGGCTCTGGTCCGAATAGTATCCGAATCCCCATCAAAGTCGTCGACCTCCCGGAGTTCGCCTACGACATCCGCGACCGGGGCGGCGTCGGGCAGGGTCAGGGCGGGACCCCCGAACCCGGCCAGCCCGTGGGACCGCCCCAGCCGGGAGATGGGGACGGCGAAGCGGGCGAGGAGGGTGCCGACCACGAGTACTACGAGATGGACCCCGAAGAGTTCGCACAGGAACTCGACGAGGAACTCGGACTGGACCTCGAACCCAAAGGGAAGGAAGTCATCGAAGAGGTCGAAGGCGACTTCACCGAGTTCGCTCGCGCGGGACCGAACAGCACCCTCGACTTCGAGCGCCTGTTCAAAGCCGGATTGAAGCGAAAGCTGGCGATGGATTTCGACGAGGAGTACGTCCGCGAAGCGATGAAAGTCGACGGCGTCACGACCGAGGACGTGTTCCGGTGGGCCCGCGAGGAGCACATCCTCGTATCGCTGGCGTGGATAGAGGACGCGTGGGACGACATCCCGGACGACGAGCGCGGCACGTGGGCGAGTTTCGAGGAGATGGACGAGCACGTCGAGCGGACGACGACCATCCAGCGGATACGCCGCGACGGACTCAGGAACGTCCCGTTCCGACGCGAAGACGAGCGATTCCGCCACCCCGAAGTCATCGAGCGCAAGGAGAAGAACGTCGTCGTCGTCAACATCCGCGACGTGTCTGGGTCGATGCGGGAAAAGAAGCGCGAACTCGTCGAACGGACGTTCACCCCGCTGGACTGGTACCTCACGGGCAAGTACGACCACGCGGAGTTCGTCTACATCGCCCACGACGCGGAGGCGTGGCAGGTCGAACGCGAGGAGTTCTTCGGAATCCGCTCGGGCGGCGGAACGAAGATCTCCTCGGCGTACGAACTCGCGGCCGAACTCCTCGAACAGTATCCCTGGAGCGAGTGGAACCGGTACGTCTTCGCCGCCGGCGACAGCGAGAACTCCTCGAACGACACGACCGAGAACGTCATCCCGCTGATGGAGGAGATACCGGCGAACCTCCACGCGTACGTCGAGACGCAACCCGGCGGGACCGCAATCAACGCGACCCACGCCGAGGAAGTCGAGCGCTCGCTCGGCGACCGTGACAACGTCGCCGTGGCGTACGTCTCCAGTCCGGAAGACGTCGTCGACGCCATCTACGAGATTCTGAGCACGGAGGCAAACGAATGAAAAACGAGAGAATCGACGCCCAGAAGGAGGCGAGCAAACTCGCCGAACCAGTCCGGGAAGCCGGCAACCTGGCCAGAAAACTCGGTCTGACACCGTACCCGGTCAACTACTGGATCGTCGACTACGACGAGATGAACGAACTCATCGCCTACGGCGGCTTCCAGTCCCGGTATCCACACTGGCGATGGGGCATGACGTACGACCGCCAGCGCAAGCAGGACCAGTTCGGCATGGGGAAGGCGTTCGAAATCGTCAACAACGACGACCCGTCGAACGCCTTTCTACAGGAGTCGAACGCGCTGGCCGACCAGAAGGCCGTCATCACCCACGTCGAAGCGCACGCCGACTTCTTCGCCAACAACAGCTGGTTCAAACTGTTCGGCGAGAAGCTTGACGCGGCGGCGATGCTCGAACGGCACTCCTCGGCCATCGCCACCTACGTCGACGACCCCGACATCGACCGAGAGCAGGTCGAACGCTTCATCGACGCGGTCCTCTGTCTGGAGGACACCATCGACCAGCACCGGACCTTCGCCAACGCCGGTCAGGAGCGCGAGCGGGAGACGCCCGAAGACCTTCGAGAGCGGCTCGGCCAGTTGAACATCTCCGAGGACGTTCGTCACCACGTCTTCGACGAGGAGTGGCTCGACAAACTCGCGGCCGAAGAGCAGGCCGCGGCGAAGCTGGACGAACCGCGAAAGGACGTGCTGGCGTACCTGCGCGAGCATGGCAAGCGCTACGACGAGGAGGCGGGCAAAGCCGTCGAGATGGAGCCGTGGCAGAAGGACGTCCTCGACATGCTGCGCACCGAGTCGTACTACTTCGCCCCCCAGAAGATGACCAAGATAATGAACGAGGGCTGGGCGGCCTACTGGGAGTCGCTCATGATGGGCGAAGAGCGATTCGCCGGGACCGACGAGTTCGTCACCTACGCCGACCACCAGTCGCGCGTCCTCGGTTCGCCGGGGTTGAACCCGTACAAACTCGGCAAGGAGCTGTGGGAGTACGTCGAGAACACGACGAACCGCCGAGAGGTGGCCGAGAAACTGCTCCGGGTTCGCGGAATCACGTGGCGAAACTTCCACGACGTGGTCGACTTCAAACGGATACAGGAACTGCTCACCCCTGACCCGAGAATCGACAGCGTTCGACCGGACACGCTGGAGGCACTGGGTAAACTCGGGCCAGACGACCCCAGAATCGACCACGAGTCGCTGAACGCCGCACTGTCCGACGACGCCGAATCGGAAACGCCCGCCGTCGATGTCGACCAGTACCCGTGGAAGGTGCTGACCTACGAGGGACTCGCCGAGCGACACTTCTCGCTGGTCAAGCCGCAGAACCGCGGCTTCCTCTCGCGGATTCGCCGGTCGGAACTTGAACAGCTCGCCCGCTACATGTTCGACGACCAGCGGTACGACTCCGTCGAGGAGGCGCTCTCGGAGGTCGACTACGCGACGGGATGGGACCGCATGCGCGAGATTCGAGAGAGTCACAACGACGTGACGTTCGTCGACGCCTTCCTCACCCAGGAGTTCGTCGTCGACAACAACTACTTCACGTACGAGTTCTCGCACGCAACCGGCGACTTCCGGGTGAGCAGCACCGATTACGAAGACGTGAAGAAGAAACTCCTCCTGCAGTTCACCAACTTCGGGAAGCCCACCGTCGCGGTGTACGACGGCAACTGGGCGAACCGAAACGAGTTGCTCCTGGGTCACCAGTACAACGGCATCATGCTCGACATCGAACAGGCGAAGGGCGTCCTCGAACGCGTCTACGACCTGTGGGGCAGGCCGGTGAACCTCATGACGATTCTCAAGGAGTTCGACGAGCACGACGTGGAGGTGTCTCGACGTCGAAATCGAGAGCCGACGCCACAGGAGGTCGGCGCGCGCATCCGATACGACGGCGAGCGATTCGAACGTCACGAACTCGACGACGAGTTGACCGAACTCATCGCCGCGAGCGACGTCGACTACGACACCAAGCCCGAAGACTGGCTGGCGTGAGTCCCGTGAGCGACCCGACGCCACCGCTGGTGCGACCCCTCGTCGGTCGGGGGCCGCATAGCTTCTTTGCGTTCGAGTGAGCAATCATCAACAATGAGTACCGCGGGGGGACACGTCGAAGGCGACGGAACGCTGTCACAGACGGAAATTCACGACGTCCTTCGAAACACCCGGAGACGGTTGGTCATCGAGCAACTCTGGACCCGCGACGGCAAAGAGAGCGTTCGGAACCTCGCAGAGTACATCGCCAGCGTCGAATCGGGCGAGACGCCCGCTCCCCGGAACGTGCGCCAGAGCGTCTACGTCTCACTCCACCAGACGCATCTCCCGAAACTCGATAGCCTCGGCATCATCAGCTACGACTCCAGCGCCAAGGAGGTGTCGCTAGCCAAACACGCCCCAGAGGTGGCAGTCTACCTGGAAGTCGTCCCGAAGTACGGCATCACGTGGGGGGAGTTCTACCTCGGCGTCAGCCTCCTCGGCTTGCTCACACTCGTAGCGAAGTGGCTCGGCGTGCCCGTGCTCACAGGAGTTGACGGCGGCCTCATCGGCGGCCTGTTTCTCGGCGTCATCGCACTCACGTCGGGGTACCGGATTATCACCAGTCGAAGCTCGCTCGTTCACCGTATTCGAAACTGAACGCCCACGGGAAACCGCGTCGAGCGAGTAGCGCGGATGGCCATCCGCGCTCGGTCATCTGCCGACCGAGCGATCTGCCCGAGCGACGAAGAGCAACCCGACCGAGATGACGAGAAACCCGACGAGCGAGAGACGTGGGATTGTCAAGAGACCGCCGAGCATCGGATAGAGGATGGCCGAACAGCCCCCGCCGACCGAGCAGCTTCCACCGACGGTCGGAACCAATTGAATGTACGTGTGGTAGGCCGCGATTGCGGCACCGGGGACCGAAAGAAGGAGTCCGGTTCTCCACACCCCTGTGCGGGACTCGAGCGTCGCAATCCCGAGAACGACGACGAGCGGATACATCAGAATCCGTTGATACCAGCAGAGTTCACAGGGGACGAGTCCGAGACCCAGACTGAAGTAGAGACTGCCCGTCGTCGCCACCGCCGCGGCGGCGGTGATGACCGCGAGGACGGTTCGGTGCCGCTCCATGGGCAGTTGTGAGGAGCGTCTCACATTAACACATCGGGTGCGGTCGGCAAGCTTCGCACACGAACCTGGCGATGGCCGTCCCAGCGACGACCAGCGACTATCGTCGCCCAGTACGCCGTCGGCGACTACCGTCTCGCGATGGACACTCAGCGGCGCTCGTCTCGCAGTGGTCCACCCGCGGGCGAGGTGGTTCCGTCCAGCGGCACCCCGTCGTTTCCGAGGCGCTTGCGTCGAGTGTGCAGGGTGTGGAGGGCCGCGGAGATCGCCAGTGCGAGGGTGATGAACAGTGCGTAGGTGAGGTCGTCCAGGAGCGAGAACGGATAGACGCCCACCCACGCGGTGATGACGAGAATCGCGGCGACAGCGGACAGCCCCAGGTAATAGTCGCTCCAAGCGACGTTTTCTGCCGAGACGACTTCGAGGTAGAGGTCGAGGTCGGCGGCGCGGTCTGTGAGACGAACCGTTCCACGGTCTCGGTCGTAGTCGACGATGCCGGCGGCGTAGAGTTTCGGCAGGTGCGTCTGGTGCAGGGACGTGTAGACCCGCTTTCGTTGCTTGTAGGTCAATTCGGCGACGTCGACGCCGTTCTCCCAGGCGGCGACCTGTGTGGACAGGTCTCGCAATCGAACCGATTCGCGGTGGCGTTTGAGATAGTGGATGACGAGTCGGCGTCGTTCGTTCGAGAGTATCGAGAAAATCGTATCCTGCGAGAGAGGCGTCTCACCAGTCCTCAGCGGGCGACGCTGTTGCTTTACGGACGTAGTCACGTGTACGCTCCCGAGCGGAAGGCCCACTCGACAACTTCTGTTGGACGGGAAACAGCATAAAGCAGTACGATTGCCGGACTGTCGACGAGACGTGAACGTCACGCGAACGAGCTATTTCTGCCCCCCCCCGCCGCCGGGGACGCTGCTGTCGACAACTCACCGACTCGACTGAGCGGCCTCGGCATCGACGACGCGCCCGAGAAACAGCACCGTCCCGGTTTCGCGGTCGCGGATGAGGAACAGGAACGGCCTGTCGACGACCATCTCGAACGGCGGCGGCCCGGCGCTGCTCGCACCGCCCACGGCACCGGTGGCCGCCACCGCTTCCGTCCCTTTCTCGTCGACGGCGACGTAGCCCTCGTGGACGACATCGAACAGCCAGAGCGGTTCGCTCGTCTGTGCCCGGTCGACCATCGCGCCGAAATCTGCTGTAGGCTCGAACGCGTTCGACATTCCGAGTTGCGAGAGCGCATTCTTGAGACTCAGCGACGAGCGGAACGTGAACTTCGGGAGGGTGATCGAGCCATCCCGCACGTCGAGGTGGTCCAGCAGTTCCCCGAGACGACTCGCGTTCAGGTCTCCCTCGACGCGTTCGAACGCACCGTCTGGTGGGAGGAGAACGACCATACTGGTCTTCTTGCCGACGTACGGCAGTTCGACTAGCTGGTGGCCGTCGACGGCGGCGTAGGGGAACTCCTCGCTCTGGCGCATCATCGGAACCGACTGTCCCGCTCCATCGAGTGCCGTGAATTCCCGGTCCTCCGTGTTCGCCTCGTCGAACTGCTCGGCCCAGTTTGCGTAGAAGTAGATCGCGTTGGTGAGGACGAACCGAGTGGCGTCGGTGATCAACGACTTCGGCAGGAGGTCCGGTATCTTCTCGTTCGTCTCGGTCGCGACCCAGTCGTTGATGGTGGTCCGTGCCACCTCGGGTCACTGGCGAAGTCGACGAGATTCACTCCCGCTCCGTAGTTGACCGCGAGCGTGTCGAGATACGACTCCAGAAACGGGTAGTCCTCCTGGCCCCACAGCGCGTTGGCGACGGTGAGTTCGTGCTCACCGTCCGCTGCGGCCTCCTCGGCCCGTTCGGCGAGCGTCTGGTCGAGCTGGTTGAACCCCGAGTGGGCCGCCGCCCTGTCGAGTGGGAATTGCAGGGTGTCGGCGATTTGGCTCCCCGTCGTCCCCTGTGTACCCGCCCACACCATCGCCATCGCTATCGAGATGCTGTACGGCGAGAAGAAGGCGTTCTCGGTCGGGGCGTCCTCGGTGAGAACGGTCAGGAGGTCGAACGCGAAGTCCGTATTCCCCCGTACCAGCTCGTCGAGTCGTTCGGTCGAAACCCCCGGGTCGGGTTCCCGTTCGAGCGTAGACGCGGCTGGGGCGGGTGTCGAAGCGGGAACGCCTGCGGTCGGTGCGGAACGCAAACACCCCGAGAGGCTGCCCCCCGAGAGAAGCGCACCCGAAAGCCAGAGCAGGTCACGTCGGTCGATGTCCATGAGAGAACTCACCACGCAAGATGACAAGTAGACGAGGTAATGTACAGTCGCTCTTTGACATTCGGGTGGTCCGCGCGTTCGAAGATTCAAATCCCCGACGCTGCGCTTCTGCTCGTCACGTTGTTCCTCGCAGAATGCTCGGTAGGGGATTTGAACCCCTGTCCTCGGCTCGAAAGGCCAAGATGATTGGCCGGACTACACCAACCGAGCGTCCGTCGGGCCATCTGACCCGTGCATCCGACTCGAGGTACTACTTGTTAATAAATCCGTCCAATCGCGGCCCACCGTGCGAATATCCCCCACGTCGCACTCGAACGTCAGGACGGTTTTCGACAACCGACCCAGACAGTTGTTGTACCAAGAACTGTCTGGGAAAAATACGTTTAAGCTACTCCGAACAGTCGCTCAGCGCATGGCTCTCAGGAACCCCTCCGAAATCGTCGGCTTCGACGCGGACGGTGCTCGCGAGGCGGTCGAAGACGTACTGGTTGGCCCACTGCACTCCCTGATAGAGTACGACCGGAGACAGTTCAACCCGCTCTACGTCGACGACGAGACGCTCGACCGGTATCCGACCGAAGTGGCGATGCGAAATCACTTCGAGATGATTCACACCTACGTCCACATCGACTTCACCGAGATGAATCTCGTGACCAATCAGCTCTTTCCGGTCGCCAATCGCGTGAAGTACATCGTGACGGGTCTCGACGAGTTCACGCTCCTCAGAGTGTACGTCGAAGACGAGGGGCTCGTCATCTCGGTTGGGAAAGACGAAGCGGTCGACCCGATTCTCGACGCACTCGACCCGTTCCTGACGGCCAGTGTGGAACGGGCTGACGACGGGTCAGACGACCACTGAGACCAACTCGGGAGCCTTACTTCCCTTCGAACTCGGGGTCCCGGTCGCTCATGAACGCAGTGACGCCCTCCATGAGGTCGTCGGTGGTCGCGAGCAGGCCGAACGACTGCGCCTCGATTTCGAGTCCAGCGTCGACGCTTTCCCACCCTTCGAGCATCGCGCGCTTCGTGTACTTTTGTGCGATTGGCGGCCCGTTCGCGAGGTCGGTCGCCAGTTCCATCGCCCGGTCCAGCAGGGCGTCGTTCTCGGTCACTTCGGTGAGGAACCCGTAGCGCTCCATCGTCTCGGCGTCGTAGCGCTCGGCGGTGAAGATTATCTCCTTGGCGCGGCCCATGCCGACGATGCGCTGGAGGCGCTGGGTCCCGCCCCACCCCGGCATGAGTCCGAGGTTGTGCTCGGGTTGGCCGAGTTCCGAGCGCGCGCTGGCGACGCGGAGGTCGGCCGCCATCGCGAGTTCCATGCCGCCGCCGAGACAGTAGCCGTCGATGCCGGCGACGACCGGCGTGTCGCACGATTCGAGTTTCCCGAACGTCTGCTGACCCGTTCGCATGAGTTCGACGGCGTCGACGGGGTCGAATCCACCAGAGATCTGGCTGTTGACGTCTGCACCCGCCGAGAAGGCCCGTTCGCCCGCGCCCGTGAGGAGAATCGCCCGCGTCTCGGGGTCCGCGTCGAGACGGTCGATGGCGGCGTTCAACTCGTCGAGCATCTCGCGACTGATGGTGTTCAACCGGTGTTCGCGGTCGAGCACGACGTGGGCGACGCGGCCC
>JBNJGG010000058.1:0-15278 GCA_051747545.1 Halobacteriota archaeon | reverse complement strand
TTCGCCCGTCGAGGTGTTGATCACGTCGCAGATGAGGCGTGCCGAAGTCCCGTCACGCCACGGGAGGATAGCGAACGTCGACGCGTCGGGCTTGAGACACATGTCGGACTCTTGAATGCGGACGAATCCCTCGATGCTGGACCCGTCGAAGTAGATGCCTTCGGTGAACGCCTTTTCGGCCTGCGTGGCCGGAACCGCGACGTTCTTTACCGTTCCGAGGATGTCGGTGAACTGCAACCGCAGGAAGTCTACATCCTTCTCTTCAATCTCGTCCACGACGGCCTGAGCTTCCACGCTCAACCCCCCGTCTGGCGCTGTGTTTTCGTCCGTCATGTTCTGGACACAGTATGCGAATACACCCAGTATAAAGACGTTATCGCTTAGTGCAAATCCCCCTCCTCTCTCGAAGAATTGGATATTCGTAAAATTCTAATGCCCCCGTTGTGTGGTGGAGTGTAATGACGTACGAAAACCTCGACGCGAAACTTATCAACGCACTACTTGGCGACGGTCGGGCGAGTCTCCGAAGTCTCGCCGAGGAGCTCGACGTGTCGGTCACCACCGTCTCGAACCACCTCCGCGACCTCGAGTCAGAGGGCGTCATAGAAGGGTACACTCCGCGTGTCAACTACGACGCTCTCGGCTACGACGTGACCGCGGTCATCCAGCTCAAGGTCGAGGGGAGTTCGCTCCCCGAAATCACCGACCGGCTGAAAGACCAGAAACAGATGATTAGCGTCTACGAAGTCACGGGCGACTACGACGTCATCGCCATTGGTAAGTTCAAAGACACCGACGGAATGAACCGACAGATCAAGGCACTGCTGACCGACGCCGACATCCGCGAGTCGAACACGAGCGTCGTCCTCAACGCGGTCATCGAAAACCAGCAGTTCGATTTGGACATTATAGAGTAAGCCACCCCTCGTCGTCCCTCCGGGTGGGCCCTCATTGAGACGTCAGAGAGGTTACGCTGTGCAACTATACGAGTCGACCACGAGCAACGATTCGGTGGACTGACCCCGTCCTCGAAGACGAACGTTCCAGTCCCACCTTTTCCTCGCTCGGTCGCTCGAAAAGCTGGACCAAAAACCGCACTGCTGGAACTCGTCACTCCTCGAAACCGTCCTCGAAGACGAACGTTCCGTTGCGCTGGACGACCTCTCCGTCGACTTCGACGAACGATTCGTCGGACATGTCCACGATCATGTCGACGTGGGCGGCGCTCTCGTTGAGTTCGTTGTCCTCGCCGACGGTGTCGGGGTAGGCGTTTCCGACCGCCAGGTGGACCGTATCGCCCATCTTCTCGTCGAACAGCATGTTGTAGGTGAACCGGTCGATGTTGCGGTTCATCCCGACGCCGAGTTCACCGAGGTAGCGCGCTCCCTCGTCCGTGTCGAGGACGCCCGTCAGTATCTCTTCGTTGCGTTCGGCGCTGTGCTGGACGACTTTGCCGGCTTCGAATCGCAGGGAGACTCCCTCCACTTCACGACCGTTGACGTACAACGGCAGGTCGAAGTACACCTCGCCCTCGACGCTGTCTTTGACGGGCGCGGTGAACACCTCGCCGCCGGGGAGGTTCTTCTCGCCGAAGTCGTTGATGGTCGAGTTGCCAGCGAGACTCAGCGTGAGATCGGTTCGGTCGCCACTCACGATGCGGACTTCGTCTGCCGGGTCCAGAATCTCGACCATGCGTTCTTGGTGCTCGCGCTGGGCGTCCCAGTCGAGTGAGACGGCGTCCCAGACGAAGTTCTCGTAAGCTTCGGTGCTCATCCCCGCGAGCTGGGCGTGCGCCGGCGTCGGGTACTGCGTGAGACACCACCGCTTCGAGAGGCGCTCCTCCTGGACGGGTCGAAACGCCCGCTGGAACGCGGCGTTCGTCTCGGGCGGCACGTCGCTGTGTTCGGTGTTGTTCGCGCCGCCGCGAGCGATGACGAACACGTCCGTCTCCTCGTACATGGCGAGTTGGTGGCTCGGCGTCTCGAACTCTTCGGCGCTGAGCAGGAACGCACGCGTCGCCCGCTGGGAGTTGTTGAGCAACACCGGGTTCGTACCCCGGTCGCCCATAATCTCGTGGAGGGCGACTGCGAGGTCCTCTGCCTGTGGCGGCATTGCGATGACGACGTTGTCCCCCGCCTGCACATCGGTCGAGTGGTCGGCGATGATTTCGGCGTGTTCGCGGATGCGCGGGTCCATACTCCTGTGTGCAGGAGCGACGAGCAAACCCCTTTCGGGTCGCCTCGTCGTGCTCGTCGCCACGCCGGTACTCGCGACGGGCCGAAGTTGCCTCTGAAGGAGATCGCGGTGACACAACAGAACTACTTTATTCTTAATCATCGTTTATTATGGTGTGTCGCGCGCTGAGGGTCTCACCCCCGTGTGGCGCACCGGACGGAGCACACCATGCCGACGTACATCACACTCGTCGACTACACGGAGGACGGTATCACAAACATGAAAGAAAGCCCCGACCGCCTCGACCGCGCGAAAGGGGTTGTCGAGGAGATGGGTGGCGAGTTCACCCACTTCTTCCTCACGATGGGGAGCCACGACGCGGTGGCGATTATGGAGATGCCGGACGACACGAAAGCCGCACAGGCTGCACTCACCATCGCCTCGGGGGGTGCCGTTCGGACGGAGACGCTCAAGGCGTTCACGGAGGACGAGTACCGCGACGTGATCGCTGGGCTACCCTGACTTTCGCGGACTCACGCGACGGCGAGGACGAACCCACCCGCTATTTTCATTCGTCCGCCTCGACACACGCACGCCGTCTCTCGATTCGGTTAGCTCGAAGCGACAGTCCCCGTCTCTCGATTCGTCGAGTCTCGGTCGGTCGACTCCTCACGTAGCGAGATGGTCTCCCCCACGTAGCGAGATAGCCTCTCCCAAGCATTCATATGCGGACGAGGATACCAGAGTACTACTTGCAGTCGTCACCGAACGCTGTTGCAACGATTCGCTCACACCGCCGACCCCCACGGACGGTCGGCGTTGGCCACAACAACCACTGACGAGAGATCAAAACCCATGGCAGATAGCTATTCGAAGTACGTCGGAACGCCGCAGATTCGTACCGAAGACCCTCCACTGCTCACCGGCGAAGTGCAGTACGTCGATGACATCTCGAAGCCGAATCAGGCGCATCTGGCGATACTTCGGAGTCAGTACGCACACGCACGAATCGAGGATATCGACACCAGCGCGGCGGCGACACACGACGACGTCGTCGCCGTCTACACCGCCGACGACATCGAGGCCTCTGGAGTTCCGGGGTATCTTCCCGCTCGGGCGCCCGACTTCGTCGACGCCGCTGCGATGCGGCCACTGCTCGCCTCCGACCGCGTCCGATTTCAGGGTGAACCCGTCGCCGTCGTCGTCGCCGAGGACAAGTATGCCGCCAACTACGCGCTCGACGCAATCGAGGTGTCGTACGACCGCCTCGACGCCGTCACCGAAGTCGCCGAGGCCCGCGCCGACGACGCCCCCTCGCTCCACGACGACGCGCCAAGAAACACCGCATTCGAGTACGAAATCGGTGACGGGGCCGCGGTCGAGGACGCCTTCGAGGTCGCCGAGAACGTCGTCGAGTTGACGCTCGACAACCAGCGAATCCTTCCGACCGCGATGGAACCGCGGGCCGCCGTCGCCTCTTACAAGCCTGCAGACGGTCGCCTGCAGGTCGAAGTCACGTCACAGAAACCGCACAAACACCAGCACGCGCTGGCGACGACGCTCGGACTCCCGGACCACAAGGTGCGCGTCGTCATCCCGGCGGTCGGTGGCGGGTTCGGCGCGAAGGGGCACAACTTCCACAGCGAGGCGCTCGCGTCGTGGTGCTCGATGCAACTCGGTCGTCCCATCAAGTGGGTGGCCACCCGAACCGAGGACTTCATGACCACGTCGCACGCGCGGGCCCAACTGTCGGACGCCGCGCTCGCGTTCGACGACGACGGAACCATTCAGGGATTGCGGGTTCGTTCGACCGTCAACCTCGGAGGGTACCTCTGCGACGCGGCGGCGATCATTTCGACGTTCGTCTACGCCGAACTCCTTTCGGAACAGTACGCGATTCCGGCGCTTCACGCGACGGTCACCGGCGGCTACACCAACACCACGCCGACCGACTCCTACCGCGGGGCCGGCCGACCCGAGGCGTGTTACATCGTCGAGCGACTGGTCGAGACGGCCGCGCGGGAACTCGGCATCGATCCGGTCGAATTCCGTCGCCGCAACCTCATCCCACCGGACGCCTTCCCGTACACGACCGCGACCGGCGCGACGTACGACAGCGGCGACTACGAGGCGACCATGGACAGGGCGCTCGACCTGGTCGAGTACGCCGACCTCCGCGCCGACGTCGTGGAAGACCGCGATCAGGGAGTCTACCGCGGCGTCGGCCTCGCCTCGTACGTCGAGTCGACCGGGAGCGGTCCCGGCAATCACGAGAGCGGGGTGGTCCGCGTGAAACCCTCCGGGACCGTCATGGTGTTCGCCGGCACCCACGACCACGGGCAGGGGCATCGGACGACGTACGCCCAAATCGTCGCCGACGAACTCGGAGTCCCGCTGGAGGACATCGAGGTCCACGAGGGGGACACGAGCATGATTCCCGAGGGCAACGGCACCTCCGGGAGCAGAAGTACCGTCGTCGGGGGGAGTGCCGTCTCCGAGAGCGCCGAGACGATCCGCGAGAAAGCGCGGCAAATCGCGGCCCACAACCTCGAAGCCGCCCCCGCCGACATCGAACTCGCCGACGGCGAGTTCGCGGTCAAGGGTGCACCGAACCGCTCGATTTCGTTCAGAGAGGTCGCCCAGCAGGCGTACTCGAGCAGCGAACTGCCCGAGGGGATGGAACTGGGCCTGGAGGCGACGACCTTCTACGAACCTGACTCGCTGGCGTACACGTTCGGCACGCACGTCGCCGTCGTCGAAGTCGACGTCGACTCCGGCGAACTCGACCTCCAGCGGTACGTCGCCGTCGACGACTGTGGCACGCAGATCAATCCGAAACTCGTCGAGGGCCAGATGCACGGCGGGCTCACGCAGGGCATCGGCCAGGCCCTGTACGAGGCCGCCAGCTACGACAGCAACGGCACGCTGGTCAGCGGGTCGCTGCAGGACTACGCGATTCCGAAAGCCTTCGACGTGCCGCACTACGAAACCGACTACACCGAGACGCCAGCGCCGAACAACCCCCTCGGGGCCAAGGGAATCGGCGAGGCGGGGACCATCGCCTCACCGCCCGCGGTCGTCAACGCCGTCGTCGACGCGCTCGAACCGTTCGGTATCGAACACGTCGACATGCCACTGACGCCGGAGCGAATCTGGCGGACGGTCGACGAGGCGCGAGCAGACGACTGAGTGAGTCGGCACAGCACTTGATGCGGCCCACTCCTCGTCCTCCAACCCGAACGTATTTGGCCGTCGTCTGACCGCGTTCACCCATGTACGACCTCCGGAGCGACACCGTCACCAGACCGAGCGACGAGATGCGCGAGGCCGCCCGGAACGCACCCGTCGGCGACGATGTCTACCGAGACGACCCGACCGTCGAGAAACTCGAAACCGCGGCCGCAACGCGACTCGGAAAGGACGCGGCCCTGTTCGTTCCGTCCGGAACGATGGGCAACCAGATTGCGGTTCGGACGCACACCGACCGCGGACAGGAAATCGTCGTCGACGAACAGGCCCACGTCTACAAGTGGGAGGTCGGCGGACTCGCACAACTGTCGCAGTTACAGGTCCGCACCGTCGACTGCGGTGACCGAGCGGTACCGACCCCCGCGCAGGTCCGTGAGCGCTACGTGTCAGAAGACCTCCACCGTCCGGGGACCGGACTCCTCGCGCTCGAAAACACGCACAACAGTCGCGGGGGGTCGGCGGTCCCGGTCGCCCACGTCGACGCCGCGGCCGCGGCCGCCCACGAACTCGGGGTTCCGGTTCACCTCGACGGGGCCCGCCTGTTCAACGCCTGCGTCGCCCTCGACGCCGACCCCGCGCGGATGGTCGAGCGGGTCGATTCCGTGATGGTCTGCGTCTCGAAGGGCCTCGGTGCGCCGGTCGGATCGCTCCTCGTGGGGGACGAGGGGTTCATCGACCGCGCCAGACGCGAGCGAAAGTTGCTCGGCGGCGGCATGCGACAGGCGGGGCTCATCGCCGCGCCGGCACTGCTCGCGCTGGACAACGTCGAGCGCCTCGCGGTCGACCACGAGAACGCACGTCGATTGGCCGCAGGTCTCGACGACCTGCCCGGTCTCTCGGCATCGACGCCCGACACCAACGTCGTCCCCGTCGACTCCACTGACGCTGGACTCACCGCCGAGGAGTTCGTCGCCGCCTGCGAACGACGAGGTGTCGGTGCCGTCCCGTTCGGCGAACACGTCGCCCGTTTCTGTACCCACCTCGACGTGGCTCGGGAGGATATCGACGTGGTTCTCGACCGGGTCGCGGCCGCCGTCGAGGACGCCTGAGCCCGTTTTCGGGTCGATTCAGAGCTCCGGTTCGATGTACACGACGTCGACTCGGTCGTCGATGTCGCGGAGGCTGCGCTTTATCTGCTCGATGTCCTCGTCGAGTTCGCCGGTCACGATTTCGGGGTCGAAACTCACGTCGGCGGTGACGAGTACCTGCTCGGGGCCGATGAACACCGTCCGAAGGCGATCGACGTGTATCACGCCGGGATGTCGAACGATGCTGTCGAGGATCGCGTCTTCTCGCGCCTTCGGGAGGCTCTCTCCGAGGAGGAGACGCTTGTTCTCCCACGCCAGCGCGAGCGCGAACCCCATGAGTAAGACACCGATGAGTACCGCGGCGGCCGCGTCGAAGACGTGACTTCCCGTGACCCGCGAGAGGGTGATACCGACGAGCGCGAGCGCGGCCCCCCCGAGGGCGATAGCGTCTTCGGTGAACGCCGTCAGCGTGGTCGCGTCGCTCGTCTTCCGAAACGCCTCGACCAGTCCGGACCACTTCCGCTCGTCTATCTGTCGGCTGAGCTCGGCGTACGCTTTCTTGAGTGCGTACGTCTCGAAGCCGATAGCACCGAGGAGGATGACGACGCTCACCCACACCGCGTCGAAGGTGCCCACGACCGGGAGCGTCACCACTCCGGGAGTCGCGTGCGACCCGTGAACGAGCGCCTGATATCCGTGTTTGAGGCTCTCCCAGCCCGCGATGCCGAACAGGAGGACGGCCACGAGGAAACTGTAGAAGAACTGTGCTTTGCCGTAGCCGAACGGGTGTGACTGATTCGCCTCGCGGCCGCTATACCGGATTCCGATGAGGAGGAACACCTGATTTCCCGTGTCGGAGATGGAGTGATACGTCTCCGAGAGCATCGACGGACTCCCGGTGAGAAGGAACCCGCCGAACTTCAGCACGGCTATCGCACCGTTCGCGAAGAGGGCGGCGATGACGACGGATCTGCTTCCTGCCATGCCTCAAGCGAGAATCGTTGAACGATTAGTCCTTCCGGCGTACGATTGGGTCACTCCCGGCCCGCCGACGCAGTCGGTTCGATCCCTCATCAGTGTGGTTCTAGACAACGAGTGTCACGACCGTCACCTTTCAGTTTCCCTCTTGCGAACGGGATGCATGCTCGTCGTCGTTTCCGACTCCCACAGCACCGAGGGCCATCGGTTGCGTGGCCGCACGCTCGAAGCGGTTAGAGAGGCGGAACTGGTGGCTCACGCGGGCGACTTCATGACCGAGTCGGTGCTTGACGCCTTCGTGGCCGAGTCAGCGTCGTTCGTCGGCGTCTACGGGAACACCGACGACGACGCCGTCCGGGAACGTCTGCCCGGTGCGCGCACTTTCGAGTACGGCGGCGTTCGATTCGCGCTGACCCACACCCGACACGGTGGCACGACCGGGTTGACCCTGTTCGGCCGCGAACGAGGCGCGGACGTGGTCGTCTTCGGTCACACCCACCGACCGCTGTTCGACGCGACGGGGCCCGTCGCGCTGTTGAACCCCGGCAGTTACAACCGCCCACGCGGCGGTCGACCGTCGCACGCCGAACTCGACTCTGACGCCGACGGTCTCCGCGGACGATTCTGCACGCCCGACGGCGACGTATTCGAAACGTTTCACGTCTCGACTCGATAGTGTCCGGTGAACCGCCGACGCCCGAAAGGGGCAGAATGGGATGTGGCGTCGGGCGGTCCCGGCGCGGCGACAGGGGGAACAGGGGGGCAGTCGCCGCCGCGGCGTCGTCCGCCGTACGCTCGGTGTGTACAGCGGGGGAGGGCCGAAGCGTTGGGGACTTCGCACTTCCCTCTACGACCGGTTATATCAAATACACTTCGTAAAGTCAAAAGACCGTTTTAGCAATCGAAACGTCACTCGCTCAGTCGGCCACTCAGGGTTCACTCGCCGCGTCGTCGCAGGACGAACCAGCCGACCAGTACCGTCGCGCCGCCGAGAAAGAACAACAGTCCCGGAGAGACGCCCACTAGAGCGGCCGCCTCTGGCGCACTGTCGGCGGCGGTTTGCGCGATCGCCGTCGTCGTCTCTACCAGTTCACTCGCCGGCGTTGCCTCGGACGTGGGTGTCGCCGTCGACGTGCCGGCCGGAGTGGGCGTCGTCGCTTCGGTCGACCGCACGGTGGTCGATTGCGGAGTCGGTGTCGTCGCCGCCTCGGCCGTCGGTGTCGCCGTCGCCTCGGCCGTGGGCGTTCCGGTCGGTTCCGCCGTCGACGCTGTCGTCGTCTCGACGGACTCGGTCGTTTCGAGGTCCGTCACGCTCGCACCTCCCGAATCGCCGCCAGAGACGCCATCCGCGGACGACCCGCCACCGCCCCCACTCGCTCCACCGTCGGTCGAAGAACCGCCGCTCCCCCCGTCGCCTGCATCGCCCTGACTGCCACCGCTCACCTCGTCCGCTGGCGGCCCGTTGCTCACGCCGACGGGGAACACCGACCGTCGAAGCAGTCTGTCGAGGACGACGCTGGCCACCCCGAGGACGCCGAGTCCTCCCAGGAGATTCGTCAGCGCCGACCGGAGTCCAGCGGTTTCGTCTTCGCGCCCGGCGACGACGACGAGCGCTCGGTCGGCGGGTGCGTACACCTTCATCTCGCGGCCCTTCTCCGAGTACGCCGTGTCCGCCACCTGAATGATGCCCGCGTCTTCGAGTTTTTTCAGGTGATACTGGGTGTTCTGCAGGGTCGTGTCGACGCGCTCTGCCAGCGCAGACGGCGTCGCGGCGTCCTCGTGGAGCGCCGCGACGATACGTCGGGCCGTGTTCGACGCAAGGGCGGCGATGAGTTCGTCCGCGTCCTCGCTGTCGAGGCCGATGACGCGCGGGTCCTCACCCCGTGCGTCGGAGGTGTCTGGCGTGGAGGGCAGCAGGTCGGCCATCGCTCCCGAATTTCACGTCCGGTCGTATGAGTCTTCTCCTGGCCTGACTGTCCGTTTCGGTCACCGATTGGGTCGTTCAGACGCTCCTGCACCGAGGTTCCGGTGTGTTCACGTCGGGTCCGCCGAAACCGATTTACCCACCCCGTGGATATCCCCGTCAATGACCGTCCTGCTTCAGGGTTCGAGCACCATCGTCCTCGTCGGACTCATCGTCCTCATGCTCCTGTTCGTGTTCCTGGCCTTCCTCTTCGTCCGACGAACCATGCTCAGTCTTCGCGAGGGATACGACGACAGCGCTCGAAAGCGGTGACAGACACCCGAATCGCAGACTTTCGAATCAGTTTGTCCGTGAGGCTCCATTCGGCCGACTGAGTCACTGCGACGGCGTCGTCAGCGGTGTGCCTCCTCGGTCGGTTCGTCGTTATCCTCCCACTTCGGCTTCGTCGGTGGTTCCCGTGGCGCTCTCGTCGTGTTTTATGATGCGGGCTTTCATGATTCGCGTGTTGTCGACCTGTTCGATGCGAATCGTGACGCTGTCGTACTCGATTTCTTCGCCCTCTTCGACGAGTCGACCCGCCCGGTTGAAGATGAACCCGGCGAGCGTCTCGAACTCCTCTCCCTCGGGTAAGTCGATGTCCAGCGTCTCGTTCACCTCGTCGATGTTGACCTCGCCTCGGACGAGCGTCGTGCGCTCGTCGACTTTCTCGAACGGCTCTTCCTCGTCGCCTTCGAGGATGTCTCCGACGATTTCTTCGACGAGGTCCTCGAGGGTGACGAGGCCTTCGGTCGTGCCGAACTCGTCGATGACGATGACCATCTGCATTCGATTGTCCTGAATCTCCGTCAGGAGTTCGTCGACGTTCTTCGACTCGGGGACGTGCAGCGTCGGGTGGACGATGTCGGTCAGTCGCGCCTGTCCCTCTCCGTAGTACTTCTCGCGGACCAGGTCGCGGATGTTGACGATACCGATGACGTTGTCCAGATTCCCGTCGTAGATGGGCACGCGCTCGTGGTCGGACTGGACGCACGTCTCGATGGCCTCGTCGAGGCTCGCGTCTTTCGCGACGGCGACCACGTCGAGACGCGGCGTCATCACCTCCTTGGCGATGGTGTTGGTGAACCGAAAGATGCGCTGGAGCATCTCTCGCTCTTCCTCGTCGATGACGCCCTCGCGCTCGCCAGTCTGAATCATGTTCTGAATCTCCTCGCGCGTCACGTACGAGGATTCGATGGCCGCCCGCCCGCCGGTGACCTTGTTGACGGCCCGCGTGAGGTAGTCGAACGTCACGACGAGTGGTAACAGGAGGTATTCGGTCGTCTTGAGCGGTCTGGCGATGCGCAGTGCCCACGACTCGGTGTTCTCGACCGCGTACGATTTCGGCGCGCTCTCGCCGAACAGGAGGACTATCGTCGTGATGCCGAGCGTCGCCGCCAGCACCGCCTCGCCCTGTGAGAGGTAGATGGCGAACAGCCCCGTGGCGATAGACGACATGGCGATGTTGACGATGTTGTTGCCCACGAGGATCGTAATCAGCAACCGGTGTGGGTCGTCTTTGAGTCGCTTGGCGGTCAGCGCGCCGGGAACCCCCTCCTCGACGAGCGCCTCGATCCGGTGGCGGGCGAGCGAGAACATGGCGATTTCCGACGAGGAGAAGAACGCCGAGAGACCGATGAGGATGATGATTACCACGACGCCCGCGATGGTCACTGTCGCATCGTTGATCGGCGGAAAGTCGAGCGCCTGGGCCGGTTGGCCCATCATCGCGAGAATCGTACGTACCGGCGATAAACCCATGTAACTACGATTTCTTGACGTGGCCCGGAATTAAGAGTTACTCTCGCGGTCTGGTCGTAGAGTGCTCTCGACGGCCGCGTTGGTCGCTCTCTGGACCGAGGCCAAGGGCTAAGGCGGTCGACCGACGACCTCCAGAGGATGTCAAGCGTCGACCCCGCTATCACGGTGTACCGACTGCAGGCGTGTCCGTTCTGTGAACGCGTCGTTCGGAAGCTCCGCGAATACGACCTCTCGTACCGCTCTCGCTTCGTCGAGCCGATGCACTCGGACCGTAACGTCGTCAAACGACTCACTGGAAAGCGGAGCGTTCCCGCGCTCGTCGACGAATCGACCGGCGTGACGATGTCCGAGTCCGGGAACATCGTCGAGTACCTCGATGCCACCTACGGCCCGACTGCCGCACGGAGAGACGGGTCTGGCGAACCAGCAACCACGGAACCCGACGCCGCCGACTCGGCCGCCGGTCACGACGACGGAGGGGCCGCCTGATGGTCGACTTCGACGTGACACCGCTGGGTGAGACCGACCACGTCGACGTGGGAGACCGAGCGCCGGACTTCACCCGCCCACTCGTCACCGACGAGTTCTGGGAGAACGCCTCGCTGTCGGAACTCACCGACGAGGGACCGCTACTGCTCGTCTTCTACACGATGGACGGCGCGTTCCCCTCGACGTACATGTGGAACGAGTTCCGCGACCGCTCGCTGTCTGACTCGCTACCACTCGTCGGCGTCTCCATCTCGACGCCGTACGAACACGCGACGTTTCTCGAAGACCGAGGCGTCGACGCACGACTGTTTTCTGACCCCGCCAACACGGTCGCCCGCGAATACGGTATCGACCACGAACTCGACGGGATGGTCGGCATCAGCGAGCCGCGGCCATCGGTCTTCCTCCTCGACCCCGACCGAACGGTCGCGTACGCCTGGGTCGCCCAGGAGTGGCCAGAGTTCCCCGATTACGACGAACTCGAAGCCGAAATCGACGGTCTCGTCTAGGCGTCGGCGGTTCCTGCGGTGTCTCCTCCGATATCGACCGTCACGGCACGCTTTTTTTAGCCCGTCGCCCGTCTCTGCCGGTATGACAGACCGAGTCGCCGCGGCGGGACGCGCCATCCGGGCGGGTGACCTCGTCGTCTATCCGACCGAGACCGTCTACGGTCTCGGTGCCGACGCCTGTTCTCCGACGGCCGTCGAACGCGTCTTCGACCTGAAGGGGCGTCCACGAGACAACCCGCTCTCGATAGCCGTCCCCGACGTGGAGTCGGCGCTCTCGTACACGCGACCGACGCCCCGCGAGGAGCAGTTCATGCGCTCGTTTCTCCCCGGCCCCGTGACGGTCGTCCTCGAGCGACGTGAGTCGATTCCCGACGTGCTCACCGCCGGTGGCGACCGGGTCGGAATCCGTATCCCCGACCACGACCTCGCGCGAGAACTCCTCGACGAGGTGTCTCCGATAACGGCCACGAGCGCGAATCGGAGTGGCTCGCCGAGCGTGACTCGTCTCGCAGACCTCGACAGTCGCGTTCGCGACGGTGCGGCCGTCGTTCTCGATGGTGGCGAGACGCCCGGTGCCGAGAGTACGGTCGTCGACCCGGGGGCCGGTGTCATCCACCGTCGCGGCGCGTTTGCAGACGCCGTCGAGGAGTGGTTGCAGACCGAGAGCTGAGCGCATTCTGCGACGGTGCGTCACAGTCCGAGCATCGACCGAAGTGTCCGCGTCCTGACGCCGCACTCGGTGCGGTAGTCGCAGGCGGTACACTTCTCGCGGTTCTGTACCCTCGGCGGGGGTCCGTCGAGCGTCCGGACAGTTCGAAGTGCCAGTCGGTACGCCGCCTTCGCGCGCGTGGTGAGTCTCACGCGTCTCACGACGCCGTAGGCCGGGTACTCGACGAGCACGGCGGGAATCGATCGGTTCCGCTCCCACGCGAGCGCTTTCGCTACTGCAACGGCTCGAACTGTCTGGGGCTTCCAGACCCCCTGCGACGGTGGGCGGCCGGGAGAGACGAGGACGGGCGTCGGCGGATCGTCGTCGTCGTCACCGACCGACCCCCCCGGAAGGAGTTTGTGTGCGACGCCGCGGCAGTCCTTCCCCGTCAGTCTCACCATCCGATTCGGCGGGTCCGCGAGCGCCTCCCAGTCGTCTCGGGCCGCGAGTCGGTCCAGTGCCGTTCGGTACGCCGACGGCGACACTTCGATTGGTTCGGCGGTTAGCGTCTCGTCGTCGCACCGACGAAGTTCTGGGTACCGAAAGGCCAACCTCCGAGTGGCGACCACGTCGGCTGGCGGCTCTCGGTCGTCGGCTCTCCGTGCGTAGTACAGTTGTCGCGGACAGTAGGTCGCGCGTGCGAGGTCGGAGCACGTGGGCACGACCGTCGGTGGTCCCGGCTTCGTACTTCAACCTCGACATCGAAGTTTCGATACCAGTCACAATTGGGCAAACGATTATTACGGTCACGTCTAATCGGTTGGTTACTTCTTTGCAGTTTCAGGGAAGTGACTCGAAACAAAGCGATGATTACCGCAGCATTCACCGTCGATTCCGACCTTCTCGTGGAGGCGACCGAACAGTCTCTCGAGACTGTCGTGGAAATCGAGACAAAGTATCGGCACTCGTCTGGCGGTATTTACGTCCTCTTCTGGGCTTCGAACGGTGACCTCGACGCGTTCGAGGACGGATTGCACGCCGACCCGACGATCACGGACGCCGAACGGTTACTCACCGACGGCGACTACCGGATGTACCGGGCCATCGAAGCCGCTACCGGACCCATACACCGCACGTGGGACAAACACATCGAAGTGAATTCGGTGCTGGTCGAGGCCACCCTCTCGGACAGGGTGTGGTCCGTCGAGATGAAATTTCCGACTCGTGAGTCGTTACAGGCGCTCTGGACGTGGTACGACGAGGTCGGAATCCCGACACAGCTCAAGAGCGTCCGACAGGTCACCGCCGGACACACCACGTCGACCACGCTGTCGCCCCAGCAACGACAGGCGCTCGTTCTCGCTCGCGACCGCGGGTACTTCGACGTGCCGCGGCAAGCGACGCTGGAGGAAATGGCGACCGAACTCGGCATCTCCGACCAGGCGCTCTCCGAGCGCATTCGACGCGGGTCTAAGGTCCTGCTAGACGACATCTGAAGTCGGCGTCGACGACGTTGTTTCATCGCAACGTCTCCCGCCGAAATGGGTCGCTCTCACCGTTCATCGAGCAGGTCGCCCCCGACGAGGTGGTCGCGGTCGCTTCGCGCTCACTACTGGTCGAACGCCAGCGTCACCTCCCACTGCTCACTGGCGTTCGCAGAATCGGATGGAACTGTGTGGGTTGCAAACGAGTCACTGGGACACACCCCCATCGCCTGCGATTTCGCGTTTGTCGAGACGTGGACGACTTCGTTTCTCATCTCCTCCAGTGGAGGCTTCGGGTCGATGGAGCGGTTCGATTTCGACGAGTTCGAACCACCGAGACACGCACTATAATAAAACTGGTAATTGAGATTCGATTCCTGTGGTTCGTTGCGCTGAAGTCGGCCGAGACTGGCTGATGGGCCGACTGACTATTTAATAACCGACAAACTGATATTGACTGTACCGAACATGTTGGTATGGCTGAACGTATCCGGAACTCGAAATCGTCCGGCGCGAGGGCGATGTCGCTCCGCATCGCGTGCGACTCGTCGCCCCGGCCGATACGGGAGCGGTCGCCGACGACTGGCGGGGGTCAGCGACCGGTTACCGATTCGCCCCGACGACAACGGGGTGGTCAATGTCAAACTTCAGCCCACTCGTCCGCTCGTCACCCGGCGACCACGGGGCCGGCCGTTAGGACGAGACGCAACTCTCCGGGGAGCTAACATGAACGACACTGACGACACCGACGTTTCCGACAGGTTGGACCGACTCGAATCGCTCGTCGAACGGCAATTCGAAACCATCGAGGCACAACGCGACCGAATCGCGGCCCTCGAAGACGCCAGGGGAGCGACCAGCGCTCCGGCGGGCAACAGCGCCCCTACGACGCTGACCCGCCGCAACGCGCTCCGAGCTGGCGGTCTCCTCGCGTTGCTCGGAGCTGGTGTCGGAACAGCGAGTGCGGACCCCCAGGGACAGGTCGGCACGGAAAGT
>JBNJGG010000057.1:0-15300 GCA_051747545.1 Halobacteriota archaeon | reverse complement strand
ACACCAGAGACGGTGTTGAGGAAGGTCGTCTTCCCGGCACCGTTTGGCCCCAGCAAGACGGTGAAGCTCCCCTCGTCGATGGAGATGGACACGTCTCGGAGCGCGACGAGGTCCCCGTAGGAGACGTGGAGGTTCTCCGCTTCAAGCATCGCCATTGGTGTCACCTCCAAGGTACGCTTCCTGCACAGCAGAATTTTCGATCACGTCCTGGGGCGTCCCTTCCGCGATTTTCTCCCCGAAGTGGATTGCAGTTACGCTGTCGGCGACGTTCATGATTGCCTCCATGACGTGTTCGATCCAGAGAATCGTGATACCGAGTTCGTCGCGAATGTGTTCGACCATCTCCATGAACTCTTGGAGTTCGCTCTTGTTGAGACCGGCGGCCGCCTCGTCGAGCATCAACACCTTCGGTTCCGTCGCGAGCGTCCGAGCCACCTCTAGCTTTCGCGCGGTCGTGTGCGTGAGTTTCTCGCCGGGCCAGTGAGCGATGTCGTCGATACCGACGAACTCGAGCCACTCGTGGGCGACTTCCTTGCCCTCGTCCATCGAGAGGTCGCGGTTGCCACCGAACACGGCTGCGACGGCCACGTTCTCGAGGACGGTCATGTCCTGCAGAGGCTTGGCGGTCTGGTTCGTCTTGGCGAGACCGCCTCGGGTGACCTCCTGAATCGTCCAGTCGGTAATCTCTTCTCCGTCGAGCCAGACTTCGCCACTATCCGGTTCCTCGACACGGGTGATGAGGTTGAGCAGGGTCGATTTTCCGGCCCCGTTCGGCCCGATGAGGCCGCGTATTTCGCCCTCCTCGACCGCGATGTCGATGTCGTCGACAGCGACCAATCCACCGTACGTCTTTCTGAGTTGCTTTCCTTCGAGTATTGTCATGTCCAGATTCGTTCGTATCGTCAGCAAGCGGGCCACCCCGTGTGTCGTCCACACGCGAGCGTTGGTGCCCCGTCGAACGATGCACGAGTGTTCACGACCATCGTCAGCCTGTCGTACACGCCGAAGCGGCGAATCGTCGGTATCGTCGTGTGCATCGTCGCGTTTGGTCTTGGTGTTTATTGATTGTGCGATTCTCACGCGATAGCCGCCCAGCGCAGGACATCGGGACGACGGGTCCAGCGAAAGCCCCGCCGAGACGGCGAATCGCGCGCCTGACGGTCAATCCGTACTGTCGATTGCCGCCTCCTGAGCGGACGTGTTCACGTCACCAGCCTCGTCGATCCAGTCGTGGATGTACCGGCCGAGCCCCTGCGGAATCGCCAGGATGATGATGACGAACAGTAACCCGTAGAGGATGCGGCCGAACTCTGGAGAGACGTAGTAAGTCAAGGCCTCGTCGACGGGGACGAACAGGAACACACCCACCAGCGGGCCGTACCACTCGCCCATGGAACCGACGAAGCCCATGAACACGATGATGAACGTCAGCGTGACGGCGAAGTACACCGACGCGTCGATGTACTGGAAGAACTGCGCGTGAACCGAGCCGATGATGCCGGCGAAGAAGGCACTCGCGGTGAGCGCCCACGTTTTGAGCTTCGAATTCGGCACGCCGAGGCTCATCGCGATGTCCTCGTTCTCCTTGATCGCCTTGAGCCCGTATCCGAATTTGGTGTTTTCCAGCCAGATGGAGAACAGCAACATGAACACGGCGAGACCGAGGAACGCGTAGTAGAACACCGTGTTGAACATGCGACCGCTGAGGTCGACGCTCGGGAGCCAAATCTCCATCTGTGCGGCGGGGATGACGTCGCTGATGTTCGTGATGAGGACGGTCACGATGAACAGGAGCATCAGGCTGGCGATGGAGAAGTAATGGCCGCGGAGCCTGAGCGTGATGGTGCCGAGGGCGAATCCGAGCGCGGCCGCGAAGATACCACCGAGCACGACGGCGACCGGAATCGGCAGGCCGAGGTAGACGACCCCGTAACCGAGGACGTAGGCCCCGAGACCGTAGAAGGCCGCCTGTCCGAAGTTGATGTAGCCGGTGTAGCCGATGAGGTTCCAGCTAGAGACCAGGGCGATGTACAGGAAGATGTTGATGAACACCTGCATGTAGTAGGACCCCAGTCCCAGGACCGGCAGTGCGAGCGCGAAGACGACCGCCAGCGCACCGATGTAGCGGTTGTCAGTGTTGTCGAGCCACCCCAACGCAGCGTCGGCAACGCTCATCTCAGGCCACCCCCTCGAAGATGCCGTCGGGCTTGGCCAACAGGAACACGAGCAAGATGGTGTACAGGACGACCGGGACCCAACTCGAGGAGATGAACAGCGGGCCGACTTCCTCTATCACGCCGAGTGTGAGACCCGTGACGAGCGTTCCGACGATACTGCCGACGCCGCCGACGATGACGATGATGAACACGATAACGATGTACTCCCAGTGCAGCGCCGGGTTGATGGTCCGCATGGCCGGAAGGAGCACGCCGGCGATACCCGCGAGCGCCGTCGCGAGACCGAAGACGATGAATCTGACGCGGTCGGGATTAACACCGTGTAACATCGCCAGCGTTTCGTCCTGCCAGGCGGCACGCACCGCCCGTCCCAGCCCAGTCTGGTAGATGAGGTAGTACAGAATGCCAGTCGCAACGAGTGCGATGATTCCGCTGATGAGTGGAAGCCGCCCGACGGTCAGCCCGGCAAAGGTCACGTCCCCACCGTACACCGACGGGAGGCTTCTCTGTGTTGGACCCCACGTGGCGAGTAAGGCGTTCTCGATTACGATGGCCAAACCGAAGGTCGAAACGAGCGACACGGTTTCGAAATCCTCCGATCGGTACGAGTGCGAGAGGACGAATTTGTACATCAACCCGCCGAACAGGAACATCGCGGGGGCCATGAGCGCCAGTGTCGCAAACACGTCGAGTCCCGTGGCACGAACGAAGGCCATGGAGAGGTACGCTGCGAGCACCATGAGTGCGGCGTGGGATACGTTCACCATTTTCATTGCTGCCCAAATCATACTGAAGCCGGACGCGACGAGGGCATAGAAGATGCCAATAAGCACGCCGCTGATCACTGCTCCAGCGAGCAGACCACTATCGACCATGAAAGGAAAACTATCGATTGAGAACTTATAGTTGTTGAAACCCCACTAAAACTCAGCGCGAGTTGTCAATTATACCTCTCTAACTATGATAGAAAACCCGATGTTGTGGCCGTTTGCCCGTGGATTGTCCCGTGAGTGGGGGAAACACGCAGGTTCTCAGCGTCTCAAGAGCCAGAACTGTCTCAGCGTTCTCTGTTAACCAACTCTGGCAACACCGACGAACTGGACGAGGTGTTCCGACGCCGAAACGGAAGCGAACCTCGGAGCATCGCCGGGAGATTGATGCGACCTTTCGAGAGCCAATTATTCCACGTCCGTGTAAGACGGACCCGGTGAGTGAGATCCGCGGTAGTAACCGGTTCGCACTCGCTGACGAAGTGCGTGACCCAGTCGAGGTGCGATCGAAAGATGTCGTCGTCGGGGCTATCCGGTCGGTAGTACCACACCAGTTCGAGGTTCTTCCCGAGGCCGTCCCACGTGAGGTTCGCAGAGCCCATCACCAGTGCGGGGTCCTCACCGTCACGAAGGTAGAGTTTCGGATGGATGAACCCGTCTCGGTAGGTCAGCAGTTGACAGCGGCCGTCAAACTCGAAGTCCCAGATCGCGTGTGCGGCAGTGCGCGAGAACTGGTCGGCCGCGGACGAGACGACGATATACACACGGTTATCCGTCGACCGGGCGAGAAAAGCCTTCAGATGAGCTTCGATGGCGAGGAAGCCAGACCACGTGAGATACCCAGTCGTGAGGTATATGGTACCGTCGGCTTCGAACAACTTGATCACCGCTTCGGCGACTAACTTCCCGGTGAGCCGATTGTCGAAGACCTCCTGTTCGGCCATAGGTTCATATCTACGACTGCGAAGAATGTAAATCGTCAGCTTCGGCTTTCTGACCAGTAATCCGAGAGCTAGTTTCGGGAGTAACCGGGGGCGACGGCGACCACGTCCGTCTCCGAGAGTTCCCTACCGAGGCCGGTTTCTTCGTGGCGATACAGCGCGATGTCGCCGTCTTCGATGACCAGAAAGGTGTTGTGGAGTGGTGCGGTCGACTTCCACGAACCCGGGTTCGCCGCGACGTTGTCGGCGTGGACGTAGGGCGTGTGCGTGTGTCCGTAGACGAGTTTGTCCTCCGCGATGGTGTCGAGAAAAGCGTGCGCTCGTCGTTCGCGCCGTGGATACGCGGTGGCCGAGGAGGCCTCGAGCCCTCGAACGGAACGGTAGACCGACCGCAACCGATGCTTCTCTTTGTGGACGAGTTTGCGACCCTTCGCGACGAAAGGGTCCTTCGCACCGTTCGTCGGGTCGATGTCGCCTCGGTCGCCGGGGCCGGAGAGATAGTTCGAGAGCCACTCAGACTGGAACCTGTCGAACTCCATCCCGTGACAGAATCGGATGTCGCGGTCGCCACTCGTGAGGACCAGTTGCTCGCGGAAGTCGACCGCGTACAGAGTCGAATCGAGATTCCGGAGATACGTGTCGTGATTCCCCAGGACGAACGACACCGGTACCTCGTCGGCGAGGCGCTTCATTCGCGTGACTGTTTCGCTCACTTCCCACGCACAGCCGAAGGGGTCTCGACGGACCAGGTCGACGACATCACCGAGGAGGACCAGTTGGTCTCCACTGTCGTGTTCGGCCGCGAGGGCGTCGAGAAAACTATTGAACGCATTCACGTCTGCATTTGCTGCACCCAAGTGGACGTCGCCAGCGACGAATATCCGACCGCTCACCCGCCGTCACCTCCCCTACCAGGTTTCGAATCGAGTGTGCTCACCAACGGTGCCACCGTCTGGAGGGGGTAGTTTCCGCGTCGTTCGAATAGTCGCACGTCAACTCAAATCCAGGGTTTCGAGGGCTTGACTGCTTCGAAATCGCCTGAAACGCATCAGAGGGAAATCAAGAATGTCTGTCGCTCGACCGAGGCAGGAGACGGAGTTTCGAGCGGAGCACTCGCCCGCCTACGCGTCGCGCTGGGCGAACAGGTCGTCCAGAACGCGGAGGAGGACGGAGTAATCGTCGCCGCCGCGACCCACGGTCGAAGCGAGCGTGTAGTGCTCTTCGATGGCGGCCGTAATCGGCATGGTGAACCCGGTGTGGTACCCCATGTCCTGGGCGTAGGTGAGGTCCTTTCGCGCCTTGTCGATCGCCATGCCGTCGCCCGGGTCGAAGTCCTCGGCGAACGCCTTGCTGGCTTTCATCTCGACGATGTCCGAACGGGCCACGCCGCTGTCGAGGACGTCGTACATCAACTCCTGGTCGATACCCTGTGACTTCGCGAGCGAAAGCGCTTCGGCGGCAATCGCGTAGTTACCCAGCAGCACCATGTTGTTGAGGAGTTTGGTCCGGTGACCGTCACCCACGCGACCGACGTGGTAGACCGGTTCGCCGAGGTGCTGGAGAATCGGTTCGGCGCGCTCGAACGCTTCGTCGGGGCCGCCGACCATGATCGTCATCTCAGCGCGTGCGGCGACCGGCGGCGTCCCGATGACCGGCGCGTCTATCATCGTCGCCCCGGCCTCGTCGATTTCGGCGGCGACCGACTCGGTCACCGACGGGTTGTTGGTACTCATCTCGACGAGCAGCGAATCCTCCGAGACGCCGTGAACGAGACCGTCGTCCCCGAGGTACGCGAGTTCGATGATGTCGCTGGAGGGGAGGCTCGAGAAGACGACGTCGGCCGCTTCTGCGACCGCCCGTGGCGACTCGGCGCTGGTCGCTCCCGCCTCGATACTCGCGTCGACTCGGTCGGGGTCGACGTCGAAGACGACGACCTCGTACCCCGCACCGAGCAGGTTCTCGATCATCCGCGAACCCATCGCACCCGCACCGACGTACCCGAGTTGTTCGCTCATACAGGAGTTCGTAGCGGAGGTAATCGTCTTAAGCGTGGTGCCATCGGGCGTTAGTCGAGGAGTCCTCCGACATCGGGAGTAGCGACGTCGAGCGTCGAGTGCAGAGTGAATCGTTTCGTCGTCGCCACCGAGGTCGGACTGGTCTCTGGGAAAATCCGACGCCGAGAACCGTCTGCAAACTCGAGAACCGTCGTGTAACCAACACCTATAATCATCAGCGTCCTGAACGACGAGCAACCATGTACAGGGAACTGGAAGCGGGGTTCTACTGGATTCAGGAGATCGACCCCACGCGCGAGGACATCGTCGCGCAGTTGGCCGACGACCAGGACTGGTACGTTCCTGGCGAAGACCTGCACGTACCGCAAAACGGGTTTCTCCTCTGCGGTGAGGAGACGTTGCTCTTCGATACGACGTCGCCGGCCCACACCGACACGGTGCTCGCAGACCTCGACGACATCCTCGACGACCGAGGGCTCGACTATCTCGTCGTCTCCCATCCGGACATCCCCCACGCCGGCAACGCGAGTGCGATTCTCCGGCAGTACCCGGGGGCGACCCTGGTCGCGCCCAGTTTCGGCTCCCTGCACGAGTTGTATCACCTCGGGGACGCGAGAAAGGTCGACGTCGGCGAGTCGATAGACCTCGGCGGCCGCGTCGTGACGTTCACGGAAGCCCCGATTCTGGACGCGGCGATGACGCACTGGATGATAGACGAGACGACCGGGATGCTCTTCACCGTCGATTGGATGTGCTTTCCGCACATGGGAAGCGAGGTCCTCACGTGCGTCGACGAAATCGAGTCTGACGTGACGGTCAAACGGATGGTCGAGTTCAACGCCAGAGTCATCTTCTGGTTACAGTACGTCGACTCCGGGCTGGTCGTCGAGGAACTCGAACGCTTCGTCGACGCCTACGACATCACCGGCGTCGCCCCGACGCACGGACTCGTCGTCAGAGAGAACGTCGACGAGTACCTCGAAAAGTACCACGACGTCGTCTACCACGTCGCAGAACACGGACGCGAACAGACCATCTAACCATCACACATCAGGACCACACAATGGCAGTGCAACTCACACCGGACGTGCTGTGGATAAACGAGAGCTACGAGGTACGCGACGGGGAGTACGTTCACGTCGCCGTCTATCTCATCAGCGAAAGTGACTCGACGATACTCGTAGACACAGGGTCGTTCTACCACCGAGACGCGATCACCGCCCAGATTGAGGAGGCGACCGACCGGGTCGACTCGATAATTCTGTCACACGGTGACGCCCCTCACGGCGGTAACCTCCACGCATTCAACAACACGTGGGACGACATCCAACTCGTTTCGGCGGCAGGCACACCCGAGATTCAGGGGTATCCCACAACCGACTACCGGCGCTGCAGGATCGGCGAGGACATGATCGTCGAGGGCAGGCGGTTCAGTTTCATCGACCCGCCACTGGCCGACCGGAACCACACCGTGTGGATTTACGACCACGGGTCGAAGGTGCTCGTCACGGCCGACGGCTTCGGCAACCACCACACTGAGGACGAGAGCGACCTGACTTCGGGGGACTTCGACGACGGCATCGACACGGCCCGGATCCACGACTTCCACCGAGACGCACTCCGCTGGCTTCGCTTCGTCGACCCCGAGAAACTGCGGGTCTCTCTGGAGTCGATTTTCGACGCCTACGACATCAGCTACGTCGCACCGATTCACGGGAACCCCATCGCGTCCGACGACATCGAGACGTACATGGACCGACTCATGGACTCGGTGGGGGAAATCCGCGACAGTCGGTGACCGTCCCGACGGCAGTCCGGATAGTTACTTTGAAACACTCTTGGACGGAATAACGCTAACGATGAGCGACTTAGAGCGCCACAAAGAACCGAGAAAAGGACACTTCGAGAAGACCGCGGACGGGTTTACCCGCGGCGTCGTTCGTGACACGCACGAAATCGTCTTCGACGAACCGGAAGACCTCCCGGCCGGCGCGGGCGACGACGAGTACCCCTCCCCTGTCGATTACATGTTCTCGTCGCTCATCGGTTGCCAGATCTCGGTGCTCAGCCAGTGCCTCCACAAAGCGCGTATCGAGGACTTCACCATCGAAGCCGACGCGGTCGTCCCGCCGGACAAGTTGGACGAGGACGGCGTCCCCCAGGAGATGCCCGAACACACCGGAAAGCGCGTCAGACACATCGACATCGACCTGACGGTCTCGGTTCCGAAAGAGTACGAGACTCGCGCACAACGATGCCTCGAAGTGTACGACGAGGGTTGTATCGTCGGACAGAGTTTCAAGGGAGGCATCAACTACTCGAACGAGACGAACCTCGAAGTGATCGACTGAGACGACCAGCCCGAGTGGTCGGACAGCTACGATACGCCCAAAAAGACAAACTTAACACATGTATTTTGGCGGGTGTTTCAAACCTCAGAGAGTGATACGAACCAGCGGATTACGTTCGCATCAACTGCTCTGAAATCGGGTTGAACCCTTCGGCGTACCCCAATTAGTAGCCGGATGGGGTGTTTGACGTGGGAGACGGGAAACCGAACAAATATTATACGACTGCCGATGAAATTTCCACCAGATGGATTCAACTGACAATATTTTGAATACAGACGTACTCGTCATCGGCGCAGGACCCGGTGGGTACGTCGCCGCGATTCGCGCGGGGCAACTCGGCCTCGACGCAACCTTGGTAGACGCAAACGCCGTCGGTGGGACGTGTCTCAACGCGGGTTGCATTCCGTCGAAGGCGCTGATTACGGCGACAGACGTGGCCCACCACGCCGAGACCGCAGAGGAGATGGGCGTGTACGCGAATCCGACCGTCGACTTCGGGGAGATGGTCGCGTGGAAGGACAGCGTCGTAAACCAACTCACGAGCGGCGTCGAGAAACTCTGCCGGGCCAACCGTGTCGAAGTTCGCACCGGACGCGCACAGTGTACCGGGCCGCACACGGCAGAGATTGTCGACGAGGAGTCGTCCACGACAGTCGAGTTCGAGCACGCAATCGTGGCCACCGGAAGCAAGCCGATTCAGGTCCCCGGATTCGAGTTCGACGCGCCTGAAGTCATGAGTTCGCGTGACGCGCTCTCGCTCGACGACGCCCCAGAGCGTCTGCTCGTCGTCGGTGCGGGATACATCGGTATGGAACTCTCGACGATGTTCCGAAAGCAGGGGAGCGACGTGACCATCGTCGAGATGCTCGACGACGTACTCCCGACGTACGAAGACGACATCTCGCGTCTCGTCCGAAAGCGTGCCGAAGACCTCGGCATCACCTTCAACTTCGGGGAACGGGCCGCAGACTGGTCCGAGGACCCGGACGGCGATGGCATCGTCGTCACCACCGAAGACGAGGACGGGAACACCTCCGAGTACGCCGCCGACCGGGTATTGGTCGCCGTGGGTCGCCTCCCGGTCACGGACACGCTGGCGCTCGAGAACGTCGGACTCGAACCCAACGACAGGGGCTTCCTCGAAACAGACGCCGAGACGCGGACGGACGTAGACCACGTCTTCGCCGTCGGGGACGTCGCCGGCGAACCGATGCTCGCCCACAAGGCGAGTGAAGAAGGCGTCGTCGCCGCCGAGGTGATCGCCGGCGGACCTGCGACCGCCGACCTCGACACCGTGCCCGCCGCCGTCTTCACGGACCCCGAGATCGGGACTGTCGGACTCACGGAGGCAGAGGCGACGGATGAGGGATACGACACCCTCGTCGGCGAATTCCCGTTCTACGCCAGCGGGCGTGCGCTCACGACCGGAGACTCGGCGGGGTTCGTTCGCGTCGTCGCCGACGAGGAGTCAGAACGAGTGCTGGGTGCGCAGATCGTCGGTCCCGAGGCGTCAGAACTCATCGCGGAACTGGCCGTGGCCGTCTCGAACGGCCTGACGCTTTCGGACATCGCGGAGACGACGCACACGCATCCGACGCTCGCGGAGGCGACGATGGAGGCCGCCGAGAACGCGCTCGGGAAGGCAATCCACACACTGAACCGATAGCCGCTGGGATACCGAGTGAGAGCCACCTGAAAAACCGGGTGACGAAAGCATTATCAACGACGCTTTCTTCTTCTGAAGAGATGAGTTTCGAGGCACCAGAGGAGTTGCATTATCTGGACACACACGAGTGGTCCCGCATAGACGACGACATCGCGCGAATCGGCATCACCGACTTCGCACAGGACGAACTGGGCGACGTGATTTTCGTCGAACTGCCGTCGGTCGGCGACCAGTTCGAGGCGGGAGAGCCCTTCGGTGTCATCGAGAGTCTCAAAGCCGATTCGGACCTGTTCACCGCCGTCGGCGGCGAAGTCGTCTCGGTGAACGAAGAACTCGCCGACGCTCCCGAACTCGTCAACGACGATCCGTACGGAGACGGGTGGATGGTAGAGATTCGCATCGACGACGACTCCGGTCTGGACGAGACGCTGAGCGCCGAAGCGTACCGCGAACTGACCGAGTAGGCCGACACCGCCGCTCGAACTCTCATCTTCCGTTTTGAATATCCGTTTCCTCTCTTCCCGCCAGAATATCCGTTCGAGTGAGTGGTGAAGCCATCGGGAAAACTACTTGGGGGTACACAAGGGTGTCTCACATGCACAATGAGTTTCGAAGTCGTATTTACCGACCACACGTTCGACGACCTGCACATCGAAGAGGAGATATTGAGTGAGGTCGGCGCGGAGGTCATCGACGCAACGAAGAGCGACGAGTCGATCGAGTCGCTCGCGGCGTCTGCGGACGGGCTAATCGTGATGTACGAGGAGATTGGGGCCGACCTCATCGGGGAGATGGACGACTGCAAAGTCATCTCCCGAACCGGTATCGGGTTCGACAACGTGGACCTGGACGCGGCGACCGAGCGGAACATCTACGTGACGAACGTTCCGGACTACTGCATCTCGGAGGTCTCGGACCACACCATCGCGCTGATGTTGGCGCTGAAGCGAAACGTCGTCGCCTACGACCGGGACACCAGACAGGGTGGGTGGGACCTCGGTGCCGGCGACGAGATGCGCCGACTGTCCGAGCAGTCGATCGGCCTGCTCGCGTTCGGGAACATCGCCAAAGAGGTCGGACGCAAAGCGGCGGCGTTCGGCATGGAAGTGCTCGCACACGACCCCTACCTCTCTGCAGAGGACATCCGCGAGGCGGGGGCGACGCCAGTCGAAGACCTCGACAAAGTCCTCGAACGAGCCGACGTGCTCTCGGTTCACCCCCCACTCACGCCGGAGACACGCGGCATGATCAGCACCGACGAGTTCGAGCAGATGAAAGACTCAGCCATCGTCCTCAACGTGGCCCGTGGCGGCATCATCGACGAAGATGCACTGGTCGAAGCGCTCGACGCAGGCGAGATAGCCGGTGCGGGCCTCGACGTTATCGAGGACGAACCACCGGAAGAGGACGACCCGTTGGTCCAGAACGACCGCGTGATACTCACCCCCCACGCCGCGTGGAACTCTACCGAGAGCATGATAGAACTCAGAGAGAAGGCCGCCCGAAACGTCCGGGACGCACTCGCCGGCGAGGCACCGAAGTACGTCGTCAACCGCTCGCTCCTCGAATAAGGAGCCACCGCGTCCGCGCTTTCGACGGTGATGGTCCCGAGGACGACCGAAAGGAGGAATCAGGAGGTGTCGACGAGTTTCGGCGTCGACTCGACCACGAGTCGGAGAGTGTCTCAGGCGTCAGGATTCGTCGATGAGATACTGTCTGCCCTCCTCGGTCTCCTCGAGGATGTCGTTGAACACCTCGGCGTCGGTCTGGAACTTGTGGACTTTCTGTAAGCCGGTGTTGTGGAACTCTTGAATCAGTTTGCCGTGCGATTTGAAGAACTCGTGGACCCAGCGCTGCATGTGCTCGTCCGTCCGGAACTGGGCAATCGCGTGCCAGTGGTACTCACTGTCGGCGTTGAAGAACATCAAGATGTGCGGATCGTTGAGAAGAAACTCATAGCAGTCGTACCACTCGTCCGCGAAGTTCGGGAAGTAAAACGCGATGCGTAACAGATAGTGTCGAAAGATACTCTCGTCGGGAATCATCGTCTGCCGATAGACCCCGTCGTTGGCCAGGTCTCTGAGAATCTCGTTGATTCGATTGTGCGAAAGCGAGATGCCGTACTCCCGTTCGAGAATTTCACTCAATTCCCTGACGGGTGCGGTTGGATGAGCAACTCGAACCTTGAGAATGACGACATCCCGGGGGGAAATCGCCTTGGCTGTGTCGGTGGAGTCCATATACCGGCCACCAGGAACTCCAATTATAAAACATTCATCGGTTTTCATCAGTTTATTTACGTGTCTTCGTTGTCAAGACCAGAGGCGACGGCCCAGCCTGTGCCCCTGCGCTCTTTGTTCACTCGACGCATACACCTGATATGACCAGTGACCGAGTCGGCATCCTCGGAAGCGGGGACGTCGGAAAGGCCCTCTGTCGCGGCTTCGCCGGACGGGGATGGGACGTGCGAGTGGGTACTCGGAGTCCAGAGAAAATCGAAGAGTGGCTCGCTGAGACGGACGAGAGGTCGTCAGTCGGTTCGTTCGAAGCGGCGGCGAGGCAACGGCGAATCAACGAACAGACGGACACGCGGGTTCGAGACCAGGACGTGGTGCTGATGCCAGAGGGGACGACGCGCGAGGCGGGCGGGGAGACGCCGGGAACCGTGGCCGAACTGGCGCTCGAGTACCGGTACCGCTTCCCACCGCGACTCCACGTCGACCTCTGGAACGACGCACCCGGAACCTGAAACGAACCGAATCCAACGAATACATCACACATGAAATTGGAACAATCGAGCGGTAGGAACCGACGAATGAGGAGTCTGGGATGAGCACCGAACAGAAGCGGGCGGTCGTACTGGTCTCGGGCGGGATGGACAGCGCGACGGCGGTCGCAGAGGCCAGAGAACTCGGTTTCGAACCCTACTTCCTCCACACGTCCTACGGACAGAAGACCCAGACGAAGGAGCACGAGTGCGCTCGGAAACTCGCAGACGAGTTCGGTGCTGTCGATTTCCTCCACGTCGAAACCGAACACCTCGCGAAAATCGGCGCGTCGTCGCTGACCGATGGCCAGATAGTTGTTGTCGACACCGACTTCGACAGCGACGATATTCCAACATCTTACGTTCCGTTCCGAAACGCCAACCTCCCGTCGATGGCAGTCTCGTACGCGGAAGCCGCCGAGTGTGAGTCGGTGTTGATCGGTGCGCACTCCGAGGACCTCTCGGGGTATCCGGACTGTCGCCCAGCGTTCTTCGAGGCGTTCCAGGCAGTCGTCGACGTGGGGAAGAAGCCGGAGACACAGATTACCATCGAAGCACCGTTCGCCGAGTGGTCGAAAGCAGACATCGCCGAACGAGGTCTCGAACTCGGCGTCCCCCACGAGTACACGTGGTCGTGTTATCGCGCCGAGGAACCCGCCTGTGGGACGTGTGACTCGTGCGCCCTGCGGTTAGAGGCGTTCGCTCGCGCGGGCGCGGAAGACCCGATTCGGTACGCCGACCGCCCAGGCGACGCCTGAAAACTGGACACGCTGATTCGACGAGTTACTCGGTTACAGCGACCACCACTGTCCGCCGACTTCGAGCGCGTAGTCGGTGACGCGTTCGTGGGCCGTCGGGTCGTCGCTGACGAACTCGACGTCGAAGTCCCACGTTCCTCCCGCAGTGACAGAGGTGGTCACGTCCCGTTCGGTGCAGAGGAGGACGCCCGCGCCGTCGTAGAATTTGCCCCGGACCTCGGCGTACCCGAGCTCGTCGCCCGCGTTCGAGATCGTCCCAGTCACCCGTTTCGTGTACCCGTCGTCTTCGAGTGCGTCCCCCGAAATAGAGAGCGACGACATCGTGGCCACGGTGTCGCCGGCGCGGGACGTAAACGCCACTCGGTAGGACGCGACGGTCGACGGGTCGGAACGAAGCGGGACGAACACCTCGAACGTCTCGCCGGAGTCGACGTCGAATCCGCGGCCGCGAAGCACCGAAAGTGGGGCGTCGTTCGCGTCGGCCGTCTGGGCCTCGACCTCGACGGTCTCGAACCGCTCCTGGCCGGTGTGCTCGACCTGTAACCTGAGTCCGGGCCGGTGCGTCCGCGAGCGCTGGTCGACGAGTTCGTCTCCGACGAGTTTCAGCGCTCCCGAAGACGGCGCTGGCGGTTCGGTCGTCGGGGTCGTCGAGCCTCCGTCGAAGTCGTCGGTGGTGATCTCCAGTCCGTTACAGCCCGCGAGGCCGCTCGCAGCGCCGACGGCGGCCCCTCGGAGGAGGAGTCGGCGAGTAATCCACGTTTTTTGGCTGTCTGTGGGCGGTCGCTCGCCGGACCCCGTCGGGCGCTCCTCTCGACGGCTTGGCGGACTCTTCTCGCGCCCAGTCATGGGACACCCCTCCAGTTGCGTTCGGTTCGGCCGACGAGTCGACTTCTCGTGTGATCGAGCGTGCCGAAGTCGTCGGGGAGGTCAGGCGGCGACATGGAGTACGAGCGCACGAACACAGACGTCAGCGCCGTGTCTCCACGCGTCGATGGCGCGGTCCAGTCGACGTCGGCTGTCGCCGCGTCCATCTCCGTGTGACGAACTTCTTCGTAGTCGACGAACTCGACGGCGCTCACCAATCCTTCGAGGGGCAGCGGCCCCAGCGGTCGCGACGCCGTGTCGGTGAACGTCGCCTCGAACGTCCCGAGCACGTCGCCGTCGGAGATATCGAACGCGCTCCCGGTGTGGGCGGTGACGTAGAAGGGGTCCGTCGCGACGGGCGTCACGTACACGCGCGTGGAAAAGGTTCGGTCGGCGGCGACGGTGACGAGGTCGGAGTCGTAGCTCTTGCCAGCGTTCGGGTCGTCTCGCTGTGAGTGGAAGCGAAACCTGAAGGTCGTTCCCGGCGGGTAGGTCGTGTACCCCGTGATGTCCGTGAACTGGTCGCGGACGAACTCGAAGGGGCCCTTTCCGGGGTCGAGGGTGACCGACCCGGGTTCGTGACGGACGAAGAACTCGACGGGCATCGGTGGCGTGTCGAGGTCGCCCTGATTTTCGACCGTGGCGGTCAACCGGTACGTCTCTCCGGGGTCGATGCGTGAGACCGACTGGCCGTTCCGTCGCACGTCGACGCCGACGCTCCGAAGCGGCGGGGCGGCGTCGGGACGCCGCACAATCGGACGCTGACCGTCGTCGTCTCGCGCGTAGGGGACGACGAGGTAGGGTGCGCCGACGAACTCGTCGGGGACGTTGTCCCTGTTCTCTTTGCCGTACGGGTCGGTGATGGTCGTCTCCTCGAGTTGAGCCTGCTTGGCCGCACCGCGCTCGGAGAACTCGACGCGCATGGATTCCAGGTCGGCGATGAGAGATGGAAGGTCGTCGTGCACGCTCAGTCACCTCCGGGGTAGGGGTC
>JBNJGG010000056.1:0-15343 GCA_051747545.1 Halobacteriota archaeon | reverse complement strand
TCGCGTCCGTGGTCGTGTCCAGGGCCCCCCTGAGAGCGTCGGCGTCTACCCCTTCGAGCTTGTTCATATCAATACCAAACGAATACGGAGCGATAAGTCTAATCAATTCCATCGAGAGCGGGTCAACAACCACACCGGCGTGTGCTAACGGTGGTGATGTCGGTGCCCACGAGAGCGCCTCCCCTTCGCAGGTGGCGTGGGTAGGGGGCCCAAGAGACAGTCTAACGGGTGGTGCAAGTCCAACGGCAGTGGTCGGGCGGGCGTTGGAGGGGCTGGGACGACAGTCACTCGACAGCAACCGGTCACGACGGCGACTCCGAGCACTGGCCACGAACTCCCTCAGGTCTGTCCAACGACTTGTGTCGAATCGGTGTTCTGCGACCGACGTGAGGGGGTCTACGGGCGCGACGCTACATTCTGACAGGTGAGCCCCGACCACGAGAGCGCCGTCGAACCTAGTCGCTACCGACAGTGGTCGCAGGGGACTCAGCGCGTCGCGCCCGCCAGTATCCCTGCGCGTACGCACCGAGAAACATCCCGGCGATTCCCCAGAGAATGGGTACGTTGCCGATGCCGACGCTCGCGTAGGCGGCACCCGGGCAGATACCTGAGAGTCCCCATCCGACACCGAAGATGGACCCGCCAACGAGGACGTTGCGATCCATCGTCTTCAGCCGGCGACCGTACACGTCACCGGTGAGCGGTGCTCGGTCGAGCCACCGCGTCGCCGCCGCGAACGTGAGGCCCGCCACGACCGCCGCACCGCCCATCACGAAGACGAGGCCGAGGTCGACCAGTTGCAGGAAGTGGAGGACCACCTCGGGGCGGGCCATGTGACTGAAGCCCAGACCGAACCCAAACAGCAAGCCGCCGAGGAAGACGGTGGGGAGGAACAGTGGATGGCGACGGTCGCTCACGGCGACACCCCCACCGCCAGGACCAGTTGTGCGGTCCCGATGGCGACGGCCATGAACGTCACCACGTTCACGAGCGAGGTCGACGACGCCGAACCGATGCCACAGACGCCGTGTCCCGACGTACACCCCTTACCGATTCGCGTGCCGATGCCGACGAGGACGCCGCCGAAGAAGAGTCGCCACCACTGAACCTCTGTCGTCCACACCCCGTCCTGAAACGCGATGGCGTAGACGGCCGCTCCGAGGACGATTCCAGCCGTGAAGACGAGTCGCCAGTCGCGCGAGTCGACGTACTGTTTCCGGTTGAATCGAGGCAGGTCAGAGACGTACGACAGCGTCGTTTCCAGAAACGTACTCGCGCCGGCGATGATGCCTGTCCCGAGGTAGATGACCGCCACTCCGAGGCCGATAAACACGCCCCCGATGGCGTAGTGGGAGACTCCGTTCGGGAAGTACTCCATGACCGAAAGCAAGGTGAGTTCAAACATTTCGGTACTCACCTGCTGGATGCCATGGGGATGTCGTTCGCGTCGGGTTCGAGAGCCACTCCTTCGAGGCCTCTTTCTTCCCGCTGTTCGGAAGTGCCGGTGGCGATGGATTCATGACTGATACTTCGTGGTGTCTGCGAGAGCGGATAAAATCGACGGAGTCGCCACAGGTTTTTTCCGGCAGGTGCGTCGTGGACACGCATCCCGGAAGAGCGACGAAAAGACGAACGACAGACTCGAATGCGACGCCGCACTCCCCGTTGAGCCCACACGAAACAAAAGCAGTTGGAAGGGTGCCCCTCGAAGGCGAGTGAGCGATTTCGAAGATAGCATGGACGCAGTGCGGGCGGTCACCTCCGCGGGGGTGTCTCGTCGGTTCGTCTGGTGGCAGCGTAAAGCGAGGCCAGCACGAAAGCGGGTGGAGGCCCCACCGGAACTGTCCCGCATGCGAATCAGGGCCACAGTGCCAGAAGATGACCCCAGTGTGAGCCTCCACCACACTTTCGGTCCACAGCGTCTTAACAGTCCGTAGCGGTACTCCTCCTAAAATTTCAGTTACGTCAACAAAAGATGGGAGATACGTCGATACGAGGTGGATCGCCTCCGTCGATGTGCGCAGGTGAACACCGTAGCCACGACGAGAGTGGTCCTCATACGTCGGCTACGTCTGCTCGTCGGAACACGACTGTCAGGACGCCGTTGGCGAGTCGTTGTCGGATGGGGACGCTCTCCACAGCAACCGGGAGAACGACTGTCTGGCGGGCACCGACGGTACCGCTCGTCACGCGTAGCGTGCACGTTCGCCCGTCCGCGGCGACGGCGATCGCGTCCGAGTCGATGCCGTCGAGGTCGGCGACCACGACCACCTCGTCACCATCTACATACGTCGTCGTGAGGAGGGCGTCGAGCGCTAGCGGGCTATCGAAGAAACGAGGCGACGAGGTGAGAACTGCGGGGTCGTCAGTCAGGGCGGTGGTCACTAACCGCTCGAAATCACGTATCAGTTGGTCGAACGGGGTGTCGTCGGGATTCACGTGAGAGTATATGTCACGCACAGGGATAAAGTAGCGCTCGCAGGGCCCCACCGGTGACGTGTACGGTCGCCGGCTGAGATACACCGCCCAGCGGGCGCTGTTCGGGACGAGCCGTTATGTCCTCACGCGACGAACTATGACACCGGGATGAGCGACCACCTACGCATCGGTTTCACGGGCGACGTGATGCTCGGCCGCCTGGTCGACAGGTGGCAGCGTGAGCGAGGGGTCCGAGCGGTGTGGGGTGACGTACTCGAACGACTGACCGCCCTCGACGGTCTCTTCATCAACCTCGAATGCTGTCTCTCGACCCGCGGCGAGGAGTGGAGACGGACCTACCGGCCCTTTCACTTTCGGGCCGACCCGAAATGGGCCATTCCGGCGCTCGAACGCGCCGGTGTCGACTGGGTCTCACTGGCGAACAACCACGTCCTCGACTACGGCGAGACCGCACTTGTCGATACCCTCGAACACCTCGAAGCGGCGGCCATCCCATACGCAGGGGCGGGACGGACCAGACGGGGGGCGTGGCGTCCATCCACAGTCACCATCGGCGACGTGACGGTCGGTCTCGTCGCCTTCACAGACAACACACCCGAGTACGCTGCTGGAGTGACGACGCCGGGGACGGCGTACGCTCGAATCGACGTTGACGACTCCGAAACCGTCGATGCAGTCCAGAACGCACTGTCGTCGCTGTCGACGCATGAACCCGATCTGGTCGTGGCCTCTCTCCACTGGGGGCCGAACATGGTCACCGAGCCACCACGGTCGTTCAGGCGGTTCGCACACTGGCTCGTCGACCAGGGCGTCGACGTGATACACGGCCACAGCGCCCACGTCTTTCAGGGAATCGAGCGATACGAGGGGCGGCCGATCTGCTACGACACTGGCGACTTCGTCGACGACTACGCGGTCGACCCCAGACTACGGAACGACAGGGGATTCCTGTTCGAACTCGTCGTCGACTCGTCGTCGGGTCGACTGGAGTCTCTCGAACTCACGCCGGTCGAGATTTACGACGGCGCGGTGCACGAGGCGAGCGAGGAGGCGGCGGTGTGGTGTCGCAATCGAATCAAAGAGCTTTCAGCGCCGTTCGACACGCCACTCGAGTTCTCGGCCGATCAGGTCGTGATTCCGCTCGGATGAAACGACGCGAAATCGCAGACGACGAGTTCGGGAACGCAGTCCGACGAATCCATCGGTGAACTACCGCCTGCGGGACACTACGCAGGTACCTGATTCCGACTCGCGGAACGATAGCCGTGGCCTCATCACCCCGGGAGACAGACGGCCCGGCCGAAGACGGTCCCCGCTGGCCGTCCCACCCGCGCGATGGGCTACTGTTTGGTCGCAGTGACGGTGAGGACACCGTCTCCGTACCGTGCCGAGACGTGGTTCGGGTCTATCTTCTGGGGGAGCGAGATGGTCCGTTCGATGTCCTCGCGTGGTCGTTCGGTCGTGACCACGTCCCCCTCTATCGACTCGCTCTTCGCCGGTGCCGTGACTCGTATCGCCGATTTCTCTGCAGTGAGGTCGATGTGCTGCTTGTCGTAGCCCGGAAGGTCGATAGTGATCTCGTAGGAGTCGCCGAAGTCGACCACGTCGACTGGGGCCGTAGGCGTCCCCGATGACCGTCCGATGGTTGAGGCAATGCGACTGGCCGGATGTGGCAGTGATGGGCTCATCGGTATCTCTGAGCGGTTGCGCTCGAGAGAGTATCCGACGGGTGGGGGCATAAGTCTTCGAATGCTTTTCGCGCTGCTGGAGACGGCGAAACGCCGTGCAACGAAGGCGGAGTGTGAACGCGCGAACGACACACCAGATTCGTTCGAGAGGCGGCCTCGAATCGGTTCAATCGGCCGTTGTCTCAGGTCGCGAGCGAGCGTCCGAGGCCGGAGTCCCCGAAAGCGGCGCTTACACCTGCAGGAAGAACTCAATCGAGTACCATTCGGCGTGTTCGACGCGATTCGCCTCCGCCGACGCGCGTGGAGAACGAGCGGCCGACTGAGTGGAGCCTTGAGTGGAGCGTTACACTGGTAGTACTGTAATGGTATCTGGGGGACGAAACTGTGGAAACCCTCGGGCGTACGTGACGATTAGAGCACTGAGGAACTAGTGGTTCGGTTCTGATGCGAGATGGTCGGCGAACCAGTCGGCAGCTACGTCGGCAACCTCCTCGAGTGCACCGGGTTGTTCGAAGAGGTGGCCCGCGTCGTCGACGACGTGGAGTGCTTTCTCCGTGGTAAGCTGTGCGTACGCGTCGCGGTTCAGTTCGAGAACTTGATAGTCAGCACCCCCGACGATGAAAAGCGTCGCTGCCTGAACGTCGACGAGCACGTCGGAGGCGAGGTCGACCCGCCCGCCCCGAGAGACGACCGCCCGCACAGTCGGGCCGACACGGGCGGCCGCACGCAGGGCAGAGGCAGCTCCGGTACTCGAACCGAAGTACCCGACAGTGAGCCCACTCGTCCGTGGGTGGTCGTCGAGCCACTCGGTGACGGCCACGAGGCGGTCAGTCAGCAGCGGGATGTCGAATCGGTTCTCTCGGACGCGGTCTTCCTCCTCGGTCAGCAGGTCGAAGAGGAGGGTTCCGAGCCCACGTTCTCGGAGAGCCGCAGCGACCTGGTTGTTTCGTGGACTCTTCCTGCTACTGCCGCTCCCGTGAGAGAAGACCACGAGTCCCTCGGCTCCCTCGGGGACGAGTAGAATCCCCTCCAGTTCGACCCCGTCGACCGGAATCGATACGACTCCGTCGTGTTCACTACTCATCTCTACTAACCCTACCGCTGCGAGCGCATAATAGCTACCGGTGGTCCAGACACGCCCAGGAGGTGCACGCAGTACAACGGAACGAGGCGGGTGTGATTACTCAGTCACGCCATGCTGGCGAAGGGTACACCGGTACCAACAGGTGGTTTACTCGCCGGAATCGCGTTCGAAACGGACGAAATATTTATATACTTTTGATGCTTACCTGTTGTTAGTGAGATTTCTCACGTGGCCAATGCCACGCTCGATAAATCGTGAAATCAAAAATGAGTGAAGCAGAACTACAGACGTACAACAGCACAGAAACTGAAGCGAAAGAGGAGACGAGACGGCGAGGTCGAGCGAGGACGGTCTGCCCCGAGTGTGGGGGCCGACTCACCACAGACGAAGGGCGGGCAGAGGTTACCTGCGCCGACTGCGGACTCGTCGTCGAAGCCGATCAGATAGACCCCGGTCCGGAGTGGCGTTCGTTCGACGGACGCGACGGACCCCAGCGGAGTCGAGTCGGTGCGCCGACGACGCAGATGCTCCACGACAAGGGGCTGTCGACGCAAATCGACTGGCGAAACACCGACGGGTACGGAAAGACGCTCTCTGCGAGTCAGCGTGACCGAATGCGTCGCCTGCGGACGTGGGACGAGCGGTTCCGAACCCGCAACCACAAGGACCGCAACCTCAAGCAAGCACTCGGTGAGATCGACCGGATGGCCAGCGCGCTCGGTCTCTCGAAGGAGATTCGTGAAACGGCCTCGGTCATCTATCGACGCGCTCTCGAGGCAGACCTCTTGCCCGGGCGGTCCATCGAGGCCATCGCAACGGCCTCGGTGTACGCGGCGGCCCGTCAACTCGGGACGCCCCGCACCATCGACGAGGTGAGCGCCGTCACGCGCGTCGACGAAACCGAGTTCAAGCGGGCGTACCGCTACGTCGTCCGCGAGTTGAACCTCGGTGTGCAACTGGCCGACCCGCGCGACTACGTGGGCCGGTTCGCGTCCGAACTCGACGTGAGTGACGAGACCGAAACTCGCGCACGCGAACTCCTCGAAGACGGTCAGAACCACGGCGTCACCGTCGGGAAGAACCCCGTCGGACTCGCGGCGGCGGCCCTGTACGCCGCGACGCTTCTCACGAACGAGAAGCGAACCCAGAGCGATGTCGGCGAGGTCGCTAACGTCAGCGAAGTGACTATCCGCAATCGGTACAAGGAACTTCTCGAGGCCGCGGAGGCATCGGGAACCGGCCGATTGAATTAAAACGAGACGACGCCGCCCAGCCGGGTCGAACTGTGGTCGCAGAGCGAGTGATTTTGTAGGTGGACCGCCTCGGTCGAGTATGGCTAGCATCTCCGTGGTGACGGCCGAGAGCGTCGAGACCTACGACGCTGTCATCGTCAAGAACCGAACCGTCGTCTGTCTCAGAAGCGACACTAACCTCGCCAGAGTGCTCCCGCTCGACGAAGTAGAGAGCATCGACGCCGACGCCGATCTCGTGCTCACGGACATTCCCGAGTCGTTCTTCGGGGGGGCCGAGTTCGGGTTCGTCGAGGTCGACCGATTTCCGGCCATTCAGCGACACCTCGACGAACTCGCTCAGGAAGTGTACTGAACCGCGACCGCGCCGACCGATGTTGACAGCCGATGGGTCCACAACGTTGAGCCAGAGGTGCCGTGGCTTCCCGAGGTAACCGTCGTGACGACACGACCCGGCGCTCGCGCCCACACGACGTGACGCGACCGGCCGTGCGCTTACTCGTGGACGGGGAACGCTATTTCGACCGTCGCTTTGTACTCGGTGACAGCGCCGTTTTCGACGGTTGCAGTCCAGTCTTCGACCTCCACACCGCTGATGTTCTCGACGGTCGAACTGGCCTGTCGGACAGCCTCCTGCGCCGCGTGTTCCCACGATTCTGTGGACGTTCCCAGTACCTTGATGATTTTCACTGCAGTCATGATTCCACCGAAACGACGCTGAACACGTATAAAATTCCACTCGATCGATACGGGCCTCGTGGTCGGTAAATCTCACCCTGTGACGGACAGTCTGTGACGACTGATAGATAGTCCCCCTGGACGAGTACCCCACGGATGGATTGTCATCATCCCGGCCGCTCGACTCAGACGGGTAAGACCGGGACGTCGGTGGTCCGAATCACCCGGTCAGTGCAACTGCCGATGTGGGGGCGACCGTGGGCCGAGCGACCGTGTCGGCCCATGACGATGAGGTCGACGTCGTTCGCTTCGGCGTAGGACACGATTTCTTCGTGTGGAAGTCCGCGAACGCACGACCGCTCGGTCTGTAATCCCAGTTCTTCGGCCTCGTCGACGATCTCGTCGAGATACGCGTCCCCTTCTGATTCGAGTGACTCCAGAAAGAGTTCGTGACTACTGAGCGCCGGCGTCTGCCCGAAAACACGTTCGTCGAGGACGTAGAGAACGTGAACGTCTGCGTCGTACTTCTGTGCGATGTCGAGTCCGTGGAGCGCGCCTCGATAGGCACCGGCACTCCCGTCGGTCGGGATGAGAATCCGCTCGTACATACGTCGAAAGACCTTACGCTGCCCGGGTATAAAGTCGTGGCACCGCGACCCCGACATGGCACGATGGCGTGGGACTAAGGGGACCTACGCCGTACAATCCCCCGAGGAAGTACACATGGACATCGCAGACATCGTCTCGACTGACTTCGAGGCGGCAGACACCGAAACGCCAGTAGCGAAGCTAGTGGGGACGTTCGACGACCCGGCGGTCAAGGCGATCGTGCTAACCGACGACGGCGAGTACGCCGGGGTGATTACCCGCAAGTAACTGTCGACATCGAGGCTCAATCCCGAGGAGAAAGCCCGGTCGCGAGTCTGGCACGTCCCCACGGTGTCCGAGACGGAGAACGTGAGAACCGTCGCTCGACTGATGGTTGGCTCCGACAGCATGGTGCTTCCCGTCGTCGAAGACGGCCGCGTCCGGGGAATCGTCTCCGCAGACGGCATACTGCAAGCGGTCTCCCAGTACCTCGGGGTCCTAACCGTGGCGGATGTCGCCACGGACGAACTCGTGACGGCGGACCCCGAATCGACGCTGGGAGCGGTGATACACGACCTCCGCGACCACCGCATCACGCACATGCCGGTCGTCGATGGCGACTCGCTCGTGGGAATCGTCAGTTTGTACGACCTCATGGAGTACACCGCCCGAGAGATGCGACGGAGTCAGGGAGGCAGCCCCGGTAAATCCATCCAGGGACGGGGCCGGTCCCACGGCGGGTTCGGGGCCCGAGAGGGAGAGATACACCGGATGCTCGAACTTCCAATTCGTGATATGATGTCCACACCCGTAGGGAGGGTCAGGCCCGACGAGTCACTGGAGACGGCGGTCGAGCGGATGGCCGAGCAGGGTGGTTCGTCACTCGTCGTGGTCGACGGCAACGACCGGCCCCGAGGTATCGTCACCAAGACGGACGTTCTGCGGTCGCTGACGTGGTCAGACGGGGGACGCAAGCCGATTCGGGTCTACGGCGTCGAACTCATGGACGGCATCACCTACGACGAAGTCGCGTCCATGATCGACGAACTGGCCGGAAAGTACAGCGACATGACGGTCATGGAGGCGAAAATCCACCTGCACGAGCACGAGGAGACCCTCCGCGGAACGCCGCTGATACTCGCGCGTATCCGACTCTTCACCGACAGAGGGCTGTTCATCGCCGCAGAGGAGGGATTCGGCGCGAAGCACGCACTGCACCTCGCACGCAACGTCCTCGAACGGGAGATACCGAAGGGGAAGACCTACGGCCAGACGAAAAAGCACCCCGACGAGGAGTTCTGGGAACACGTCCAGGGGTGGTGGCTCACCGGGTAGCGCCTGAGAGCGCCCCTCACACGCGTTCGAGTAGCATCGCGATGCCGCCTCCACCGCCGATACTCATCCCGACGATACCGCGGTCGTGGCCGTCGTGTTCGAGGGCGTACGCCAGCGTCGTGGTCAACATCCCCCCGCTGGCACCGATTGGATGACCGAGAGCGATGGCACCGCCGGTCGGATTCAGCTTCTCTGCGGGAATCCCCAGCTCGTCCCGGACGTATCGCATCTGTGCGGCGAACGCTTCGTTCAACTGGAAGTGGTCGACGTCGTCGACCGTCAGGCCGGTGGCCTCGAGCAGTTCGTCGATCGCGTCGGCGACGGACATTCCGAACCACTTCGGGTCGCGGTAGGAGACGGCGTAGTCGACGATGCGCGCCAGCGGCGTCACGGCGGCGTCGGCGACGAACTGTCCCGTCGCCACCGCGACGCACCCCGCGCCGTCACTCAGGTCGGAGGCGTTACCGGCGGTGATTGTACCGTCTTCGCGGAACGCCGGCCGCAACCCCGCCAACCGTTCGAGTGACGTGTCGGAGCGAGGGCCCTCGTCCTCGGAGAGCCTCTCGCCGTCGAGCGAAACCGGGACGAGTTCGTCGGTGAACGCGCCGGATTCGGTGGCCTCGACCGCGCGTCGGTGGCTCTCCAGTGCGTACTCGTCCTGTGCGTCACGTGAGATTTCGAACCGGTCGGCGAGAGATTCGGTCAGCGACCCCATGTGGGCATCGTAACTCATGTCCCACAGCGAGTCTCGTATCATCGAGTCGACCATCGGCACGTCGCCGTGACGGACCCCGCGTCGCATGGTCTCGACGAGGTACGGGGCGTTCGACATCGACTCCATGCCGCCGGCGATGGCGACGTCGTTTCGACCAGCGTCGACGCTGTCGACCGCGAGTGTGATGGCGCGCAATCCCGACCCCGACGCCTCGTTGACGGTGGTCGCAGGCGTCGTGTCGGGAAGCGATGACTCGACGGTTACCTGCCGTGCGGGGGCCTGTCCCAGACCGGCCGACACCGCGTTTCCGAGGCAGATCCAGTCGATGTCTGCCGGGTCGAGAGCGGCCCGTTCGAGCAGTCCGTCGAGGGCAAGCGTGCCGAGTTCGACGGCGGAAACGTCTGCGAGCGACCCGAGAAACGCGCCGTGAGGCGTGCGGGCCGCATCGACGAGGAGGATGTCGGACATGCAATCAGAGCAACCACCTCCAGTCGTAAGTAAGTAGTTGCGCCGCCGAGGTTGCAGGCGTCTCGCGGCGACCTTCTCCGGTCAGAACCGCCACCGGTCACGAGTACCGTTGTCTCTTCGCCCGGGGAGAAGACGGTTCAGCCCACCATGCACCCGAACAAGCGACAGCGACCCGCGAGCAGTGCGACGACGCCGACGGACGGTGTCAAATCAGCAGTACACGTCTGCTTACTCAGTATCGTTGCCGAGTCCACTCAGCATCGTCGTCGAGTCGCTCAGTATCGTTGTCGAGTCACTCAGCAGTTCATCCCGCCGTTGATGGAGATGACCTGCCCGGTCATGTAGCCGGCTTCGGGGCTGGCGACGAACCGGACTGCGCAAGCGATGTCCTCGACACGCGCGAACCGGCCGAGCGGGATGCGACTTCGAATGCGATCCTGGATTTTGTCGGAGACGTGGTCGAGCATGTCCGTCTCGGTGAACCCAGGCGCGACGCAGTTGGCGGTCGATCCCGACCGTGCGAGCTCTCTGGCCAGGGTCTTCGTGAAGCCGAACAGCGCGCTCTTTGTCGCCGCGTAGTTTGCCTGTCCGTAGTTGCCCTGCTCGCCGACGACGCTCGAGATGTTCACGAGACGGCCATCCGCGGCCGACTGGATGTCTTCGTAGAAGACCTTCGTACAGTTGTACGCTCCGCCGAGGTTCACGTCGATGACCCGGTCCCATTCCTCGCGAGTCATGCGCGCGAACGGTCGGTCGACGGTGATTCCCGCGTTGTTGACGACCACGTCGGCTGGCCCATACACGTCGTGGACGGTCGTAGCCATCGCCGTAACCTCCTCGAGAGAGGAGACGTCGGCCTGGACGGCGATGGCGTCGCCCCCGTCGTCGCGGATGTCGGCGACCACGTCGTTGGCGGCCGCCTCAGAGGAGTTGTAGTTGACGACGACGTTCGACCCCTCACCCCCGAGTTTGCGGGCGATTGCAGCGCCGATTCCTCTCGATGCTCCGGTCACGATACAGGTTCTCTCTGCTGTCATGCTGTCATATTTCGTGTGCGGTCAACCGTCTGGCCGCGCGCCGACCGCAACGCTACTCGTGGAGGTGCGGTCTCTGTCTCTTGATGATTCCAATCGAACGGTTAAGTCTTTTTCAGCGCGTCGTGAACGTTGATTCGGGCCGTCGAATGCGGCGGACGTCGAGCATCCACGAATACGCCAGCGTGCGTGTGGGAGTGACGCAGTCGCTTGCGTTCGTTCTCCAATCACGGTTCGAGACCACGGGCTGCTTCGACCCAGTCGCGAACCCGCGCTTCGCCGATGTCCGTCGCCCGAGCGAGTGCCTCCGGGTCGGCCTCGGCCAGTTTCGGCAGCGTCTCGATACCGGCATCGTGCAACCGCCGCGCGTAGGCCGGCCCGATACCTTCGATTCGCTCGAGCGACGAGTCGCCGTCGTCGGGCGTGACCTCGCCGCCGTCGCTGCCACTCGGACCCGAGTTCTCGGCTCGATCCGACGAGGGCCGTGTCGATTCACCGGTCGAGCGATCGGCGAACCACGAACAGACGTCCGGCCAGAGCTCGCCGTGGGCGCGCGAGGAGACCGACAGGCCGATGTGGCCGCTGGCCACCGTGAGCGTCGTCACGTCGTCACTCGGGATGGCGTCGTTGAACAGGGTACTCGTGGCTGGTGGAATCAGCGTGTCGTAGTCGGCGACTATCTGGAGGACCGGCATGGTGATGTTCGAGATGTCGACGGGTCGCCCCCCGAGTCGGAAGTCGTTTGTGCAGAGTTTGTTTTCCTGGTAGATGTCCTCGAGGAACTGGCGATAGGTGGCTCCGGCGACGTCGATGCCGTCGTCCAGCCACCGCTCCATCCGGGCGAAGTTCTCCACCATGTCGTCGTTTTCGAGGTTGTCGTACAGCCGCGCGTACTTCGAGACGACGTTCTCTACGGGGTCCATGAGGGCGAATCCCGCGTCGAGAAACGTCGCCGGGACGTTCCCGAACGTCTGCTCGACGGTCGAAGGGTCGTATGGTTCGCTCCCCCACAGTTCGAGGACGCCTCCCGTATCGTCGAAACAGAGCCCGGCCGCCATGAGTCCGAGATTCCGGACGTTCTCGGGATTGAGCGCCGAGTACATGACGCTCATCGTGCCGCCCATACAGTACCCGAGCAGGTTGATAGCGTCCTGTTCGGAGCGCTCCCGAACGACCTCGACGCAGTTGTGAATGTACCGGGTGACGTAATCTTCGAGCGTGAGCGTGGCGTCGAGCGACGAGGGCTCTCCCCAGTCGATGAGGTACACGTCGAACCCGTTTTCGAGCAGTCGCCTGATGACGCTTCGGTCGGGTTGCAGGTCGAGGATGTACGGTCGATTGATGAGCGCGTAGACGACGAGGATTGGCACGTCGTACTGCTCGTCGGTGAGCGGTTCGTAGTGCAGGAGGTCGAGTTTGTTCTCCGAGTGGACCACCTGACTCGGCGTCTCGCCGACCTCGATGGAAGCTATCCGAGCGGTCTGTTCGGGGGTTTCGTTGGCCCGTTCGAAGAGTCCGGCGGTTCGCTCGAACACCTGCCGCTGGAAGTCCAGTAACCCGACGTAGGGGTTCATGTCTCGACGGCGGCGATGAGTCGGTCGAGTTTCTCTTCGACCCTCTGTTGGCGTCGTTCGAGTTCGACGAGTCGCTCTCCGACCTCCATCACGTCGCTTTCGGTGGCGAAACCAAGCGAGTGGAGCGTCGATTCCGCCGTCTGATTCGCCCGCTGGACTACGTCTAGCGTATCGCCCACCGCCTGACCAGTAGTTCGGGCGAACGTCGTCGTCCGCATCATCTCCTTGAACGACTGATTCGACGCGTTGAGCCAGATGTCTCGGAACTCCTCGACGGGAATCTCCTCGCCTTCCACGGCGTCGACCGTTCGATTGAACAACTCCTGTGTGGCGTCCATCCACGCCTCGTACGCGCCGAGCCACCCCTCGTACATCCCGCGAACGTACTCCTCGTCGGTGGTTTCGTCGACCGAGTTTAGCCACGCGTCTGCGAGCGACATCTGTGCCTCTGCGCTCCGTTCGAGGGACTCGTAGAACTGTTCGTTGAATTCTTCGATGTACTGTGTCCAGTACTCCTGTGTGTCCCGTTGTGCGTCTGCCATTGTGTCAGTGTCGTCGACGGCTATTCGGGCCGTCTCGGCGTCTCGTTCGCGTGTCTATACATTCCTCGCGCGGTTTGCGACACCGTCCGGTGTCGACCATCGACGGTCACCGGGGTCTCCGACCCGTCGCCCCGAACACGTCGCGCTCGACGCGTTCGTTCGTGTCGATGGCAGCGTCGAAGGCGGTATCGACGGTCGCGCCGTACTCGTCGGCGAGGCGGCGAAAGGCCGACCCCTGTTGTTCGGCGGCTTGCCGAAGCGTCGACCAGCCCTCCTCGTTCACTGTCGACACCGCGTCTAACTGCTCTCCGAGCAGGTCCCGGGCGTCCACGAAAGCCCGATCGCCGCCGGGGGTCATCTCCTCTAGCATGTCGACGTACGTCTGACTCATCTCCTCTGTGGTTCGGAGATTTCGAGTCACTATCGACTGGTTCATCGCCATCCCCTGAACCACTGCGTCGAGAAGCCGCTTCTGTGCCGTCATCCCCTGCTGAGACGCCCGCTGACCCTGCCTGAGGAGTCGACGCTGGAGTGCAAACGCGCTCTCGACCATCGGGGGTTCGTTCCTCCCCGGCATCAGTCCTCCCCCCGGGACCGCTTGATGGGGACGACGAACGTCTGGACGATGTCGCCGTCGGAGAGACCGAGCGCTTCACGCTCGGCGTCTGGAATACTGATTCGACCGCCACTCTGGACGCGCGTCTTGAACATGCCAATCTCCTTGCCCAAGTCGCCGAGGCGCTGGTACTCGTTCACCATCGGCATCGCGAACATCGAGCGCATCATCTGCAGGTGCTGTTCGACGGCTTGTTCGCCGGCTTCTTGCCACCCACGAAAGAGCATCGCCGGAGGAAGCATCACGCCGGGGCTGTCGCTGTTGCTCGCCATCACGTCTTTCAGTTCGGCGTCTCGGACCTAATAGCTTCCCCCGAACCGGCCGTCCTTGTCTTTCACTACCAAAGAGCGGTAGCAGATGGTCAGAAGCCTTATTCTGGAATCACGACTACAGTGAAACGTGAACGGCCTCGGAACCGGTGAACGTGTCCCCGGCTCACTGACGAGTCGCCCGAGGCGAACCCCCCCTCAATCATGGTACAGAAAGACTCCGAATACGCCCTCACGAACTGGATGTGGAACAGCGTAGACGCGTGGACTCGGGCATCGGATCACTTCGTCGCGAGTTTCGTCGAGGCAAATCACGGCGCACTCGCGTTGTTCGGACTCCCCGAGCGAAACGGCGCTCGCAGGTCAGCGTACCCGTCCGTCAGTTACGATCGAGAAGACTGGACCGCCACCCGGAGCGTGGAGTCGCCGGCACACATCAGCGTGGGCGACTCGGTCCAGTTCACGAAACGACTCAGCGACGCCGACGTTCGGGCGTTCGCCGCCGCGAGCGGGGACACGAATTGTCTCCACCTCGAAGACGAGTTCGCTGCAGACACCCGCTTCGGCGAACGAATCGCGCATGGGACCCTCGTCGGGGGCCTCATCAGTGCGGCACTCGCAAGACTACCAGGGCTGACCATCTACCTCTCTCAAGACCTCCGATTTCTCGGCCCGGTCTCCATCGGGACGGAGTTGACTGCTGACGTGGAGGTCATAGAGGACCTCGGTGACAACCGGTATCGGCTGTCGACGACGGTCACCGACGAGCGGAAACAGACGATAATCGACGGCGAAGCCGTCGTCCTCATCGACGACCCCCCGTCGTCGAAGAGTAAGTGAGGTGGCGATGACCGTCCCTGAGCGTGTCGTATCTACCGACGAGGCACGGTGTCGTGTCTGGTGAGAAACCCGTCTCGACGGCCGAAGAAAGAGTTTATAGCGTCGTCGATGTACAGACGAAACACGCCAGAACCGACGGCGTAGGATACCCTATGGCAACGTCACTAACCAAACCGGAAACCACGGTTCGCCTGTTCATTCGAACGGGCGAACCCGCCGTGTG
>JBNJGG010000055.1:0-15369 GCA_051747545.1 Halobacteriota archaeon | reverse complement strand
TCCCGAGGTCGGTGCCGTCTAACCGGATGCCGACGCAACCGAAATCGACGCTGACTGTCCTACCACTGTCATCTGTCCTACCACTGCCACAGCAGACCGAGCGGGGCGTCCGCCCGCGGCCACCGTTGCGTGGCTCGACGCCGTCGAGTCCCGCATTCGTCGCGCGGAGCGCCTCACCGATGCGTCGGTCGCGGAAGCGACGGCGGTCGTCGAGTCGGCGTCTTCCTTCGAGTCCGTCTTCGGTCTCGACGACCGTCTGTCCGAGGACGTCGAGACGCTTCGGGAAGTCGCCCGCAGGACACGGCGACTAGCCGACCGGGCCACCCGTACCAGCGTTCCGACCGACGCGCTGCGGAGGCTAGCGTGATTCTCGCGGTCGTCGGAGGCAAAGGCGGCGTGGGGAAGTCCACACTGGCCTACAATCTCGGTGCCTCTCTCGACGCCGTCGTCGTCGACGCCGACCTCGCCATGGCCGACCTCCCGGGTGGAACCGGTCCCGACCTGCACGACGTGCTGGCGGGACGGGCCGACCCGGTCGAAGCGATTCGAGGCGGGTCAGTGGCGATGCTCCCGTGCGGGCGGACACTCGCTGGCGCGCGGGCGGCCGACCTGAGTGCGCTGGCGAGCGCCCTGCGCTGTGTCGAACCCGAGTTCGACACCGTCGTCGTCGATTGCCCGGCGGGAATGCGTGCGGACGTGGGAGTTCCACTGGCCGTCGCCGACGCCTGTCTGCTGGTCACCACGCCGTCGGCGGCCGCACTGGCCGACGCTGTTCGGACCCGGGCCCTCGCCCGCGAACTGGACGCCGGTCTCGTCGCCGTCGCACTCAATCGAGTCTCGGAAGACCCGGAGACGACGCGGTACGAGCGGGCACTCGGCGCACCGGTTACACCCGTGCCGTCGGACGCGAGGTTGGCTCGATCGACCGTCCACGCCGTTCCCGTCGTCGACAGTGCTCCCGACTCGGCGGCGGCGAAGTCGGTTCGGCAACTCGCCCGCGCCGTCGAGATGTGCCGGCGGTGAACGACGGCGACGACGTTGAGACAATTTGCCGTTATCACAATCGTTATCGGGGACATTATGATTGAGGATATCTGAACCATGTCCGACCACGACCGGCCCACCACCGCCCGCACCGGCGTTCTCGCCGACGGGGGCTACATCTACGACGTGGCCACGCTCGACGACGATAGCGACGATACGACCGAGTCGAATTCCTCGTTCATCGAGGGTGCTCGGATGGAGGTCGGACTGATACGCGGACCCGCTGGTGCCGACGTGGCGTTGCAGACGCTGTCGAACGAACAGTTCATCTACCTCGACGAGGGCGAGGTTCGGTCTCGAATCCTCGACGAAGAGCAGACGCTGTCTGCGGGGTCGCTGATGTACGTTCCGGCAGAGACCGAACACGAACTCGAAGTCGTCGGCGACGGGGACGCACACCTCTACGTCGTCCGCCCGACGCTCGACGCCAATCTCTCCGAGGAGGACCGCTCGGATTTGAACGCCGAACTGAAGAGCACCGTTCTGAAAGCCGGCGACGGCACCTACCACTTCGACCTGACCGCCTACCAGCAGAAGGACTCGGGGTCGAAGTACGCGACGACGAAGGGGCTGGTCGTCGAAGGGGACCTCATCCAGGTCGGCAAGATGCGCATGGACCCGGGTACCGGCGCGGACCCGCACACGCACGCCAACGAGCAGTTCAACTACACCCTCGCGGGCGAGGGTCGCTGGACCATCGGCGACGCGGACGAGGAACTCGCCGGACCGGGCACGGTCGTTCACATCCCGTCCGAGGCGGTCCACAGCGGTTACGCCACCGAAGACGGCGCGCTGCACTTCATCGCGGCCAAAGACAAGAGCTACCGCATGTACGGCGACCCGGTCGACGAGTAGGTGGGCGGCTCACGTCCATCGTACGCGCTGCTGGGTAGCCCCCCCGAGATATATCACGAACGACCATACTTTTATCAGGTACTGCGTCCGTCCTCACCCGATGAGTTCAGTCAGCGAGGTTCGCGCGGCGCTCCCGGAGGTGGAGGCGATTTCAGACGCAGACGTGCGAGAGCGGGTCGTCCAGATGTGGGCCGACGCCTTCGACGCGAGCGACCACGAGTCGATACTGGACGTCCCGTACCTCCCGCAGTACGGTGACCTCATCGGCGACCAGTCCCTGCTCGACCACGTCCGGTTGACGACGAACGTCGCCATCGACATCGCGTCACTGCTCACAGACGCCTACGACGGGTTAGGTCTGGACACCGACGCGGTCGTCGCGGGAGCGTTAGTCCACGACGTGAGCAAGGTCCTCGAAACGCTGCCCGCCGACGCTGGCCCGGGCGCTCACTCGGAGATCGCCGAGTTACTCGGCCACCCGCACTACGGCCAGCACCTCATCGCGGAGGCCGGCCTGTCGGTGCATCTCCAGCACATCGCGCTGTCTCACTCTCACCAGTCCGGTGTCGGTATCAAGACCCTCGAGGCGCTCGTCGTCTGGGCGGCCGACACCATCGCCGTCAACTCCCTGTTCTGGGCCGAAAGCGACCAGCTCGTCCCGGCCTTCTTATCGGGGCCGTTCGGCGGCGGCCACTGAACGAGCGAACTCGATTCTCCTCGAACGCGTCGACTCGGTCCCTCCGTGCAATTCACGCCGAGAGTCGAACGTACGTCTTCCGCAGGGTCGCCGGTGCCACGTCGGCAACGGCGGCGGCGTCGCGCTGTGTGAGCGGCGCACCGAGGTCACTGGCGGCCGTGTAGAGACACGCGGCGGCGACACCGGCGGGGTCCTTTCCGGTCACGATGCCGGCGTCGGTGGCTTCTCGCAGGTAGTCGCGTGCCCGGCGTTCGACCGGGCGGTCGAGGTCCAATTTGCTGGAAAAGCGTGGCAGGTATTCCCCGGGGTCGATGGGGCCGGTCGGCAGCCCCAACTCGCGGTTGAGCGCAGTGTAGGCGGCCGCGTGTTCGTTCTCGCTGGCACGGGCCACGGAGACGACTTCCTCGACCGTGCGGGCAATCGAAGAGACGCGGCAGGCTGCGTACACACTGGCGGCGGCGAACCCTTCGAGTGAGCGCCCCTGCAGGAGGTCCTCGCGCTGGGCCGCGCGAAACAGTGAGCACGCCTGGTCGCGGATGCGGTTCGGAAGCGAGAGCGCCCCGACGATGCGCCGAATCTCGGTGAACGCGTACACCTGATTTCGCTCGCGCTTGGTGGCGATTCGGGCCCGGTTGTGCTGGCGACGGAGGCGGGCCATCTGTCGGCGTTTGCGCCCCTTCAGCCGGGTCGACCGACCGATTTCGGTCGAGAGGCCGCGGTCGTGGCGCGAGCGTGTCAGCGGCGCACCGGTTCGCTCGCGATTCGTGTCGTCGGCGGCGAAGGAACGCCACTCCGGGCCGTGGTCGATGTGCTGTTCGGCGACGACGAGGCCGCACTCTCCGCAGACCGTCTCACTGCGACTCGTCTGCAGGCGACCGTTGCATTCGGGACATCCCCCTGAGCGTGCGTGGCTCATATGAGAACCTTGGTCCCGATCGCATATTTAAAAGGATGAGCGACGAGCCGAAATTGACCCCGCTCGTACGGCTAAACGTACCGGTGACCGGTACGTTCCGTTCTCACGCTCTGTAACCGGTGTGCACGTTTTTATTCGATGGGGTGACAACTCCGGGCCATGCCTCTGTCCGACATCGCTGCGGGCATCACAGTCACCGCCGAGCAGCGCGACCGGGGCGTTCCGACGGTAGACGACACCGGCGAGGCAGTCGAAGTGCGCCTCGAAGCTCACGCGGAGTCGCTTCCGTGTGACCCATCGGATGCGGCCGTCGTCCTCGAGGCGTACGCCGCGGGCGGGGGCGTCGGTGCGTGTGCTCGTGAAGCCGCCGTCGCTCCGATGACCGCGGCGAAGACGTTGCACCGCTGCGGGGCCGTCGGTATCTCTCCCCTCTCCCCGACCGCCCGTGACGTGCTCCGCGACTGGTTACGAGGCGACCTCTCGCGCACGGAGGCGCTCACACTCACACGCGCCGAGAAAGCGGAGTTCGCCCTCGCGACGTACGTCGAGACGCACGACGCGGTTCCCGAACTCGTCGAAGCGTTCGACGCCGTGCGTTCGCTCGGTAGGAACGCGAGCGTGGACAAACGCGACGCCCTCGGTGAGACGATGAGCGACGTGGAGGACTTGCGCTAACGCTCCAATTTTCTCTCCTCACTCTCGTCCGTCGACGTACCGCTCGACGACCCCGCGGAGTCCCAGTCCCTCGAATTCGAGGTCGAGCGTCACGTCGAACAGCAGTTCTGCCGCGCGGGCTAGCGGTGGGCCCATCGGATCATTCGTGCTCACCGCTGCCGGCGCATTCCCGACTGCCGTCACCTGTGATTCTGGTATCCCCACGTTCGCACCCGCGAGTTCACCGCGCGTCGACACCACCACGTCGACGTCGACGCCGACGTCGCGCAGTCGGGCGCGCATGCGCTCGACGGCGTCGGCTCCGCGCGTCGTCCCGGGCGCGACGAGTGCCGTTCGCTGGGCACCGTTGACCGCCGCAATCGCCTGATTGGCCGCCACCGGCGGGGTGTCGACGAGGACGTGGTCGAACCGCGTTTCCGCTCGGGCGACGAGTCCTTCGAATCGACGAGCCGCCTCTGGAGACTTCGCCCGCGCGAGTCGTTCAAACGGTGCACTCGCGGGGGCGCACGCGACGCGGCCCTGAACTGGGAGGTCGAGCACCGACAGCACCTCCCCGAGGTCCGGTGGTTCCTCGGACGTGACCAGCGTCGTCACGTCCGGAGTCAGCCGCCCGGTGACGTAATCTGAGAGCCCCTGCGTACCGAAGGCGGCGTCCAGAATCGCTACCGCCCGACCGTCGCGGGCGAGCGTCGCCGCCAGTTCGACCGTCGTTCGCGTCGTCCCCGCGCCACCCGTCGAACCCACCAGTGCCGCAGACGTAACTTCGGACATGAGCCGAACTGGTCCGGCTTCCGATAAATATCTCGGGCCGCGGTTATCGACGTTGATATCGAGAGTCAACCTTCGATGTCGGAGGGTCCGGTTCGGGTATCCTCGACGGACCTTCGCGAATCGTTTCAGCGACTCGTCGCGATGGCGTCGGCGATCGCGTCGAGTTCGTCGTCGGAGAGGTCGGGTCGCTCTCCGGCGACGGCGTGGACCGGGTGGCCGCCGTCGCCCTCGAAGCGCGGGATGATGTGGCCGTGGACGTGCGGCACTTCCTGTCCGGCAGCGGTCCCGTTGTTGAACGCGACGTTCGACCCGTCGGCGTCGACGGCGACCTCGACGGCGGTCGTCAACTCGTGGAGTGCGGCGAACACGTCTGCGGCGAGGTCCACCGGCGTGTCGTTCAGCCGTTCGTGGTGCGCTTTCGGGATGACCAGCGTGTGACCCCGAGAGAGCGGGTTCACGTCGAGAAACGCCAGTACCGACTCGTCTTCGTAGACGGTTCGACTCGGGATGTCGCCGTCGACGATGCGACAGAAGATGCACTCTTCGGACATACCATTTCAATGCGACCCGCGTCTGAAAAACGTTCGCTGTGGTCCACACCGTCTGCGACGCTCACAACCTGTTGGACGGACGTCGACTGCGTCCTCACCGGGTGTCAGTCGTCGACCAGTGCGTCCAGCGCCGCGCCAACTGCGTCGCGGTAGTCGTCGGCGTCGTACCCGAGGCGGGCACGCCACACGTCCTGATAGGAAGGGTGCAACACCGGGAGCACTGTCGTCCCGAGGGTCGGACACCGAATCGGTGTCAGCACCGAGTCGAGAAAGCCGGTCAGTCGTTCTCCCTCGGCGGCCAGTATCGACTCTGTGGCGTGCTTTCCGGTGGCGAGAACGGCCGAGGGGTCTATCTCTTCGAGTTCGGCCAGCAGGTGCCGCCGACACGTCGCCAGTTCGTCTGACGTCGGTTCCCGATTCGTCTCCCCACCGTCTGCGGCTGGAAAGCACTTGACTGCGTTCGTGTAGTACGCCCGGTCGCCGTACCCGAGTTCGTCCATCAGTGTTCGGATTCGGCGTCCCGAGTGTCGTGAGGTGTACGCCAATCCGGTGTGGTTGCCGCCGCGCCACTCGTCTGCGGTCGGGTCTCCCGCGCCCGGCGCTTCGCCGACGACCAGCACGGCGGCGTCGTCCGGGCCGTTCCCCCACGCGATTTGAGTCCGCGACTCGGCGAGCACCGGGCAGCGGGTACACCCTGCTTCGACGACGGTGCGCGAGTCCTCGTCCGGATACGTCGTCGGTGCCGGCATCTACTCAGTCAGCGGCATGGCGATGCCGAAGACGAACGGCGAGAGCAAGACGAGGGCGATGCCGATTGCCTCGAAGTCGAAGAACAGTGCCCGCTCCCACGGCGGTAGCGGCCCGAACACCATCGGGCCGGCCAGCTCACCGAGTACTCCGACGACGAACAGCGTGACGCCGAGTCCGAAGCCCAGTTTGGTCAACTTGGGGTAGTCGAGGTCGCCATAGCGTCCCGTCATACAATCGGTGTTTTCCGCCGGACAGCAAGACCGTTTCGTCCAGCGACGGCGAAACCGAAAGGGTGACACCTGCCAGGCCGCTGTGTAGTCGCATGTACGTCACACTGGTCGAGTTGCTCGCTGAACTCGGGGCCATCGCTTTCTTTGCCACCGGGACGGTCGTCCTCTCCGGCGTCGGAATCTACCTCGAGGAATTAGGCCTCGAAACCATCTCAGCCGGTCAGACGAAACTGGGGCTCTGGATTGCCGGGATGGGGCTGATGGCCTTCTACTTCGGTCCCTACCTGATGGGTGTGACCGAACTACTCCCGCGAGTTCGGCGCGTCCTCGCCGGGGGGCGGCGACCCGACTCGTCCTAACACGACTCGATTTCTCTAGCGAAAACGATCCGATTTCTCCAGCGAATCACAATCGCGTGGCGACGGTCTCTGCGACGGACACGCGACTCACGTCGCGCTCGATGGTGTCGGTCGCGTAGATGGCTTCGACCCCGGCGCGCTCCAGTTTCGTCCGGGCGTTCCCGGCGAGTACGGGATGGACGCACGTGAGATACGTCCGAGCGGAACCGCGTCGGCCGAGGACGGCCACCGACTCGCTCATCGTCGACCCGGTGGCGATGATGTCGTCGACGACGACGACGTCGCGGTCGGCGACGTTCGCGTCGCTCGGTGTCACCTGGATTTCCCCCGTGTCGTAGTCGCGCTCCTTCTCGAAGTAGTCCGTGTCGCCGCGTCCGTAGGCGTCTCGGACGGTCTCGGCCAGTTCGATTGCACCTTCGTCCGGCGCGAGAAAGAGCGGGTCTCCGAGGTCGGTCGGTAACGGCTCGGCCAGTCGCGGTGCGGCGTCGACCACGTCGCACGGGACGGTGAAGAAGTCGGCGACGGCCTCCTCGTGGGGCGTGACGAGGACGACCCGGTCGGTTCCGGTGCTGATTGCGCGGGCGACGGCGCGCGCCGACACCGGTTGCCCGGCCGAGAAGGCGGTGTCCTGCCGGGCGTAGCCCATGTACGGGATGACCGTCACGACCTCGTCGGCGTCGGCCTCTCGGGCGGCGTCCTGCAACTGGAGTAGTTCCAGGTGGGCGTCGCTCGACGTGGTCGAGGCGACGACGACGGCTCGACCGCCGTCGAACTCGGGGGCGCTCGCCATCAACTCCCCGTCCGGGAAGTGCCGGTACGACACCTCTGCGAGCGATTCTTCGGTCACCGCTGCGAGCGAGGCCGCGAGTCCCTGCGAGGTAGAGCCGGGAAGTATCATGTCTGAGGCCACGATAGCCCGCGTTAAACCCGTTTTCGTTGTCGTCGTCTCGACACCTCTTTCGCAGTCTGTCGAATTCGCTCACTGTGCGACAGCGAACCCGACGACTTCGGGTACCCCGAGCGCGTGTGCACGCCAGCCCTCTCCGGCGTCGACCAGCAGGGTCCCCGACTCGGTGAGTGCGAGCACCTGGTCGGGCCCGTAGCCGAATCCGACGACCGAGTCGTCGGTCGGCAGATCCACCGACTGCCAGTCGTCCCCCTCGCGGGCGTAACTCCCGTCTGCGTCGACGGCGTGCGCGCGCTCGCCGTCTGAGTCGACCGCGCTGAAGTCGCCGTCCCGAACGTCCATCCAGCCGTTTCCGAGCGCGTAGAGCGCCTCACCGGTCGCCGCGAGCGGAATCCCACGTCCGGCCACGTCTCGCACGTCGTCGAGGCCGACGTGCTGGAGGCGCTCGGTCACCCGATAGACGCCGTCTGCGGCCGCGACGAGCCCCCCGTCGATGGCTCGGACGCCACCGGTCTCGCCGAGGCGTGTCCACCCATCGTCGTCAGTCGCGGCGACCCGCCCGTCGGGGGTGGCCGCGAGTACGCGCCCACCGTGAACTCCGACCGCGACCGCAGGGCCGAGGTTCGTCGCCTCGAACTCGGCGTCGGGGCCGCGCCGCACGAGCACGTCCTCGTCGGTTGCGACTGCCACCCGCCCGTCGCCGGCGGCGGCGTCGGTGGCGACACAGCGTCGTTCGACGCCGAACTCGCCGACCAGGTCACCCGAGATGTCGACCGAAACCAGACCGATTCCACAGCAGACGAACAGCTCGACCTTCCCGGTTCGGTCGGCGTAGACGCGCTTTTCCTCGATGGACAGGTCGTCGTCGCTCATGGCTTCGAGTCACACATCAGAGCGCAAAGGGCTTCCGTTCGAACGAGTCACACACCAGAGCGCAAATGGCTTCCGTTCGAACTGGTCTGCGTGTGCGCTCTGTCGGGCGGAGTCCTCACAGAAACTCGCGCACGTCCGAGTACCACATGTCGTGGTGGTCGACTTCGCCGAGTCGTTCGGCCACCTCCACGGCGAGGGCGTGCCAGCACTGCTGGTTGGGGTCTGTGGGGTCGAGGTTGTACTCGCTGTCTTTGCAGGTGCACGCGCCCGATTCGACGATGTACTCGTCCCGATGACCGACGACCACGGTGAAGTCGCGGTACTGCTTGACTCTGCCCTCCGAGACCGCCTCGATAGCCCGGACGCCTCGATTCTTGTGCACTGATGCGATGGCGTCGACTATCTCGGGCGTCAGTTCGCCCGTTGCCGCGAGTGCCTCTCGCCAGTCGCCCCCCTCGCTCACGGCCGTCCGTTGTGGCCTCGCCACCAAAACAGGTTCGGTGAGGGGTGTCGGTCGGGTAACACCGTTCGACGCTAGAAGTTCGCCTCGATGTACGCATCAATGTCGTCGACGAGCGATGGCCGATACGTCCAAAAGCCCTCCCAGAGGTTCTCGCCGACTTCGACCGCCACCAGTGCCGCGTGTCCCGCGCTTCCGTCTGGGGGGTCGAAGACGACGAACCACGAGCGTCTGTACTCCGGGCAGTCGCCGACGTGGGTGACCACATCGAACGCCGGCGGCGGCGTCCAGTTCGGAACGCCGTAGACGTGTACCGCTACCTCGGCGGCCGCGAGACGCTCGTACACGATCCGGGTGCCCCGTTCGTCGTTGATTCTGCTCAACTTCTGGAACGCCGACCGAAGCGTTCCACCACCTGCTTCCAACGCGAGGCGTTCGATGTACCGGGAGATGGTTATCAAGAGCAGTTTCTCCTTGTTCGATTCGGGGTAGCCGCGGAGTCGGAACGGAACCTCGGTTAGCCCGTCGAGGGCGGCCGGGAGTGAGACTTCATCGACCGCTCTCGCCCCCGTGATGTACAGGTCCGAGTTGACGAGCAGTATCGCCTCCGCGAGTTCGTCGAACGTCGACGAGGCCTCGACCGCCCCATCTCGGATGAGTAACACCAGGTCCGACTCCGATTCGGGTATCTGCTCTTCGTCCACGTCGACCGACTGGTTCTCGAACGTGCCCTCCAGGAGCCGCTGCATCGGGCGGGGCGACGTGCGGTTGACCACGAGTAACGTCGTTTCTGGTCCCCCTCGGTCGCTGACGAACTCCTCTAGTCCCATCTGTTGCGTTCTCCGCACGTGATTCTCTTCTCATTTGACATAAACTGCCCCTCTTTCGGTCGTCCGTCGAGTACGCCGCAACTTCGCTCGGAACCGCTCGACTTTTCGGCGTCGTCCACCATCTCGACGGTATGTACGTACGCGAGGGAGGCGTCCGCATCGAGGTGCCCGAGGCCCGCGACGGTGCCGGAGAAGGTGCGGGCGACGGCGTCTTCTTCAACCCGACGCAGGAACTCAACCGCGACGTTACTATCGCCGTCCTCCGCGCCTATCGAGAGCGCGACCCGCGCGCGGAGCGGTATCTGGACGCGATGGCAGCCAGCGGCATCCGCGGCGTCCGCGCCGCCGCCGAGGGCTTCGAGGTGACCTGTGCGGACATCGACGCCGACGCGGTCGACCTCGCTCGAGCAAACTTCGCGGTCAACGACCTCCCGGGGGAGGTGGTCCAGCGAAACGCCAACGCTCTCATGCACGAGTCGGTGTTCGACGTGGTCGACATCGACCCCTTCGGCACGCCCATCCCCTTCGTCGACGCCGCCTTCGCCAACACCCGAAACCTGGTCTGCGTGACCGCGACAGACACCGCGCCGCTCTGTGGGGCTCACCTCAACAGCGGGATTCGAAAGTACGCGACCGTCCCTCGAAACACCGACTACCACGCCGAGATGGGCCTTCGCGTCCTGCTGTCGGCGCTGGTTCGCACCGCCGCGCGGTACGACACGGCCGCGACGCCGATTTGCTCGCACGTGACGCGCCACTACGCGCGGACGTACCTCGAACTCGACCACCGGGCGACTCGCGCCGACGCGGCCATCGAGCAGTTGGGCTACGTCCACCACTGCGAGGACTGCCTCGAGCGCGACCACGAGTTCGACCTCATCGCGCATCCACCCGACGACTGCCCGGTCTGCGGGTCGAATCGACTCCTCACCGCCGGTCCCATCTGGTTGGGCCCGACTGCGGACCCGGCGTTCACCGAGACGGTCGCCGCGAACCTGACCGACGAGATGGGCGAGGCGACGCGGGCGTCGAAACTGCTCTCGACCGTCGCGAGCGAGCTGAACGTACCAACCCACTACGACCAGCACCGCCTCTGCAAACTGTGGACGCGCTCGGCACCCAAGATGGAGACGTTCCTCGACCAGTTGCGCGAGGCGGGCTTCGAGGCCACTCGCGCCCACTACAGTGGCACTGCGTTCAAGACCGACGCGACCGTCGCAGAGATTCGGTCGGCGACGGCACCCGGCGACGAATAGAGAACCGTCGTCTCACGGCGCGTAACTCACCAGACATTTCTTGTGTCGCGCGACTGAACTGCGTCTGTGAATTGCCGCATCCGGGCTGGTATCGACTTCGTCCTGGAAGTCGTCGACGTCGTCAACGAGACGGAGGTCAGCTTTCTCGCGGCGAGCATCGCCTACTACGTCTTCGTCTCTCTGATTCCCCTGCTAGTGCTGGCCTTCTCGGCAATCACCTTCGTTGGTGGGACGGAACTGGAGGCAGAAGTGACTGTGCTCGTCGAGCAGTACCTTCTTCCGACGAGTGCCGAGCAGGTTCTGGCGGTCGTTCAGAACACCCGGGGCCGCGATACGTTCACCGTCGTGGGCCTCGCGATTTTACTCTGGTCGTCGCTCAAGCTCTTTCGCGCGCTCGACATCGCGTTTTCGCGGGTCTACGGAACCTCCGCGGGGGGGTTCCTCAACCGTCTGCTCGACGGCGTCGTCGCGCTCGTGACACTCCTCGTGGGGGTCATCGTGGTCGGCGTCGTCAGCGTCGCCATCGCGCTCGTCCCGCTTCCCGGCATCCACACGCTCGGTCCCGCCCTGTTGCTCCTGGCGCTCGTCGTCGGATTTCTCCCCTTGTACTACGTCCTTCCGGACGTTCGCATGTCGCCCATCGAGGCCGTTCCCGGTGCCGTCGTCGCCGCCTTCGGGTGGACGCTGTTGGGAATCGGATACGGCGTCTACGCCTCGCTGTCGGCCGCTAGCGACCCGTCGGTGTACGGCGCACTCGGTGGTATCTTGCTGCTCGTGACGTGGTTTTACTTCACGGGCTTCGTCGTCCTCATCGGGGCGGTGGTCAACGCGGTGCTGGCCGAACGAGTTAGACCGGCAACTACAACAGGGGCCGGGTCGTCGTGAGAAAATGACGGAAATGAGTACGGACGGACCGGACGCCCCCGACGAAGACTCCCGCCATCGACCGGGACCCGAGCCCCGAGGTGCCCCAGACATTTCCGACCTCGAAGGGCGACTCGACGAACTTCGGGCCGACTTCGACGCGTTCGAAGACGACGTCGAATCTCGAACCGTCGAGCGACCCAAACTCGAAGCCGAACTCAAGCGATACGTCCGCTGGCGGTTACGACGTGGAAAAGCCCGCGGGTGGGGTCCCTACCTCGTGTTGCTCTACGGGACGGTGATGACGCTCGGCGCGCTCTACTGGGAAGACGGCCTCGTCTCTATCGTGGCCATGATCGTCATCTTCCTCTCGACGCTCGGACTGTACGTCCTGTTCGTCCTGTTCGGTATCGGGTTGAACCTGCTCGACATCCCGGGCTGGGCCCTCGACGCGGTTCGGGAACGACGGGGCTGAGGCCGGTCTGGACGTTATCGACCGAGATTTCGGCGACGACGCATCCAGAGCCACCCGCCCGTGAGGACCCCGCACGCGACGATGGTCGCAGAGAGTAGCTGGTCACCCCCGGCGACGCCTCGCGCGTAGTCGAGGATGTAATCGATCGGTGCCCGCTCGTTCTCCCCGCCGTAGACCAGCCACACGAGGATCACGTTGTACGCGAGCCACCCCCCGCCCGAGTAGACGGTGAACCTTCGCAGGTCCGTGCGAGCGAACCCCGCCGGAATCGATATCGGCGTGCGGAGTACGGGGACGACGCGGCCCCAGAACAGCAGCCCTTCGCCCCAGCGTCTGAACCACGCCTGACTGCGTTCGACTTCCGACTCGGGGATGCGGAGGACGTGGCCGTACCGACGCATCACGGCGTCGCCGTTGACGCCGAACAGGTAGTAAGCGAGCAGGCTCCCGAGGACGGCACCGACCGTCAGGATTGTGACGAAGAAGGCGAACGAGACCGGGTCGGTCACGAGGACCACCGCCGCCGCTGGAATGATGAGTTCGCTCGGGGCAAAGTGGATTATCCACGCCGTCTCGAGGACGATGAAGACGAACAGCGCGACGTACCCGTACTCGTGGATGAAGCTCAACAGCGCTCCGGTCAGCCACTCGAACTCTCCCCCGAACGCGACCATCTCGTCACCTCAACGTTCACATCCCGCACGTATATGTTTCTTGGACGGCATCCAACGAGGACATGCATCCGATACCACTCCGGAGTGTGCGGTTCTGGGGTGACGCGCTCGGCGGTAGTCAGCGCTGGCGTGGGCCCCTGGCGGACGACGTACTCCTCGCTTCGCGTGGTGTCGGCGAGTTCGGCGTCGTCGACACCCTCCCGGACTTCGTGGTCGCACTATTCGGACTGCTCACCTATCTCGGCAATCCGTGGCTGTGTTTGCTCACCATCTCGGTCGCGTACGTCGTCGGTGACCGACTCCCGCTCGGCAGGTCACGCGCCGCGTTCGCCCTCGCGCTCGGCATCGGTGCTATCGGGGCGACGCTCGGGCTCAAGGCGATGTTCGCCCTTCCGAGGCCCCCGGGGGCCATGGAGTCTGGATTCGGTTTTCCCAGCGGGCACGCGCTCGGCACCACCGTCTTCTGGGGCGGGGTCGCGCTCGTCCTTCCGGTCGGCGCGCGCTGGCGTCGTCTCCTCGTCGCGTCGACCGTCGTCGTTCTCGTGTCCATCTCGCGCGTCGTCATCGGCGTCCACTACCTCGTCGACGTGGTCGCCGGTGTCGTCTTCGGCGTCGTGCTTCTCGCCACCGTCTTTCGAGTCGGACCGGGATTCGACACCGACCGACGGGATGGGCCCATCGAGGCTGCCTCCGTCACTCACGCCTTCCTCGTGGCGCTGGCGTTCGCACTGGCTGGCACCCTCGTTACCCTCGAATCGGAACTCCTCGTCGGACTCGGCACGTCGCTCGGAGGCGTCGTCGGGTGGCGACAGTTCGGCGACCGCGTACTCGACGCGTCGCTGTCTCGGTCGGCGGCCGTGCTCGGTATTCTCGGCCTGTCGCTCCCGCTCGCCGCGATTCGCGGTGTCACCCTCGTCACGGTTCATCCGGTCGCGGTCGTCACCGTTGCGACGGTCGGCCTGCTCGGTCTCCTCGCGCTGCCGCTCGTCGGTGATACGCTCCTCGCCTCGGTCGAAAAATAACTGCGTGGTCGCGTCCGCTCAGAACGTTTCGAGGTAGCGGTCGAGTTCCCACTGGGAGACGTCGATGCGGTACTCGTCGTACTCCTGCGTTTTCGCTTCGACGAACTTCTCGTAGATGTGCTCGCCGAGTGCGTCCTGAACGGTTTCGTCGGCCTTCAGGGATTCGAGCGCTTCGCCGAGGTTCGACGGGAGCGTCTCGATTCCGTACTCCTTGCGTTTGGCCTCGTCGAATTCGTAGATGTTCTCTCGAACCGGGTCGGGTGCTTCGAGACCCTTCTCCATCCCCTCGAGCCCAGCGTGAATCAGCGCAGCGAGCGCGAGGTACGGATTACATGACGGGTCCGGGAATCGGGCCTCGATACGGCTGGCTGCTGGGACGCGAGCGGCCGGCTTGCGGATGAGCGCCGAGCGGTTCCGGTCGGACCACGCGACGTACACGGGTGCCTCGTAGCCCGGCACCAGACGCTTGTAGCTGTTGACCGTCGGGTTCGACACGGCCGTGATTGCCGGCGCGTGTTCGAGGATGCCCGCGAGGAACGAGTGCGCCTCCGCCGAGAGGTTGAACTCGTCGTCGTCGTCGTGGAAGGCGTTCTCGCCGTCCTCGGTGAACAGCGAGATGTGCGTGTGCATGCCCGAACCGTTGATCTTCGCGATCGGCTTCGGCATGAACGTCGCGTGGAGGTCGTGCTGGGCGGCGATGGCCCGGACCACCGTGCGGAAGGTGGCGACGTTGTCGGCCGTCGCCAGCGCGTCGTCGTACGAGAAGTTGATCTCGTGTTGCCCCTCTGCGACCTCGTGGTGGGAGGCTTCGATTTCGAAGTTCATACTTTCGAGACCGTAGATGATGTCGCGACGGACGTCAGAGGCGAGGTCCTTTGGCGCGAGGTCGAAGTAACCGCCGGCGTCGTTTGTCTTCGTCGTGGCGCGACCTTCGTCGTCCTCCTCGAACAGGAAGAACTCGGGTTCCGGTGCGGCGTTGACCGTGTACCCCATCTCCTCGGCGCGTGCGAGTGCTTGCTTGAGCACGTACCGCGGGTCACCCTCGAACGGTTCGCCCGTCGAGGTGTTGATCACGTCGCAGATGAGGCGTGCCGAAGTCCCGTCACGCCACGGGAGGATAGCGAACGTCGACGCGTCGGGCTTGAGACGCATGTCGGACT
>JBNJGG010000054.1:0-15471 GCA_051747545.1 Halobacteriota archaeon | reverse complement strand
TGCACCGTCCGGAGACGTACGCCGAGGCGGCCGAGAAGATGATGGCCGGCGAGACGTGGGTCGGTGACTTCGAGGCGACGACGAAGGACGGTCGTCTCATCTACGGGTCGGGGACGGCGACCCCGCTGTCGGTCGACGGAGAGACGTGGGGATACGTGGCCGTCTTCACCGACCTGACCCGGCACCGGCAGTACGAACAGAGCCTGCGAATTCTCAACCGAGTCCTCCGGCACAACCTTCGGAACGACGCCAACGTCATTCTCGGCCATCTGAACGACGTCGCGGGGAACGTCGACGACGACCTCGAGCGGCCTATCGAGGCGGCGACAGAGCGCGTCGAGTCGATGCTCCACCGGGCGGACACCACTCGGGAGTTCAGCGGCGTACTGACCAGCGAGAACGAGGAGGGACTCCGACCGACCCGTCTGGATACCGCCGTCGAGCGAGCAATCGCCCGGGTCACGACGAGCGACGTCGACATGACGGTCGACCTCGACGACGAGTCGGTGTCCGTCGTCGCCGACGAGACCCTATCGGCGGCACTCGAAGCCGTCGTCGAGAACGCGGTGGTCCACAACGACAAGGAAACGCCCCTCGTGGAGATTCGGGCCCGAAACCGGGACGACCGACTCGTGCTCACCGTCGCCGACAACGGACCGGGAATCGAACCGTACCGGCGGGACCGCATCTTCGGCCGCGAGGAAACCACGAAAGTCCATCACGGGCAGGGGCTGAGTCTCTTTTTCGTCGACCGCCTGATGGAGATTTACGGGGGAAGCGTCAGCGTGACCGACAACGACCCCGAGGGGACCGTCTTCGAACTCCGCTTCCGCACCGCCTCCCAGGACGTTGCGTGAGGCTGGTCGTCCTCGCTTCGCTCGGGCGCTGTGACTCAGTCTGCTTCAAATCCGCCGCGTCGTTGCTCTTTGACTCACTTCCTTCGCACAAAGAGCGGGCCGGGAGGGACTTGAACCACGGTCGTTACGTTCGCTAGCCCTCACTTCACTCCCTGATTCAAGCCCTCCGAATTGGTCGAAACACGCTCGCTGTCGCTCGCGGATCTCTTACGGGCCGGGAGGGACTTGAACCCCCGACCGTCTGGTTAAAAGCCAGACGCTCTCCCTAACTGAGCTACCGGCCCTCGATTCCATTTTCCGATACGGCGCAATAAGCGTTTACTATCCGACGCTGTGCGGCGGAGCGGACGAGGTCCGGGTGGATTACTCCTCGGCGAGGTACGAATCGAGAGCCTCGGCGACGAGGTCGCCGACAGCGCGGTTGTACAGCGAGGCGCGACGGCGGAGTTCGAGGTACTGCTCGGGCGGCAGGCGCATCGAGAGCTCGCCCAGCGTGACGCCGTGGTCGGCCAGCGCATCCTCGACGGGCGTTCCCGTGTTGACCGCGCTGGCGAGTTGTCTCACCTCGCGGACGGTCAAGTCGCCGTCGAGGGCCGCCCAGGCCAGATAGAAGCGCGCGTCGCCGGAGACGCGCGCGATGTGTTTTGCCGCCGTCGGAGCGATGTTCCCCATCGCGACCTGTCGACGAACCGACCGCGGGAGGTCGTGGACCCGCGCCCACTTGCGGATGAACGCGACTGAGACGTCGCCCCCGGCGCGCTCTGCGGCGGCCTTGTACGACCCGACCCCACGCACGAGCGCCGCGCAGGCGGCCGCACCGCGGAGCATGTAGACGTTGTCGGTCGCACCGATGGTGTTCGTGGCGAAGGCGTGAACCGTCTCCGCGGCGAGCGCGACGCTTTCGGGGTCGTCCGGGTCGAACCCGACGGCGTCTCTCGCACGGTCTCCCGTGACGGACGGGTCTGCGCGAACGACGGGTTCACCAACGGGCGACTCGCGGTCGACGGGCCGCCTCGACCCGAAGCGACGCCCGTCACCGGAGTGACGCTCGCCACCCGGCCGGCGTCCCCCACTCGGCGGTTCACTCATTGGCGCTTCTTGCACCGGCCGCTGCAAAAACGTCTCGCACGCTGGCGGCCGAGATGCACCGCCGGATTCGCCCACGGGGCGACGATAGCGAGAGGGGTGACACGACCAGCGATGAGTTAGTCGCTCGCTTCCTCGCGCCGCTCTGAGAGGTGCTCCCAGATTTCGGTGCATCCGGCACCGTCCGGGAGGTCGTCGAGGTGGTCGGTCGCCTCGTCGGCGTCGGCGACGCGGTCACTCATCGGTCCTCCCGTCGCTCGTCGAGGGCTCGTACAGTTCGGGGGCGACGTCGGCAGAGACGTGTTGCCGACGGCCAGAATGTCGCGTTTCTGTGGTCATCACCGCAGCGTACGGAGGACACGGAGTTAAGCCACGCTTTGGTAGTAATCACTACCCCTACTCACGGATACCGGAGATTCCCGCCCGTATCTTCGACGCCGAAATTCCGATATTTTCGATGGACTGCGGTGGATTACAACGCGAACGTCGCGTCACCGAGATAGACAGCCGTTGCGTCGTCCGGCGGGCATAGGTAGGTGGCCCTCGTTCGTCCGCCAATGAGCGTCGCCCTACGCATCCTCGACGACGGGGCGTGGCTGTCGGTGGACGACTCCCGCAGAGTCGCCGTAAGCGAACTCTGGCGCGTCGTCGAGCCGGACTGGTGTGAGTGTCTCGTCCCCGACCTGGTCGTCGAGGGCTTCGTCGAAGTCGGCGTCGACGGTCGGACGGTCGAAGTTCGCGTCGTCGGGCAGTGCATCGGCTGTGGGACCAAGGATACGACCGACTGGATTCCCGTCGGCCGCGTCGTCGACAGCGAATTCGCACCACTCGACCGCGACGGGACTATCCTCCCGAGACACCCGGCAACATAATCCTCATTCGAGGAGTGCCGGGAAGGGTTGACGCCACGAGGACGGGTTTACGTACGCACGTTCAAGCGGCGTAGTATGCCGACCGACGTAGAAAACTGGAAATCGGAGGTGTACGGGAACGAGATTATCGACCACCTCTACGAGTTCGCCGAGACGGGGTGGCAGTCCATCCCGGAGGACGAACACGACGAGTGGTTCGAGCGGTTCAAGTGGTGGGGCCTGTACCACCAGCGGAACGGACAGGAGTCGTACTTCATGATGCGCATCGGGACGCCCAACGGCGTCTTGACACCCGGACAGACCGGGGTCGTCGCCGACATCGCAACCGAATACGCGACCGGTCCGGGAACGAACCCCATCTTCGGCGACGCCTACGTCGACTGGACGACTCGACAGTCCATTCAACTCCACTGGATCAAGCTCGAGGATATCCCCGCCATCTTCGAGAAACTCCACGACGCGGGGCTGTCGACCCAGCAGGCCTGTGGCGACTCGTGGCGGAACGTCGTGGGCTGTCCGGTCGCCGGAAAGGACACCCACGAGTTCGTCGACGCGCTGCCCGTCGCCATGGGACTTCACGAGACGTACAAGGGCCACGACGACCACACGAACCTCCCTCGGAAGTGGAAAGCCAGCGTAACGGGGTGCCGCGAGGGCTGTGGACAGGGCGACATCAACGACCTCGCCTACGAGCCAGCCGTGAAAGAAATCGACGGCGAGGAGGTCAAGGGATTCAACGTCCGGGTCGGCGGCGGCCTCGCCCGAAACGAACCGCGGTTCGCCCGGAACATCGACGTGTTCGCCACGCCCGAACAGGCGGTCGAAATCGGCGGCGCAATCTCCGCACTCTTCGGCGACCACGGCGACCGCGAGAACCGATACAACGCCCGCATCAAGTTCCTCCTCGACGAGTGGGGCCCCGAGAAGTTCCGTCGCGTCCTGCAGGAAGACTACGCCGACTTCGAACTGGAAACCGCCGGTGAGGACCTCCGCGAGGAGTACACGTACAACTCGGGGTACGAGGGCGGCCACAACGACCACGTCGGCGTCCACGAGCAGGTCGACGGGAACTACTACGTCGGGCTGAACGTCCTCGTCGGTCGCATGGGTGCCGACGACACCGCCGAACTCGCCCGCATCGCAGACGAGTACGGCTCCGGTGAGGTTCGCGTCACGCAGCGGCAGAACGTCATCATCACCGACGTTCCCGGGTCCCGCCTCGACGACCTGCTCGACGAACCCCTGCTCGAACACTACTCGCCGGACCCGCACCCGTTCATGCGCGGATCTATCGCCTGCACCGGCACCGAGTTCTGCTCGCTCTCTATCGTCGAGACGAAGAACCGGCAGGTGCGCTTTGCCCGCTGGCTGAAGGAGAACGTCGAACTCCCCGAAGGAATCGAGGACTTCCACATTCACCTGTCGGGATGTACCGCCTCGTGTGCCCAACCCCAGATTGCCGACGTGAGCCTCCGCGGGATGAAGACTCGAAAAGACGGCGAGGCCGTCGAAGCGCTCGACATCGGTCTCGGCGGCGGCCTGGGTGAGAACCCGCAGTTCGCCACCTGGGTCGTCCAGCGCGTCCCCGTCGACGAGGTACCGGGAGCCATCGCCAACCTGCTCGCAAACTTCGACGAGCGCCGCGACGGCGACGAGTCCTTCCGGGAGTTCGTCGAGCGAACCGACGAAGAGACGCTGTCGGAACTCGTCGAACCGGAAGAGACCAGCTACGAGGACCCGATGATGCACAACACGAAGTTGACGTGGTATCCCTACGCGGAGGACGACGCTCTCGACGACAGTCCGGCACCCTCGTACCCTGACGACACGCCGATGTCGGCCGACGACTGAGCGTCGATGCGGACGCGAACCGATTTCCGAGACGTGTCGCTGACGACACGTCTTTGCCCGCTCGCACGACACAATCTGCCATGACCGATCGACTCCTCCGGGTGAACGCGTACACGACGTTCGACCTCCTCGACGCCACCGCGACCGGTCACGGCTTCGAGGAGTCGGCGTACGCGGTGCTCAACGTCACCGCACCCCGGAAAGCCCCAGACCACGTCACGCTGGAACTCGAACTCGACAACACTCAACTCGACACGCTCGCGGCCCACGTCGACCGCGTGCGCCTCTCGGCCGACGAGGCGCGCACGCTCGCCGCCGAACTAGAACGGTGTGCCGCCCGCGTCGAAGCCGCCGGGAGCGACGACGAGGCCAACGACTGAACTTCTCACCACCACCTCGTCGCACGCGCCCGGAGCCGAAGGCTAGTGGACGACTCCACTGAACGCGACGCTTGCGACACGTTCTCTCGAAACACGATTGAGAGTTACAAACTAGAAGATAAACGAGTAATTGTAACCAGTAGTTCAATATAATTGTTTCGTCGGAGGACATATGTACCCTTATAACGTGAATTAGATTGAAGTGTTAAACTTGAGAAGAAGCGTACTTGATTTCCGTCCTCGTACCGGTTCACGGACACTCCCCGATTTCGGCGCGCCCGCGACACACAATATGGGTGCTTCGGAATCGGGGGTGCGAGCGTGAACGTCAGCAAACCCTTTCTACAGTTCACCGTTGCGACGGTGCTACTCGGAACCTCCTTCACCGCCATCGGAAGCGGGCTGGACGCGATTCCGCCGGTGCTGTTCGCCGCCCTGCGCTTCGACATCGGGGCGCTGCTCCTCCTCGGGCTCGTGGCGACCCGGTTCGACTCGTGGCTCCCCCGCACACGACGGGACGTCGCGGCGATTCTCGTCAGTGGGGCGCTCGTCGTCGGCCTCAACAACGCGCTCCTGTTCGTCGGCCAGCAGTACACGACGAGCGGGGCGGCGGCGGTGATGTACGGACTCATGCCCGTCGTCTCGCCGGTGTTCGCGCTCGCCGTGTTGGGGACGCGTGTCTCGGCAGGCGACCTGGCGGGCATCCTCATCGGTTTGGCCGGCGTCGTCGTCATCGTCGACCCGACGCCGGCGACGTTCGGCGGCCCGACGCTCGCCGGACAGGCGCTCATCGTGGTCGCGGCGCTCAGCGTCTCGCTCGGGAGCGTCCTCGTTCGGTGGACCGGTCCAGACCTGCGGACCCTGCCGATGTCGGCGTGGGCGATGCTGGTGGGCGCGTTCGGCCTCCACGTGACGAGTCTGGTGCTCGGCGAGTCGATGGCCGTCGCGTGGACGCCGCAGGTCGTCGCCGCCGCGATGTACGTCGGGGGTCCGGGAACGGCCGTCGCGTACGCGGCTTACTTCCTGCTCGTTGCCGAGTCCGGACCGGTGCAGGCGAATCTGGTCGCCCTCGCGGTGCCGGCGGTGGCGACCATCTCGGGGTGGGCCGTCCTCGGCGAGCAACTCGCGTCGACGACGGTCCTCGGATTCGGCGTCATCCTCCTCGGGTTCGCCGTCTTCCAGCGCGAAGAACTCCGCTCGCGAGTCGAAGCGAGCACCGTCGGCGTCCAACGGGGCGTCGCACGAATCGAGACGTTCCCGAACGACGACTGAGTGACTCCCATCGGCCGGGGAGGGTTCCGACCCGAGGCCACACGGCGAGTTGGTGGTACTCGTCTGACACGCGTCGTCACGCTGTGTCGGTCTCGTGAGCGAACGCGTGGGCGACCTTCAGTCGGAATCGTATCGACTCGACGGCTCTCTGGCGCGTCGACGCCACTCGCGCTGCTGTTCTCGTTCGGTGACGTGACCGACGCCGTTGGCCAGGTCGGAGCGAACCCGATGTTCGAAGTCCGTAGCGTCTGTGAGCAATCCAGACCGAAACTCTTCGACCATCTCGTAGGTCCACAGGTCGCCGACGGCGCTCGCGGGGAGGTGGACGTCACGGAGTTCGTCGGCGGCCGACCCGTGACCGGCCTCGCGGAGCCGCTCCTCCGCGTCGGCAAAGCGGTCCATCGCGTGGCCGACCTTGTGATGGAAGTCGAGGAGTTGTCCGTAGGCGCAGTAGAGGTGTTCGATGCCGAGTTGCAGGTCGTGAAGCGCGTCCTTCTCCGTGGTCGTGAGGTCGAGGTCTGACGGGGAGGCCATGGGGAAGCGTATGTGCCGAGTTACCAAATGGCTCTCGGAGCCGAAACGACGTTACAGTGGCCACGCGGACGCGACGGACCAGCGCGGCGCGCCGACAGTCCGGAGGCCTCAGTCGGGTGCTACCCGAATCGTTTTCCCGTTCCGTTTTCCATCGCATCGACATGGAACGCGAGTGGGCGTGGTGGGCGATTGCCCTGCTCGCAGTGGCGACGTTGGCCGGTGCCGTCGCTGTGACGGACAGTGGTCCATCCGCACCCGTGAGCGACCGACCGGAGTTACTCGAACTCCGCGACGGGAGTCGACTGTGGCCTCACACCAGCCGCGCTCGCTCGTTCGACCAGCGCACGCTGGCGATAAACGTCCTCGTCTACGCGGACCCGGCGGACGCGAGACGCGCGTTGACGCGACGTGGGCCCACCGACTGGGAGCCCACCGGAAACGAGACGGTTGCAGACACCGACGTGGTCGTCCCGTGGACCGAGGCCCACGGATCCAAGCGTTACACCTACGTCGAACGCGGGGACGGCCACTGGCTCGGCGAACACTACCAGCTCGACGCGGGCGACTACCTCGGCACTCGCACCCACGTCAGGGCCTACGCCGTGGAGGGCGGAAACTGGACGGCGATGCAGGCCCACAGCGAGTACTGGGACTGGTTTCGGCTGCGGCACACCGTCGACGACGTCGACGCGGCCCGCGGGGGAGTAACGTCGGACCTGCGACGTGGCGCGGGCGCGACCGTCGTCGAAACAGACCGAGATGCACCGCCGAAGACCGTCATCGTCATCGCGGGCGTGACACTCGCGGTCGCCGCACGCCGCCGCGCCGACTGGAGTACCGTCACCCCCGCGCTCGCGACTGGCGGGACCTACCTTGCTGTCCGGGCGCTCGGTATCGGTGCCGAGCGAGGGCTCTCCTGGTTGCCACCGAAGGCCATCGCCTCAGTGGGCTATCTGGTCCTCGTGCTCGGAATTCCGGCACTGGCGTACGCAGCGGGAGGCCGGGACCACGTGAATCCGTGGCAGACGTTCGCGCTCGCGTCGGGTGGTCTCGGCGTCGCGCTCGCTGTCGACGCCGCCGCGATGGGGGCGACTGCGGTTTCGACATCGGTCGCGCTCCACCGGGTATCAGTCGTCCTCGCCGTCGGACTGTTCGCCGCCGCAGGGACCGATCAGGGGCCGTCACGCGCCCTCGGCGCGACGGTGTGGACACTCGCACTCGCAGCACCGCTCGCGGCGCTGGTGTGACAGATATTTATACCGTGCATGACGTTCACATCACGAGACCAAATAGCGATGAGTAGTACCCTCCGTCCGGGCCGCCGCGCGTTCGTCGCCGGAGCGGCCGCGACGCTCGCAGGGTGTTCCCGGGTACGCCACGTGGTCGACGCGCCCTCCTCCTCACCCGTGTCGCTGAATATCAAGACGACACCGGCCGACGACGACCCGTACGCCACGAAGATTGCACGTCACCTCGAACAGAATCTGAAGGCGGTCGGCCTCCAGGCGGAGGTCATCCCGATGACGACCGACGAACTGCTTCGGAGCCTCCTCATCGACCACGAGTTCGACCTCTACGTCGCCCGTCACCCCGGCGGCCACGACCCCGACTTTCTCCGGGCACTGGTCCACTCGAGATTCGGTAGCGAACCCGGGTGGCAAAACCCGTTCGGCTTCGCCGACCTCGGCGTCGACGACGACGTCGACACGCAGCGACAGCAACCGCCCGACGACCGTCAGGAGGTGCTCAGTGACCTCCAGTGGACGCTCGCGCGCGAACAACCGTTCACCGTCGTCGCTCGACCGGACACCATCCACGCGGTTCGAACCGACAACGTCGACGACTGGCCGGACGGCGGAATCCAGTCGCCCACCGACCTGCTCTCGGTGTCGACCCGCGATGGTGAGACGGTCGAGCAACTCACGATTACGACGACCGACCCGCGGCCGACGCGCAACCGAAATCCGCTCTCGGTGGCGTTCCGCGACCGGGGGCTCGTGACCGGACTGCTGTACGACTCTCTCGCCCGCTGGGTCGGCGACCGGCTACGTCCGTGGCTGGCCGAATCGTGGCACTGGTCCGACGCCAGTGACGCCGTCGCAACCGTCGAACTCCGACGGGAGGCGACGTGGCACGACGGCCGCTCGGTGACCGCCGCGGACGTGGCGTTCACCTACCGATTTCTCGCAGACACAACCCTCGGAGAGGGCGACGTTCGCGTCCCGACGCCGCGGTTTCGGGGGCAAGTCGACCTCGTCAAGCGCGTGACCGTCGTCGACGACCACACCGTCCGGTTCGTCTTCGACGGCCATCCGCGGGTCGCTCGGCGAGCGTTCACCGTCCCCGTCTTACCCGCCCACGAGTGGAAGCCGCGCGCCCACGAGACGGGGCTCGCGGGAATCGAACTCTCCGACGGGACGACCGAAGCGCTGGTCTGGGACAACCCGGAACCGGTCGGGAGCGGTCCGCTGAAATTCGAACGCGCGGTGGCAAAAGAGACGCTCATCCTCTCGCGGTTCGACGATCACGTCCTCAACCGCGACGGCGAGGGAGTAGCATACGAACAACTGGTCTTTCGGGTCACTCCTTCCGACGACGCGGCCGTCGAACTCGTCGCCGCCGAGGAGGCCGACGCGACCGGGCCGGTGTTCGCGGGCGTCGCCCCACGCATCGCCCGCGCCGGCGACCTCTCGCTCCTGGCGAGCCCGATGCGAGCGTTCTACCACGTCGGTTACAACACCCGGAGCGCCCCGTTGAACAACCCACGGTTTCGACTGGCAATCGGTGCCCTCCTCGACCGCAACACGCTGGTCGGCGACGCGTTTGGCGGCTACGCCACGCCCGCCGTCTCCCCCGTGGTCGGCGAGTGGCTGGCACCGGGACTCGAGTGGAACGGCGCGTCTCCGGTCACGTCGTTCGTCGGTGGCGATGGCACCCTCGACATCGAGGACGCCAAAGCGGCGTTCCGAGAGGCGGGCTACCGATATCGCAACGACGGGACGTTGGTGAACTGAACATGATACTGCTCGAAGTCGTCGGACAGGTGGTCCTGGTCGTCGGCGCGATGCTCGCAGTCTCGATGGTCGGAATCGTCGGCCCCGAGTCGCTGCAGAGGGGAATCTGCATCTGGCGCGAGCAACTGCGAGAGACGTTGCCCTACCTCCTCGGGTTGGGCGCGGTGCTCGCGCTCAACAAAGTGGCGCGCGACTACGGGCCAGCGCTCTCGTGGGTCCTTGATTGGAACGTGACCAGCCTCATCTACCGCACCGAAGGGACGACGGTCGCGTGGATTCAGTCGTTCTCGTCGCCGACGTTGACGACAGTGCTCGGCTTCGCCTACATCTACGGCTACACGTTCCTGTTGATATTCCCGTTCGTCGCGTACTTTCTGCTCGACGACGAGCGGTTCTTCAAACGCACGGCGATTGCCTACGGGGCGAACTACGTCATCGGCGTCGCCTGCTACACCCTGTTCGTCTCCTACGGGCCGCGCAACTTGCTTCCAGACCTCGTGACGCCGCTACTGTACACCGAATACCCGCGTTCGAAGATGCTGACGACCCACGTCAACACCAACACGAACGTGTTCCCGTCGTTACACACGTCGCTGTCGGTGACGGTGGCGGCACTGGCGTGGCAGTCCCGCGAGGCCTACCCGCGGTGGCCGTATGTCGCGGTGCCGCTCGTGACGGCGGTGGTCGTCTCGACGACCTATCTCGGCATCCACTGGGTCGTCGACGTGGTGGCCGGGGTCACCCTCGGTCTCGGGAGCGTCGCACTGGCGACTCGCTGGGTCGACTGAGAAGCGCGTCGCCGGAGTCGGCGACGGCAGCGGACGACGAACGAGCTGTCGGTATTGCGGGCATCAGACGCCGAGCGCGTCGGCGAGCTCGGAGATCGTCTCGATGGTGAGGTCCGGGTCGCCGTCGAAGGGTTCCCACGGGGTTCCCTTGCGGTCGACCCACACGCCCTGCATCCCCGCGTGCCGAGCGCCCATCACGTCGAACCACCCCGCGGTGACGTGGGCGACGTCGCCGATGGGCGTGCCCGTCCGGGCGGCGGCGTGACGATAGAGTTCTGCGTCGGGCTTGAACGTCGCCACCTCGTCGGCGCTGATGGTGTCCTCGACGAGGTCGCCGATGTCGGCGTGTTCGACCATCGACGCGAGCATCTCGGGGTTACCGTTCGAGACGACGTAGCAGTCGAAGCCGCCGTCGCGGAGTCGTTCGATGCCCCCGCGTACGTCGTCGAACACGTCGAGTTCGTGGTAGACGGACAGAATCTCGTCGCGTTCGGCCGCCGAGAGGTCGACGCCCTCGACGTCGAGTGCATACTGGAGAGCGTCTCGGTTCATCTCGTAGAAGGGCTGGTAGGCGCCGACGTGGTTGGCGACGAACGTGTATTCGAGCGAACGCGAGCGCCAGAGTTTCGACACCGGTTCGGGGTCGTCGACGCGCGCGGCGAGTGCCTTCTCGGCGGCGTCGACGTCGACGAGCGTGCTGTAGGAGTCGAAGGTGACGGTCGTGACGCGCTCGGGGCGGAACGGCATGGCGAGGTGTGAAGACGCGCGTCGAGTGCAAAACTCCTCGGTGCTCGTGTACACACTGCACCCGTCCAGTCCGGCACCCCTACATTGTCGCCCGGCGCGAACGCCGCCTCAGAACGAGTACGCCTGCCCGAGTTCCGGGGCCGAGGCCGCGAAGCCGTCGGCCCGCAGTTCCTGGGCGAAACCGGCGCAATCGTCGCCGTGATTGACCAGCACCGGCGTGTTGCGGTAGGAGTCGAGGAAGTCGAAGAGACCGTCGCGGTCGGCGTGGGCCGAGAAGTCGTGAGATTCGACGCGCGCGCTGACGGGCATGACCCGGCCGTCGATTTCGGCGCGACCGGTGTCGAGGAGTTCCCGACCCGGAGTCCCCGCGACCTGATAGCCGGTGAGCGTTATCTTGTTCACCGGGTTGCCCCGAATCGAGGGGATGTACGTCATCGCCGGGCCACCCGAGAGCATCCCGCTGGTCGTGACGATGGCCGTGTTGGTGTCGGCGATTCGCTTCCGCTGGCCGTTGCGACCCGTAACGAAGCGGGCGTGGGACGTCGCACGCGCGAGCGCGTCTGCGTCGCGGACGAACTCGGGATACTGTTTGAGCATCTGCGTGACCTGCTTGCCCATGCCATCGACGTAGCAATCGACGTCGTGGGCGGCACAGACCATGAGCATCTCCTGTGTCCGTCCGATGGCGAAGACGGGGACGACGACGGTGCCGCCCTCCCAGAGCGTCGTCTGTACGCTCTCGACGAAACGGCGTTCGCTCGTGGGACGCGGGTCGCGTTCGACGTCGGCGTAGGTGCTCTCGGTGACGACGAGATCAGCGTCCGGTCTGTCGGTCGTCCCGGCCACCAGGCGCTGGTCGTCGGTGTGAAAGTCACCAGTGTAGAGCAGTCGCGTGTCGCCGTCGTCGACGAGGACGTGCGCGCTCCCCGGGATGTGGCCGGCGTTGTAGAAGGTGACCTCGTGACCGGCGGCCTCGAACGTCTCGCCGTAGCCGTGGGTCCGTGAGACCTGCGTGACTCGCTTTACTTCTTCACCAGTAAACGGACACAGCGGGCTGTTGCCGTGGAGTTTCAGCGTGTCGCGGGCGAGCGTCATCGCCAGTTCGTATGTCGGTGGCGTCCAGTGAATCGGGGGGCGCGCAGTCCCCGAAAGCAGCGACGGAATTGCCCCGACGTGGTCGAGGTGGCCGTGCGAGACGACGACGGCGTCGGGGTCGGGCGACCCGACCGGGTACTGCGGCGGCGTCCCCGTCTGCAACCCGTAATCCAGCAGCAGGCGGTCGTTGACGAGGATGGCACTCCGACCGATCTCGCCGGCCCCACCCAGAAACCGCAGATCCATGACCCCCCCTCGTCGCCCGAGCGGTTTTCCTCCATCGATTCGTCGTGGCCGTCGGTCTCGACGCCGAAGCCCCTAGTTCTCCGCCGCGGCCAGCTCGGCGGCTTCGAGGAAGATGGCCGCCAACTCGTCGGGTGCAGAGAGGTACGCCGCGTGACCCGTGTCGAGTTCGTGGTAGTCGAAGTCGCCCGCTCTGGCCTTCTTCGCCGTGGGTTGGAACGTCTCGTAGTGGGTACAGGAGATGAACGTCCGCGGGAGGTCCGCCGCGCGGTTCTCTGGAATTTGAATGCGCTCTCCGTGGGTCCAGATGGGCATCGGCGTCTTTCGCTCGCGCATCCAGTCCATCTGCTCGTCGCTCAGGTCGTCGTTCTTGACCGTGGGGTCCGGTGGCGGGCTGAGCCAGTCGGTCCCCATCTCCCGTGCGGCCTCCTCCCACCGTGATTTCGTGTCGACGATGTCCCAGCAGGACTGCCCGTCCTCGGGGACGAAGCCGTCGAAGTAGACCAGTCGCGCGATGCGGTCGGCACACGCCTCGGCGACCCCGGTTATCACCATGCCACCGTAGCTGTGACCGACCAGCACCACGTCCGAGAGGTCCTCGTACTCGAAGACGCCGACGATGTCCTGGATGTGAACGTCGAGACCGGTGCGCGGCGACACGAGGTGGTGTCGCTCACCAAGTCCGGTGAGCGTCGGAGTGTACACCTCGTGACCCGCCTCTTCGAGCTTTGGTTTGACCCAGCGCCACACCCAGCCACCACTGTACGAACCGTGGACGAGAACGAACGTCGTCATTGCGTCACTGTCACCGTGGTACGGCTTGCCCCACCACACAATAGTTCTTCCGGCGACCGTGAAAGTGTCGACAACGCCGGATGGAGAGTCGATTACCAGACGGCGTCGACAGTGTTGACAACGCCAAACAGGGCGGCGACTACGAGACGGTGTCGGCGACACCGAGCAGGATGTCGGCGACTTCGTCGGGGGCGCTCACCATCGCGTCGTGTCCGGTCTCGATTTCGTGGTAGTCGAAGTCGCCCGCTCTGGCCTTCTTCGCCGTCGGCTGGAACGTCTCGTAGTCGGTACAGGAGATGAACGTCCGCGGGAGGTCTGCCGCGCGGTGCTCGGGTATCTGGATGCGCTCTTCGTGGGTCCAGATGGCCATCGGTGTCATGTTCTCGCGGAGCCACTCGGCGTCGTCGCCGGTCACGCCGTACTGGACGGCGGGGTCCGGTGGCGGGCAGAGCCAGTCGGTTCCCATCTCCTTCGCGTTGGCCTGCCACCGGTCGCCGCTGCCGGGGAGGATGTCCCAGCAGGACTGCCCGTCCTCCGGGATGAACCCGTCGAGGTGGACCACGTGAGCGAGGCGGTCGACGGCCAACTCGGCGGCACCGGTGACGACCATGCAACCGTAGCTGTGGCCGACCAGCACCACGTCCGAGAGGTCTCTGTACTCCAGCACGTTGGCGACGTCGTGGACGTGGACGTCGAGGCCGGTTCGGGGCGAGACGAGGTGCTTTCGTTCACCCAGTCCCGTGAGGGTGGGCGTGTGTACCTCGTGGCCCGCGGCTTCGAGTTGGGATGCGACCCGTTGCCAGCACCAGCCACCGTGGAACGACCCGTGGACGAGAACGAATGTAGTCATCGCGTTGGAATCACCATGGAACAACTCCAGTGGATAGAAAATAGTTCTTCCGCCCATGAGGGCCGCCAATCGGTTCGGCGGGACGATTCATCCGGCCGTCACGACGACAGGTCCGGAACGTCTGCGGGCGTATCGAAGTCGTGGAAGTGCTCGCCCTTCTCTTTCGAGAGGATGTCGAGGGCGACGGCGAGGAACTCGTCGCCACCGATGCTCCGAACGCCGAGGTAGTTGAACAGGTGAGCCTTGTACATTCACGTCTTGTCCGTGTCGAAGACGACGGTCTCGAGTCCGTTCTTCGCCGTGAACAGTCCGGCGCTCAACCCGGCGGGGACGCCGCCGACGATTGCAACATCAGTCATGCAAGTGACTGTTGGCCGTCGAGATCCATAATGATTCGTCGTCCGTGCGTCACGTTTGCGGTGGCCACCCGACCGACGATAGCCGGTGATCAGCGCGTAAGGCGAGACCAGCGACCAGCACAGAGAAGCGGAGGCGTTACTCCTCGCGGTATCGGCGTACCTGAAACGACTCGTAGCCGCCGTAGGCGACGTCCATCGACCCGAGCCACCAGTTCCACCGACCCGCGAGCGAGGTGTCCGTCGGCGCGTCGGCGAGGTCGCGGACGACGGTCTCGACGGTCAGTGGGTCGCCGCGGTCGGCCTCGACTTTCCCCGACGTGGCCAGATCGACCGCCTGCCGGACGACGACGCGACGCTCGGCGGCCGTTCCGTCGAATGTGCGCTCGAGTTCTCGAGTGAGTCGTGGCTCGTTCATGTGTCGATTAGGCGGTCGATCCGGATGAGTGTGTCACTCCCACCACCTGCTCCGCTGGTCGTCCCGACTCGCGGTGCGGAACGGCGGGGGCTTGTCCGCGTCGTCCTCGGCACCGAACGCGTACGCCAGCCAGTAGCCGACGTGCCACCCGACCGCCCGCGTGTCGGTGTCGACGAGCACGACCGACGCCCGCGTGTACTGTTCGACCGCCCCGTCGCCGTCGAAGTCGGGACCGCGGGTACTTCCACAGGAAACCGCTCGGGGCCCACACGGCGACGTGTCGGTGAAGGTGACGTGTATCTCCGCGTCTGTG
>JBNJGG010000053.1:0-15671 GCA_051747545.1 Halobacteriota archaeon | reverse complement strand
CGGCCGCGGGCGGTTCGTCTTCACCGACGATTACTCGGTGTTCGACTGGGGGAAGATGCCCGACGAGTTGCCCGGAAAAGGTGCGAGTCTCTGTACGACGGGTGCGTTCAACTTCGAGTTGCTCGACGACGAGGGAATCCCGACCCACTACCGCGGCGTAGTCGAGGACAGGGAGGTGGTCGCACTCGACGACGCCGCCGGGCCACCGCGAGAGATGGCCATCGAGTTGACGCAGGTCCCCGACCTCCCGTACGAGGGCGGCGAGTACGACTACGACGCCTATCACGACGCAGCGGGAACGAACTACCTGATTCCGCTCGAAATCGTCTTCCGCAACACCGTCCCCGTCGGGTCGAGTCTCCGCAGGCGAGCAGACCCGGCGACGTTCGGCCTCGACGACGACGAGTGGCCAGCGGAAGTCGTCGACCTCCCCGAACCGGTCGTCGAGTTCTCGACGAAGTACGAAGAGCAGGACCGGTACCTCGACAGGGAGGTGGCCGACCGAATCGCCGGACACGCGAGCATCGACCAGTTGGAAGCGCTCGCACTGGAGGTCGACCGACACCTCACCGAACGCGCCGAGGAGACGGGTTTCGTCCACGAGGACGGCAAAATCGAGTGCCTCTACTACGACGGTGACGTCGTGGTCGCGGACGTGGTCGGCACCTTCGACGAGAATCGGTTCAGCTACGACGGTCAAGAGGTCTCCAAGGAAGTCGTTCGGCAGTTCTGCAAGCGCGAGTCGCCCGAGTGGGTCGAGGCCGTGTCGGCGGCCAAATCCGAGGCGACCGAGCGTGGAATCGCCGACTGGCGGTCGCTCTGTGCGGTCGACCCGCCGACGCTTCCGGAGTCGGTCGTCGAAGCCGTCGCGGACATGTACGCCGCCGGGACGAACGCCTACACCGGTAGCGAGTGGTTCGACGCGCCCGAGATGTCGGCAGCCGTCGACGCCGTCAGTCACCTGTAGCGACCGACCGCAGCGTCGACGCCAACGATTGCGAACGGATTGAATCGGTCGAACGTTTTCGTTTCTGGACTGGAACGGCCGCCACTCGGAGCGACGCCTCACGTGCGCACTCGGCAGAATCGGGGAGTGTCGGCGTGAACAGTCGCAGGAAAACGACGGTTTCGACCGTTACAGACATCGATTAACCAATTTGTCTTTCTGACGTTTGCGGCGAGAAGAAAGTCGTCCGTCGGTGTCGGTGCTACGAATGAGATAACAAAGGGTGCTCGGAGAGTGGTGTCAAGCGAACAACAACCATGCGAATCGAATGCGGAGTTCGCGACGAACAGCGTGCGTCGGCGTCGCAATCAAATCTCGTCGACGACTCGGGCGATGACCGAGCGTTCGTCAAGGATACCCTCGCCAGTCGTGGCGAATCGGACGGGGAGGTCGGGTGAGGTGCGCACAGGATGTCAATCGACATACGACAGATGGGCGACTCGGAAGCCGGAACGTGGAACGATTACGTGTCCCAGTCGCCGCACGCGACGCCGTTTCACCGGTTCGAGGCACTCGAAGTGATTGCCCGACACACCGGGACGGAACTGGTTCGCCTGGTCGGGTACAAGGGAGAGGAACCGACGGGAGTGTTTCCCGTATTCGTACTCGACGTGAGAGGACTGCCGCTCGCGTTCTGTCCACCACCGAACACCGGCATACACTACCTCGGGCCCGCCCTGTTGAACACCGACGGCCTGAAAAAGCGGACACAGGTCTCCCGGAACAAACGATTCATCGAGGCGGTACTGACCCATCTCGACGACGATGTCGATCCGTACTTCTCGCACTTCCACACGGCACCGGGGTACGAAGACGTTCGACCGTTCATGTGGGAGGGGTTCTCCGTCATCCTGTCTCACACCTTCGAGGTCGACCTTCGACCCGAGCCGGACGCGCTTTTGCAGTCGTTCAGCAAGGACGCCAGACGGAGCATCAAATCCGGCGACCAGGAGGGAGCAGTCGAGATTCACGAGGGCGGTATCGACGCGCTCCGTCGGGTCATCGACCGGACGGAGCGAGTGTACCGCGAACAGGGGCTTCGATATCCGCTCTCGAAGTCCTTCGTCGTCGACCTCTTTCGTCGGCTTCCGGCGGGCGTCGTCCGACCGTACGTGTGCACGGTCGACGGCGAGTTCGCCGGTGGAACCGTCACCGTCGAGACCGAGCGCACCGTCTACGCCTGGCAAGCCGGGGCGGACGTGGACCGACCGGTTCCACTCTACGAACTGATGGACTGGCACGTCATGCTCGACGCAAGAGCGCGGGGAATCCAGTGGTACGACCTCATGGGCGCGGACAAGCCGTCGCTGAGCAGATACAAGGCGAAGTTCGATCCCCAACTCAGACCGCGCTACGAGGTCAGCACCGGTCACCCGATGTTCAAAATCGCGTCGAAGGGGTACCAGATGGTCCACGAGTATCCGGCGTTCGCACGGGTGGCACAACTCCTCGGAGGATGACCGCGTGCAGGTGCCGTCGCGTCAGTCGTCGTCGTTCGGCTGCGGCACCGGTTCACTGCGAAGCACGTCGACCTTCCCGTCGAGCGGCCTGTCGGGATTGAGTCGGTCGATTTCGGGGTCCATCCCGAGTTGAACCGCCTCGTCGACGTCGTCGCGGAGAGTGGTCCGACCGCGATGAACAGTGAGTCCGTCTTCCAGGTGCAGGCGCACGGCCTCCAGCAGGGCGTCGGCTTCGAGCGGTTGGCCGAGATTCTTGATGTCGTCGAGCGTCGCGTCGTCGGGGACGTTGAACGCCCGCTGGGTGATGATGGGCCCCTGGTCGAGGTCGGTCGTCACGTAGTGGGCGGTGACGCCCGCGATCCGGACGCCCTCCTCTTTCGCCTGTCGGTAGGCGGCCGCACCCGGAAACGAGGGCAGGAGGCTGGGATGGATGTTGATGATGCGGTCCTCGTAGCGGAACACCACGTTCGGACTGAGAATCCGCATGTACCGAGCCAGGACGATGAGGTCCGCGTTGTACTCCTCTAAGAGGTCGAGGAGTCGGTCCTCGTCGGGAGTTCCCTTCTCGTCGCCGATATCGTAAAACGGAACGTCGTAGTGGTCGGCGAGCGGTTCGAGATAGTCGCGGTTACCGATGACGACGCCGATGTCGGCGTCGAGGTCACCGTTGGCCCACGCCTCGAACAGCGATTCGAGACAGTGAGATTCCTTGGTCGCCAGCACGGCGATCTGCTGTGTCTCGCGGTCGGCGGGGAAGCGGACTTGCACGTCGACACCGAGGTCCGCTCCGAGGTCGGTCAGCGCCTCTCTGAGCGTCTCCTCGGTACAGACCATGTCGGTCGTGTCGGCGTGCAGGGTCATGCGGAACAGGCCCTGTCGGACGGCCTGGTCGAGGTCTTCGATGTTGATTCCGCGCTCGAACAGCAGGGTGGTGAATTGAGCGATAATTCCGGTCTTGTCCCCTCCGATGACCGTGATTTCGGTGTACTCGCGCGTCATACGCTCACCTCCAGCTGTTCGGTGACGAACATAGTCCGGTGTGTGAGTTCGACCGGTAAACCGCTTCCGTTTGATCGCGGCACACGCAGTCGGGCGACCACCAGGTGAAGACGGCTCGCGCTCGCCCGGAAGGCTACCCGAGACCTATACACAAATGAGCATATCACCGACAGTCCAAAACGGCTTTTGCCCATGACCTCGCATCGACGGACGATGACTGCCTACACCGCGACGGTGACCGTTCGGCTGAAACACGGCGTGTTGGACCCCGAAGCCGAGACGACCAAGCACGCCCTCGAACGGCTCGGGTTCGAGCTGTCCGACCTCCGCTCGGCCGACCGGTTCGAAATCGACCTCGACGCCGCGTCCGCCGACGCCGCCGAAGAGCGCGCCGCGGAGATGGCCGCGCGACTGCTGGCCAACCCGACTATCCACGATTACGACGTCGAAGTCGAAGCGGCGTCCACCGAGCAATGACGGTCGCAGTCTCGACGACTCCCACCGTCGTCTCTCACCACGAGAGGTGGTCGCTGTGACGGTCGCAGTCGTCCAGTTCGGCGGGAGCAACTGTGACCGCGACGCGGTGGCCGCGCTGTCGTCGCTCGGAATCGACGCCGAACGCGTCTGGCACGAGGACGGCCTGCCGGAGGGAGCGACCGGCATCGTCCTCCCCGGCGGGTTCTCCTACGGCGACTACCTTCGCGCGGGCGCGATGGCGGCGCGCTCACCCATCATGGACGAGGTGCGCGCGGCGGCCGAGTCGGGAATCCCCGTCCTCGGCATCTGTAACGGCGCGCAAATCGGCTGTGAGTCGGGGCTGACCGATGGAGTGTTCACGACGAACGAGAGCGCGCGGTTCCAGTGCGAACACGTCTTCCTGCGCGTCGAGAACGCCGACACCCCGTGGACGCGGGCATACGACGAGGGAGAAGTGATTTCGCTCCCAATCGCCCACGGCGAGGGACGATTCGAAATCAGCGACGATCGTTACGAGGAACTCGACGGGACCGAGAGAATCCTGTTCCGCTACTGCGACGCCGACGGCAACGTCACCGACGACGCCAATCCGAACGGGTCGCGGGGCAACGTCGCCGGCGTCCTCGGGGAGGTCGACCACGTTGCAGTGTTGATGCCGCATCCCGAGCGAGCGACGCTCGAAGACCTCTGTGAGACCGACGGGCAGGGCGTCCTCCGGGGTTTCCAGTAGCACCGCGGTCAGACCGTCAGCGTCGTCGGGACGCCGTCTGTATTCGACACAGCGAGAGTGGTCTGTAAACGGTGGTACGGTGACCAAAAAGGGGACCCGAATCCGGGACGGGGGCGCCCCGAATTCGGATTCGCGGAGGGACGACAGTCGAGTGGGGGATGCGGATTGAAGGGGAGCTAGTAGCAACCGCCGCCTGGAACAGTCCCCACGTGGGACCAACCGCTGGCCGTGGGTACTCAGGACTGCACGGACATGGGTGCGTCCGTGGCGATCCATCCGTCCGAATTGCCTTCTTCGCGGATGGCGAGCCATCCGTTCGCGTAGAAGACCGACGTGAGCGTGGTGTCGCTGCGTGCCATCGATATCCCCGGTAGCACGTACAGGTCGAACCGGGACCGCCGGTTGCTACCAGATATACCCACGTGGGCAAGGTAGTTGGTTACGAGCCGCCTGCGAAACCGACAAGTGTCGCATACCACCGGCTAAGGAGTCCTTCCGAGACGGGAGGCACCGATTACCGCGTCAGAGGCATCGAGTAGCTGGTCTCTTCTTCGAGGACGGCCTCCCACGTCGCCTCGCAGTCACAGGTGACCTGTTGGAACACGGCGGGGTCCTGTCGGAGGTCGAAGTCCTTGATAGCCCGCTGGACGGTGTCGTCGCACTCGCCGCAGTTGTGCGGCCCGCGCTCGGAGCCGTGACCGACCGGGTCGGAGACGACGAGAGCGTCGACGTCGGCCGTCTCCGCCAGCACCTCGGCGACCGACCACAGCCAGGGCGGGCGGTACCCGCCGCGGAAGTACAGTTCGTCGACGAGCGTGTACCGCTGGACGTTGCAGGGGTTCATCGAGACGGTGTGGGCGTACTCGGCACAGCGCCGAACCGAGGCCACCATGTCGTCGAGGGACTCACGCTCAGACAGGAACGGCGGTTTCATCAGCAGATACGCCTTGATGCCCGCGTCGACGGCGTCGGCTTCCTCGCTCGCCGCGACGAAGTCCTCGAAGTCGAAGTACTTGTTGACGCAGTCGCGGCGAATCCGGTCGGTCGCCGTTTCGAGGCCGACCGCCACGTCGGTTTCGAGCCCCGCGTCGGTGAAGTCGGCGAGTTTCTCGCGTTCGACGAAGTCGGGGAGGCTCTCGACGACGATGCGCTCGCGGTCGGCGAACGTCTCGGCGACCACGCTCCGCGTTTCCGCGGGCACCTCTCGCTCGTCGAGGAAGGACCCCGACGTGTAGATTTTGACCAGCGGGGACGGTTCCTCGGCGCTCTCGGCTTCGTGGTCGAGACAGACCTGCAGTTGGTCGCACAGCGCCTCGTGGGGGACGCTCCCGCCCTCGACGGACTCGGCGACGTAACCGCACATCGTACACCCGCCAGCGCGGGCCCACCGACAGCCGCCAGTGTTGAGGATGATGGTGAGCGACTGGCGGACCCCGTCCGGCGTGTTGTCCTCGTCTAGCCACACGCGAGTCGGTTCGTGCGGGTCGTACTGCCGCTCCTTTCTGGCGCGGATGTCGCGCATCACCGCGTTGTGCGCGTCCATCCCCCGCCCCCGCTCGTACACCTCGGGACTCGGCTTGCTCATTACCGGCGTCTACCAACCCGGCGGGTAAAGCGGCTTCGTCTGCGACGGCGCGCGTTCGGCGGAGCCATCGGGCGTCGGTCTCACCGCGCGTCGAACCGGCTTTCGTCGACGGCGAGTCGATGGGAACACTCGGCGTCGACGTGGGCGGAGAGCCACTCGTGCTCGCGTATCTGCATGATGAGGTCCGCCTGCAAGTCGCGCCATCCGATGGCGTAGACGGGCGATTGCCCCCACGCTCGCAGTTCCGGAACGAACTCGTCGTAGCGTTCGAGGCGCGACGCAAGTCGCTCGATTTCGTCGACGACTGCGGCCGCCGCGGTCGCCTCCTCGTCGGCCTCGGCGATGACCCGATTCAATCGCACTTCGAGCGCGGCGACCGACTGTTGCATGTCGTGACCCGGTCCCTCGTCACCCTGCGGGAGCGATTCGAGAATCGAGCGCGGTACGCCCAGGCTGAGTTCTTCCATGGCGCGCCGACACCCCCGACCGACAAAAACGACTCGGCAGAGGACGTCTCAACGACTCGGCAGAGGACGTCTCAACGACTCGGCAGAGGACGTCTCAACGACTCGGCAGAGGACGCCTCCCCGGCGTGACAGACTACCGCTCCTCGACGTGGCGAATCTCGACGGCGATACCGCGCGTGCTCTCGACCATCTCCTGACCGGACATCTCGGCACGGCCGACGGCGAACGCCTTCGGTCCTTCGACGACGACTTCGTCGCCGACGCGGATGTCTTCGCTGGCGTCGACGACGCCCGGCGCGAGGACGCTCCCGTGCGGGACGAAGCCGTCGATGTCGACGCGTTTCGTGGGGGCGTCGCTGTCGACCCAGCGGCGAGCGCCCGCGAGGGTGAAAGAGAGGACACCGTACTGCGGGACCATGGTCGCCAGTTGCTCGCCGTCGGCGTCGCGGACCTGCAGTTTCGGGTAGCGCGCGGTCGTCCGAACGTCGTCGAAGAGCGCGTCGCCGGCGTCGGGACCGAACTGGTAGTCGGCGAGCGCCCTGACGGTGTTGTGCTCGCGCTCGCGTTTCGAGTACTTGAGTTCGCCGTCCAGCGTGGACATGAGGTTGGCCAGCGACTCGGTCGTCGTGGGGTGGTCGACGACGGTGTACTCGAAGTCGAGACCGAGGGCCGACTCGACGCGCTCGCAGATGTCTCGGTAGCCCTCGTCGGGGACGTGCGCGATGACGCGGGAGTACTCGTTGCGTTCGAGGTACCGCCGGAGGACCGCCGTCACGAACTCCTTCTCGTCCTCGGACCACCGGCCCGTGACGACCGAGTCGTAGTGCTGGGCGGGGTACGTGAGTTCGAGTTCCTGCGGGACGACGCCGATGGGCGAGGTCATCGACACCATGTGCGCGCGGAACTGGACCGCGTCGTGGTACTGTCCGTGCGATTGAGACTCGCTGTAGGGCTTGCGCGCCGAACACGGCACGAGGACGAGCGGATTGGCGAAGCGATTGCGGTACCGGGTGGTCACGCGGTCGGCGAAGCGCCGAATCTCGACGCGGCGCAGGGTGTCCTCGGAGGCGGCCGTGAGTTCGGCGTCGCGGATGACGGATGTCCGACGCTCCAGATAGCCCCACTGGTCGTCGAACTCGCGGAAGGCGGCGGTCAGCCACTGGTCGTGGCGTGCCTGTCCCTCGATGTAATCGCGGAGGCGACCGTCACGGATGCGGCGTCGAACCACGGCCAGTTCGGCTTCGAGCGCGGCCACGTTGTGGTCGACGCAGTCCTCGCGGGTGAACTCCTCGCGGGGAGTCGCACACGCCGGACAGGCGCAGGGGAATTCTTCGAGGTCCTCCAGGAAGTACTCGCCCTCGGTGGTGAGGTACTTTCCTTGCCGACCCTTCACCCGTGTACGCTTGGCGTCGACGAGGTCGACCCCGGCGTAGGCGAGCGTCGCGACGTTTCGAGGGGTTGCGACCCCCGAGAGCCACAGCGCCGTGTCGGCCGGAAGCGCCTCCCGCGCGTCGACGACGGCGTCGCAGAAAGCGGCCGCGTGGCCGACGAAGCCGGGGGCGTCCGAGAGGACGTACGCGTCGGCACCGACTGGACGGGCTGCGTCCGAAGCGACGGCGGCGGCGCTCGGGTAATCCACGTCCGGGTAGTCGGCGGCGAACGTCGCGGTCACCTCGTCGGGGGTGCCGGCGGGGAAGCCGCGGTGAGGAAGGACCGTCAGCGACGCGTCCGAGCCCACCGGCACCTCGCGGTCGGCCGTCCAGAGACTGCCCGCGTCATCGACGATGTCGTCGACGAGCGCGGGGGTCACACGCGGCGACGAGAAACGGAGTTCGCCGAGGCGGGCGGCCCCGTCGCGGACGTGAATTTCGAAATAGTCGGTCATGGCTCGTCCTCGGAGACGGAGGGGCAATTATCTTGCTTTGTCGTCGCCGCGGCGAGCGCGAGTGCGGAGGCGGCAGACCAGGGCTGTCCCGGAGTTCGACGCGGTTGAATCCGCGGCCACCGCGTCGGTCAGGTCCCTGCTCAGTGTTTCGACAATCCACACACCCGTATTTTGACTTGTTCGTAACCAATATACGTCTGTAGTATTGACATATCGAGGAATGAACCTCCACGTAGACAAGACCGTGCTATTCGCCGGCGTCCTCATCCTGTTGCTGGGGGCGACGGGGACCGTAGCGGCGGCAGATGAACTGTCAGCGACCGGGACCGAGACCGGGTGGGAAGTGACGAACGTCGAGACGGGCGCGACGTACGAACTACCTGCCGACGCCGACCTCGACGAGGCCGGACTCCCGGCCGGCGAGTACGTCGCCGTCAAACGGGTCGAACGGGACGGTGAAGTCGAAGAAGTCGAGCGTCGGTTCCAGATCGAGGAGAGCGGCACCCTGACGCCGAGTGCGCCCACGGCGTCGTCCGACCGCTCAGTCGGCGTCGCCACGCCCGAGACGGGCGAGGGGTCGGTGTCCGGTGACGGGACGACCACCATCTGGGTCGGCGTCACGAACCGGAGCGACTCGACCCCCGTCGAGAACGCGGCAGTGCGCGTCGAGGTCGAACGTCCCGACTACACGACCGAGACGTTCAACCTCACGACCGACGGCGACGGGAAGGCACCGCTCACCTACGACCTCGCGGGCAAGCCCGACGGGAGATACGCCGTGAGTGTCGAGGAGACCCAATCTGGCGACACCGGGTACGCGAGTTTCATCGCCGGCCAGCGGACGGACCTGTTCCCGGGCATCGACTCCGATGTCGAAACGGGTAACACCCTGCCGATGGCGCTGCGCGTCACCGAAGAGTTCCACCCGGTTTCGGGCGCACAAGAGACCATCGAGATTACGCACCCCAACGGGACGACATCGACGCGCACGGTGACGACCGACGGGGACGGATACGCCACGTTCGACTTCACGCCGGAGTCGGCGGGACGACACCGCTTCGACGTGGAAAACGGTGAAGGTGACCTGTGCTGTGGAGTGGTCGCCGGCGACGCGGTCGCCGAGGTAACCACGAACGGGCGACGATACTCCGCGGACGTGCTCGGCGGCCAGACCGCCCACATCACGGGACACCTCATGGACGACGGAGCGCCGATGGCCAACCAAGAGGTGACCCTCCGCATCGAGAACGACACTCGAGACACCGTGGCTAACCTGACCACGACCACCGACCAGTTCGGCGCATTCGACGAAGAGTGGCAGACGCCGTCGGTGTCGGAAGGCGAGTTCGACGTCGAAGTCGTCCTGCCGTCGGGTGAGAGCGTCATCCAGAATGGCGGCGGCGTCGACGTGGTATCACCGGACGCCAACGAGCCAGCACCGGAGTTCGAGGTCACGGCTGAATCTGACGCCAGCGGCCTGGCTCCGGGTCAGACCGTCCCGGTGACGGTGGCGGTGACCGATAACGGGACGCCGGTGTCGGGTGCGACAGTCGACGCCGTGGGACTCCTCGAATCCGACGTGCCAGTCGATTCGGCCAGCGGCGTGACGAACGACAGCGGCGAGGCGACGCTACAGGTGACCGTGCCCGAGTCGGTAGTCACGCCGGCGAGCCTCGAAATCGAGACGAGCGCGTCGACCGACGAGCAGCACGCCAGCGACTCGGCATACGTCGACGTCGAACAGTACGAAGTCGACTACGACCTCACCCGGTGGGGAGGCGTCGCCCCCGGTGAAACACAGACGTACACCTACGAGGCGACGAACCGTTCGACTGGAGCGCCGGCGTCGGGGCTGCCGGTCACCCTCTCGGGCGAGTACTCCGGTTACCGATTCGGCGTGTTCTTCACCGGGTCGACGACCACGAACGCGTCGGGGGAAGCCAGCATCACGGCTCCCGTCCCGGACGACGTTCGGGGGACGATTCACTACCGTGACGACGCACCGGGACTCGGCGGCGGTTACCCGTACGTTCGGGTCCAAGCGTTCGACGTGTCAGTGTCCGGTCTCGACGATGAGTACGCCCCCGGCGAGCAGGTGACACTCAGCTACACGGCTGACACCGAGGAAGCAGTCGGAGCCGTCGTGACCGTGTTCAAGTGGGACGGACAGGGGGTGGAGGAACCGGTCCTCCTCTCCGAGCGGTTCGGACCCGGAGAGAGCCAGACCATTACGATTCCGTCGACGGAGTCCGAGGTAAACTACTTCGACGTGCAAGTCCAGGCAGTGACCGCCTCCGGCGAGACATCGACCACCCGCGACGTCATCAGGGTGGACGAACAGGAAACGGGTAACACGCCGCCGACAGCGGCGTTCGACTACTCACCAGCGAACCCGACCACCGGTGAGCCGGTGACGCTCGACGCGTCGGCGTCGACGGACAGTGACGGGCAACTCACGAGCTACGAGTGGGATGTCGACGGCGACGGCCAGACCGATCTCACGGGAGAGACGGCGTCGCACACGTTCGAGACGAACGGGTCACACACCGTCACGCTCACCGTGGGCGACGACGCGGGCGCGACCGACTCGGTGACGAAGACGGTGGCCGTGACCGCCAGTGAGACTCCCTTCGAGGCACCAGTCGGCGGTGGCGAGGGGCCACCGACCGATCCCGACGGCGACGGCACGTTCGAAGACGTCGACGGTGACGGGACCGCGACGTTCGACGACGCAATCGTACTGGCGTTCGTCAACGGGGGAAGTCTCTCGGACGAACAGCGAGAAGCACTGGATATCGACGGCGACGGCGACGTGGACTTCGACGACGCCATCTCGCTCGCCTTCTCGGTGTGAACGGCCTCGGTTGAGGCGCGTTTCTGATCGAGCGCCGACTCGAACGCTGTCTTGGTACGGGTGACTTTTTTCGTCGTCTACGGGTGACTTTTTTCGTCGTCAGGAATTCGCGTGGAGGGGCTTCGCTTCGATTGGTACCCTCGTCTCGAACGCGACCGAGAGCTCTCAGGCCGCGTCACTCTGCGGGGAGCGAGAGAGCGATTCGAGCGAGACCGAGTCGGGCACGCGTTCGAGCGCCCGCCGGGGCCAGCCGTCGTGTGCGAGGGTGAGTTCGACCTCGGGATTCGCAGCCACGAGATGAGCGACCCCGTCGGCGGCGGCCGCGTACGCGTCGGCGTCGAGGCGGTCGGGGACCTCGGCAGTCAGTGGATACGTCTCCGAGAGCGCCCGCGGGAACGGGCCGAACGGGGGGACGACGCGCCAGACGGCGTCGTACTGGTGTTCCGACGGGGTCCCGCCCTCGGTCAACAGCACGTTATCGGGCACGTCGAGGCGGGCGAGCCGGGCGTGGTGCCGGGTCACCTCCGGGCGCCGGGCACTCTCGCAGGAGACGTAGAAGAACGTCCCCTTCGAGACGGGGTCCGTGCGCTCCAACTGGTCGGCGTGATCGAGCAGGGTGCGGTAGCCGTCCAGCATGGCCGGATGACCGCGAGCGCGGGCCTCGACGAGTTCGAGGAGGTTGCCCGCGCGGATGGCGGCCTTGACGCGACGGAGTTCGGCGAACGTGACGTGCAAGTTGTGCTCGGCCAGCAGGCGCTCGCGCTCGTCGGCAGGGCGCGCGCGGAGGTCTGCAGGGTCCGTGTCGGTGCAGACGGCGCACTCGCAGGGGAAGTAGTGGAGGGCGTCGAGGTGCTCGGTTCCGCGAACCGTCAGGTACCGACCGTCGCGGGCGTAGAGCGCGTAGGCGGCCGAGTCGAAGAGGTCGCAGCCGAGAGCGACCGCGAGTGCGAACATCATCGGGTGACCCGCACCGAAGAGGTGAACCGGCGCGTCGGCACCCAGCCCGCGCTTCGCGGCGGCGACGACGTCCACCACGTCGGCGTAGCGATAGGCGTTCAACAGTGGCACGACGGCACCGACCGGGAACACGTCGAGGCCCGTCGCGTCGGCGTGGCTGGCGGCCCGTTCGCGCAGGTCCACGTGGGTCGATCCTTGTACGGGGGCGTTGACGAGCATGTCGCCCACGTCGACGGCCTCGGCGTCCGCCAGCGCCGTCTCGGTCGTCTCCAGGTCGGCCTCGGCGTCCTCGCGGGAGACGTCCGGCGGCGTCGGGATGTCGACCGGCGTGCCGATGTCGGAGCCGATGTCGCGCTGAAATTCGAGAATTTCGCGAGTCGTCACGGAGATGTCGCCGTACTCGGCGAGTTGAAACGACCCCGAATCGGTCATGACGGCCCCTGAGAAGTCCAGCAAGTCGTGCAGGCCCTCGTCGAGGGCACGTTCTCGGAGCCCGTCGGTGTTGTTGATGATGTAGGCGTTGGTGATGAGAATCTGCGCGCCGAATTCAGATTCGAGCCGCGAGGGAACGACGGTCTGGACGTTCGGGTTCACGACCGGGAGCAACGCGGGCGTCTCGACGGTGACACCCGCTCGCGGAACCCGCAACCGACCGATGCGACCAGCACCGTCACCGTGACGCAACTCGAAACACTCGCGCATGCCACGTCGTTTTCCGGGGGCGTCGGTAAGGGTTGCGTTCGCCGCTCGACGTGGCCATAGTCGCTGGACGACGGAAGAACACGGCACGACGAGTACGGAAGACAGGTCGACGAAGACAGCTACCCGAACGAGAACAGCCTGAGGAATCCAGATTGGGGTAACTCCGGCGCGAGTCGGATGAAGACGTACAGCAGGGTGAACAGGGTGGCGTTGTACGCGCCGTGGATGAGCGCGGGGACGACGACGTTCCTCGTCAGTTCGTACGCCGACCCGAACACGAGACTCGGGAAGAACAGGATGCCGATGGAGACGAGTCGCGCGTCGGCCCCGCCGGTGAGCGCCGTGAAGTGGATGGCAGCGAAGATGAAACTGGCGAGGGCGATGGTGAACACGGGACCGAACGCCTCACGGATACGACCCTGGACGACTCCGCGAAAGAGGAGTTCCTCGCCCGGCCCGATGAGCAAAAACGACGCCGGGATGAGAAGCAAGAGCACCTCCGGGTTCTCGAAACCGAACTCGGCGACGCGGTTCGTCCCCGCCTCGACGCCGGTCACCGTCACCAACATGGCCCCGAGAATCGCGGCAGCGAACGCCATCACGTAGCCGACGACGACGACCACGAGGTCACGGCCGGTCGGGACGCGAGCGCCGACGAACTCCGGACGGTCCCGGCGACTGCTGTCTGCGAGTGTCTCTCTGAGGAGAAGGTACACCAGCGCGGTGCCGCCGAAGGCGACGCCCTGCACGAGGACGAGCGAGAGGACGATTATCGAAATGGGGGTGAGCGCGACCCCGACCACAGAGAGGGCCAACGCGGCACCGATTGCCAGCGTCGTTCCGGCGACGATGCCGACGACACCGATCGAGAGAGCGACGACGACCGCCCGGAGACGGTCGATCGTTCGAGGGGAGACCATACCGTGACATCGGCCGCGGGGTGTAAAACGGTTGTCTCGACCCGCGACGCCTAGCGCTCGGTGAGCTCGTAGTACAGGAGCGCGATGACCGCCCGGCCGTCTCTGAGACCGCCGTCGACCGCCGCCGCCAGGAGGTCGTCGTAGCGAGTCGTCGACGCGCGGATGCTCTCGTTGAAGTCGAGTTCCTGATCACCGGTCGGCTCACAGCCGCGAGCGACGAAGTAGTGGTGGACGGCGTTGGAGACGCCGTTCGTCGGTTCGGCCGCAAGCAGGTGCTCGACCTCGGCGGCCTCGTAGCCGGTCTCCTCGGAGAGTTCCCGGTGGGCCGCGGCATCGAGGTCCGCGTCGGACGATTCGACAGAGCCGGCCGGCAGACCCCGGTTGACGCGGTCGACTGCCTGTCGCCACTCCTCGATGACGACCACGTCGCCATCGGGTGTGAACGGCAGCACGACGACCGCGGGCGGTTCGTCGACGTAGTGGTAGTCGGTTTCGGTCCCGTCGGGCAGGCGAATCTCGTCCCGGCGCACGTCGAACCCCGGGCACGTGTAGTCGATACGCGAATCGCTCGCCTCCCAGGCGAGCGGGTCGTCGGACATGCTCGGACGGTTCGACCGAGTGAGTAAAAACGACGCGGTCGACGCGTCGGCGGCGAGGTGACCGTGGATACCGACGAAGTTACCGCCGGGTGGCGAGAACTGACCGGCCGACCACTCCCAGCCCCGCCCCGACGAGGCCGACGGAGACCAGCGTGACCAGCAGGTGGACCTCCGAGACCCAGAAGGGGAGCGGGAAGCTGGTCCGGACGATGGAAAGCAAGGGAGTCAACAGCGGGATACCCGACCCGGATTCGCTGGCCGTCTCCTCGGACTCGTAGCCGTCGGGCGGGTTGTAGAGGGTCGCACCGACCGTCTCGCCCTCGGGCAGTCGCTCGGCCTCGTACGGGATGAGATCGGTCTTGTAGCTCCAGACGACGTCGCCGGATTCGTTGACCTCGAAGATGCGCTGATTCGCCGAGTCGGTGACGAGCGTGTTGCCGTTTTCGAGTCGGTCGGCATCGCGCGGCCAGAACAGTTCGACGCCCTCGGCCTGTTCGACCGACCACGCCACCTCCCACTCGCCGTCGACTTCGTGGAGTTCGATAATGCGGTTGTTCTCGCTGTCGGCGACGAGAATCGCGCCGTCGTCGAGCCACTGCGGGTTGTGCTGACGCTTCATCAACTCCGGGTCACCCTGTCGTTGCCCGTCGTCGGGGTCGTGGTCCTCGTTGACGACCTCTACTGCTCCCTCGTCGCGGTCGACGACGACGAGTTGGTTAGCGTTTCGAACCGAGACGAGGTACCGACCGTCATCGATGCGGTCGACGTCGTTGATGTGGAGCCAATCTTCCCTCGTGGGGTCCTCCGGGGCCTCGTACAGTTCGCTGGCGTTCCACTGCCACGTCACCTCGCCGCCTTTGACGGTGAGGATGCGCTCGTGCTCCATGTCGCTCATGAGGAACTCACCCGAGGGGAGCAGTTCCACGTCGTGGACCTCGCTGTTCTGTCTCGTCCGGACGGGGAAACTGTACTCGCTGACGACGCGCGGTTCTGGGTCCGGGTCGATGACTCGAAATCCCGTGTGCGTACA
>JBNJGG010000052.1:0-15692 GCA_051747545.1 Halobacteriota archaeon | reverse complement strand
GCGGCGGCGAGCAGTACTGGTAGTAGTAGGGCTGGCGGTGCCTCGCGCCACGGCGGATGGACGTCCCACTCGTCGCCGTCGGTGGCGTACGGTCTCCCCGAATCGGCGGCGTCGCCCGGAAAGAACGCGGCCGACAGCATCGGCCAGAACAGCAGGAGTTTGAGCGCCCCCGCGAGGAGGTAGACGACCGCGACCGGAATTCCGGCGACGGCGACGCCCCCGACGAGGAGATGGAGCTTGCTCACGAAACCGGCGACGAGGGGGAACCCCGCGAGGCCAGCGGCCCCGACGGCGAAGGCGGTCATGGTCGCTGGAAGCCGCCGGGCGATGCCCGTGAGCCCCGCGATCGATTTTACGCCAGTCTCGACGGTGACCACCCCCGCGACGAAGAACAGCGTTATCTTCATGAAGGCGTGGGCGGGGATGTGCAGCAACGCACCGAACGTCGAACCCGGTCCCGCGAGGGCGAATCCGAGCGCGATGTAGGACAGTTGACTCACCGTCGAGTACGCGAGAGCCCGTTTGAGATTCGTCTGCCGGAGTGCGACCACGCCAGCGAACACCATCGTGACGGCGGCGGCGACCGCAAGCGGCGTGGACAGTCCGAGTTCACCCATCGCATCGGGGCCGAGCACGTACATCGTCACCCGACCAAGGCCGAACGCGCCACTCTTGACAACGGCCACCGCGTGCAGCAACCCCGAGACCGGTGTCGGCGCAACCATCGCCGTCGGGAGCCAGCCGTGAAGTGGAGCGATGGCCGTCTTCACGCCGAATCCGACGACGAGGAGGGTGAAGGCGGCACGGGCGACGGTCGGGTCGGTGGCGAGGTCGTCGAGGCCACCGGGGACGAAGGTGAGTGTTCCAGTCGCGAGGTACACGAGTGTGAGGCCGCCCAGCACGGCAACACCGCCCGCGAGCGTGTAGCCGAGGTAGCTACGCCCGGCAGCCCGGGCATCATCCGTCTCCGCGTGGACGACGAGTGGGTAGGTCGCGACGGTCAGCAGTTCGTAGTACACGAACAGCGTCAGCAGGTTACCGGCGAACGCGACGCCGATCGTCGCGCCGACACTGACTGCGAACGCGGCGAAGTAGCGAGTCTGTGCGTGCTCGTCGAGCCCGCGGACGTACCCGACGCTGTAGAGGCTGGTGACGAGCCACAACGTACTCGCCAGGAGGGCGAACAGCGCGCCGAACGGGTCGACCCGGAGGGTGAACGAGACGCCCGCGGCGAACCCGCCGAGGTCGGTGGCGTAGTACGTCCCCGCGAGTACGCCGGGGACGAGCGACCCGACGGCACCGAGCGTGATCGCGGCCGCGAGGAACGTCCACACCTCTCGGAGATTCGGTCGATACCCTCCTGTCGCGAGGATGGGGACGGCGGCGACCACTGGAACCGCGACGGCGACGAGTGGGAGCGGCGAGTTCACAACACGACCTCCAGAAACGGCGCGAGTAGTTCCTCCAGCAGGGTGGCCGTCACCCCGAGTGCGAGTGTGGCGACGACGGCACCGGCGACCGACGCCCGCATCCCAACGTGGTCGCTACCGGTCGCGACGGGTTCGGGACCCTCGACGAACATTCGCTGGAGGACCGGCACGAAGTACGCCAGCGAGAACAGCGTGCTAGCGAGTACCAGCGCGAACGGGAGCCACGCCCCGGCCTGCGCCGCCCCCAGCGCGACGTAGAATTTCCCAGCGAAACCGACGGTCGGTGGGATGCCGACGAGACCGAGCAGGAAGACGGCGATGGCTCCGGCCAGAAACGGTGCCGTGGCGGCGAGTCCACGGTATTCTTCGACCGTCTCTGCTCCGTACCGGACGACGACGACGCCCACGGCGAGGAACGCCCCCGCTTTCATCACGGAGTGGCCGACGAGGTGAACGACAGCGCCGGTCACCCCTGACGGGGTTGCGACGGCGACACCGACGAGGACGATACCGAACTGCGACACCGACGAGTAGGCGAGACGTCGGGCGAACCGCTGCTCGCGGAACGCCAGCACGCTCCCTGCGAGGATGCTGAGAGACGCGATAGCCAGAAGTGTTGGCTGGACGAACACGGCGAGCGCGAACAGGTCGACCGTGAACGCCGACAGCAGGAGTCGAACGAGCGCGTACGCCGCCACCGTGGAGACGAGTGCCGCCAACAGAGCCGTGACGCCGTCAGGCGCGTGGTCGTACGCCGCTGGTTTCCACGTGTGGAGCGGGTAGAGTGCCATCTTCACGCCGAGGCCCGTCGCCATCAACCCGAACGCTGCGACCAGCAGCGTCGGCTCGGCCGTCGGCACCGCTTGCGAGAGTTCGGCCATCGCGAGCGTCCCCGTCGCGACGTACGCGTACCCCACACCGAACAGATACAGTGACGCCCCGACGGTGCCGACGAGCAGGTACCGAAGCGCCGCAAACGCCGCCTTCCCACCGGGGGAGCGGGCGACCAACGCGTACGCCGCGATGCCCGAGATTTCGAGGAACACGTAGAGGTTGAATACGTCGGCAGTGACGCACACGCCCGTCAGCCCTGCAACCAGCAAGAGGTAGACGCTGTAAAACGGACCGGAACGGGGGCCGGCCGCCCGCGTGTACGCCAGCACGCCGAGCGACGCGACGGCGACGAGGACGACGAACGGTGCGGTAAGTGGGTCGACCACCAGTCGAATGCCAAACGGCGGTGGAACGCCGCCGACATCCGCGACGACGGGCGTCCCGTCGACGGCGTCGGCAGCCACCGCGAACGCCAGTACCGTCTGCGAGAGGAGTGTCGCCAGCGCGACGGGCCATCCGAGTCGCTCGCGGACGAATGCGAGCGTTGCGGGGACGACGCTCGCCAGGAGGGGGAGTGCGACCAGCAGCGCCGGGTCGGTCACTCGACCACCTCCCGGAGAGTCGTCTCGTCGAGCGTCCCGTACTCGCGGTAGAGCCGGACGACGAGCGCCAGCGCGACTCCGGTCAGGCTCACGCCGACGACGATTGCAGTGAGAATGAGCACGTGTGGGACTGGATTGACGTACGGGGAGGGACGGCTCAGGAGCGGGGCGCTACCGCCCTCGCGGAAGCCGGCGGCGACGAAGAACAGGAAGATACCGGTCTGGAACACGTTGAGCCCCACAACCTTCTTGACGAGGTTGCGGTCGGCGACGAGGACGTAGAGGCCGATGCCGACGAGCAAGACGGCGACGACGTAGGCCGCCTTACCGAGCATCGTCCACCCCTGCGAGCTGGAAGAACAGGACGACGACGACGCTCGCCACGGTCACGCCGATACCGAGTTCGACCGCTTCCACGCCGTAGACGGGAGCAACCGGAAGACCGGTCACGTCGAGGAACGCTCCACCGAGCGCGAGACTCGTGAGTGCCACGGCACCGAAGGTGAGTACCCCCGCGCTGGCCGCGCCGACGAGCAGACGAGCGTCGAGCGCGCGCCACGTCTCCCGGACGCCGAAGGCGAACCCGAGCGTGACGACGGCACTGGCGACGATGACCCCGCCCTGGAACCCGCCGCCAACCGACTTGGTACCGTGGAACATCGTGAACAGGCCGAGCGTGACCACGAACGGGGTGACGACCCGCACCGTCTTCGTCACGACGACGCTGTCGCGGCCCATCAGGGCACCTCCCGTCGGAACACGACGAGCACGGCCAGTCCGGCGGCGAACACGACCGCAACCTCACCGAACGTATCGAATCCGCGGAACACGACGAGCACGGCCGTGACGACGTTCGTGATGCCGAGGCTAGCTGTCGACTCCAGATAGAACGACGCTGCCCCGTCGAAGGCGGGTGCTGACGGGTCTCCGATCGCGGGGAGCGCGGGCACCGTCGCCAGCAGTGCAGCAACGAACGCGCCGACGCCGACCAGCGCCCGGCTATTTACTCGGCGCACGAACGCACGTTCGCCGGTCGGTCGGTCGGTCTTCGTGAGCGCGACGACGAACATCGACGTCGTGACGCCCGCGCCGACGGCGGCCTCGGTCAGTCCGACGTCGGGTGCTCGGTAGACCAGCCAGAGGAGCGCCAGCCCGAGACTGTAGGCGGCGAACACGACCACCGTCACGAGTACGTCCCGGGCGACCGCCGTGACGAGCGCTACGCCGAGGACGAACGCGAACAGAGCGGCCTCAAGCGGCGTCACAGCCCACCCCCTCGTCGTCACCGGTCAGGTCGAGATCCTCGGTTCCGGTCGCGGGCTCGACGCCTTGCTGGTGAGCCGAGCGAACGACCGCGTGTGCGGCCGCCGGACTCGTGAGCAGGAGGAACACGACGAGCATCGTGAGTTTCACCGCCGCGCCAACTTTCCCGAAGGCGACTCCAGCGCCCACGAGCGCGAGTACGGCTCCCAGCGTCTCGGCCTTCGAGGTGGCGTGCGCGCGACTGTAACAGTCCGGAAGGCGGACGATACCGACGAGTGCGACCGCCGAGAACGCGACGCCTCCGGCCGCGAGCGCGAGCGCGGCGAGCGTCGTCGGGGTCACAGCCTCTCACCCTGCCCGCCGACGAATTTCGCGACGCCGATAGACAGGAGGAAGTTCAACAGTGCGTACACCAGTGCCACGTCGAGAAATCCGGGAGCATCAAACGCCGCCGCGCTCAGCGCGATGACGACGACAGCCGTCGTCCCGATGGTGTTAACTGCGAGCAAGCGGTCCTGCACCGTCGGCCCGCGGACGGCGCGGTACCCGACGCCGACGGCGAGTACGACGAGCGCCGCGGCCGCGGTGAGCAAGCCATCGACGAGGAGCGTCACGCTTTCCTCCCGTGGAAGACGAATCGGACGGCGCGTTCGAGCGACCCGCCGGGCAGTTCCGCACGAGTCGCGGGCGTCAGCGAGTGAACGAGAAACCCGTTGGCGTCGACGGTGACGGTGACAGTACCCGGCGTGAGCGTGATCGCGTTGGCCAGCACGGCACGCTCGAATCGCTCGTCTGCTGCTGGGTCGAACCTGACGAACGCCGGTTCGACGGGCAGTTTCGGGTGGAGGATGACGTACGCCACCGCCAGGTTCGCCTTGACCACCTCGTATAGCAGGTAGGGCAGAAACAGCGTCGCACGACCGAGTCGCGGGAGTGTTCGCCCGGTGGTCGGCGGGCGGGCGAAGAGCAACGGTGCGAACCCCGCAGCGACGACGCTCGCCGTCACAGCACCGGTGACGACGTCGAACGGGTCGAGGGGGTCACCGAGTGACAGGTAGAACGCGTACGAACCGAGGAAGACGGCGAGGAAGCGCCGCGGGCCTACGTCGTGGACGAGCGACCGGGGATCCGTGTCGGTCGACATGGTGTCTCTGTCAATGCCCAGAGATTTCAATATTCAGGCCGTACCCGACTCGCGCTCTCACACGCAGTCATCGAAACCTGTAGACGCGACAGTGCGTTTCTGCCGTCAGAGGTCGTCGCCTGCGCCTCCTGCCGTTGACTCCGCCGGTACAGGATACGAGGCCGAAGAGATAACGACCTCCGGCGGCTACAGATAGGTGGCCGCGGCTACTCGTTCGTCACGAGTCGTCCGGAACAGTTCCGGCGACGGACGGTGTTGACGAATCGCCGCGACTCAACTCATGCACACTCAAGCACTCCACCACGTCACCGCCGATGTGAGCGACACACGCCGGCGCGTCGACTCCCTATCGGAAGTCTCCGGCTTGCACTTGATCGAGCGTACGTCGAACGCCGACGACCGAGCACGGCCGGACGCGAACCGGTCAGGAGCGTTCACCCGAGGTGACGACTGATGGACAGCCTGCACGAAGGAATCCCGCCACGGACGGTCGGCGCACCGCTGTCGGACGCTCGGGCGACCGTCGTCGCCGTCCACGGCCGGGGTGCGACTGCCGGGAGTATTCTCTCGCTGGCCGACGAGCTCCCGACCGACGACGTCGCGTACGTCGCCCCGCAGGCGGCCGGGAACACGTGGTACCCGAACTCCTTTCTCGCGCCAATTGATTCGAACGAACCCGAACTCTCATCGGCGTTGCGCGTCATCGACAGAGCGGTCGCCGACGCAGAGGACGAAGGCGTCGCGGCCGACCGGGTCGTGTTCGTCGGCTTCTCTCAGGGTGCGTGTCTGGCGAGCGAGTACGTCGCCCGAAACGCACGCGAGTACGGTGGTCTGGCCGCGTTCAGCGGCGGCTTGATCGGGCCACAGGGGACGCCCCGCGACTACGACGGGTCACTCGACGGAACGCCCGTCTTTATCGGCTGTAGCGACCGCGACCCACACATCCCACTCGAACGTGTCCACGAGACACAAGCCGTCTTCGAGGACCTCGACGCCGACGTCACCGAGCGCATCTACGAGGGTATGGGTCACACCATCAACGCCGACGAACTCGACCACCTCCGTGACCTCGTCTCGCAACTCGTCTCAGAGTGACCCGCTGGCTCGGACGACACCGTCCGGGGGATGGCAGTGGCCCGGGTTGACATCGTTCTCTGTCGATGTCGCGGACTCCGGTCTGGGCTTTCGTCGGCGACTCGGCAGTCTCGAACGTGACCGGTTTCGACCGGGGCGCGTGGCGTGACGGGGTGTCCTGCGAGTTCGACACCCGTTCGACAACGTTTTTCTTTACTGACTGTCTCAGACGAGACGAATGCGGATTCGCTCATCCCTCCCCACGACGACGCTGTTGGTCCTGCTCGTCGTTGGTTTCGCCCTCGCTTCGGTGGTAACCGGCGGCGCCACCGCCGCGAGCAGCGGAATGGTCGATGCCGCCGTCGATGACCGCGTCGAAGTCGACAGCGTCCGCCTCGTCGTCTCGCTCGACTCGAACGGGTCGGCGACCTGGACCATCGAGTACTGGTCACGTCTGGACGACGAGAACACGTCCGAGGCGTTCGACTCACTGCAGTCAGACATCGACTCGTCGCCGACGACGTATTCGAATCGATTCGGGGCCCGCATGCGAACGACCGTTCAGACCGCGGAGAACGCCACCGGCCGCGAGATGCGAGCGACGAACGTCTCCGTTGACGCCCGCTCGGTCTCGCTGCCGCAGGAGTACGGCGTCGTCGCGTACTCGTTCAGGTGGCACGGCTTCGCCGCCGCCGACGCGGACGGCCTGCGAGCAGGCGACGCAATCGAAGGTCTGTTCCTCGACGATCGAACCCGGCTCGTGGTCACGTGGCCGGACGAGTACGAACTGGTCGAGGTGTCGCCAACTCCCGACGACCGCCGGAATCAAACCGTCATCTGGCGCGGTGGCCAGACGGAGTTCGTCTCGGGCGAACCCTCGCTCGTCCTCTCGAGCGCGTCTGCAGACGCGGGCGGGCCGTCAGATGTTGACGGGGGAGACCGTGGACGGGGTACGTTGCAGACAATCGCCATCGGCGCGGTGCTTCTCGGGGGCGTTGCCGCCGCCGCCTTCTGGTGGCGGCGCGACGGCCGAGGCGCTCCGGGGACGCCAACCGGAGCCGACGACGTCGCGGGTGGCGGTTCGGAAGTCGAAGGGACCACCGCCGCGGGCGGCGTCTCAGACCGCGGAGATGAAGCGGGCGGCGACACTGACGGCGCGTCGGCCGCGCCAGCCGAACTGCCCGACGAACTGCTGAGTAACGAGGAGCGCGTTCTCAAGCTGCTCGAATCTCGGGGCGGTCGCATCAAACAGCAAGCGGTCGCCAGCGCACTCGACTGGACCGAGGCGAAGACCAGTCAGGTCGTCAGGGAGATGCGCGACGAGGGGACCATCGAGGGGTTCCGACTGGGTCGGGAGAACGTTCTGTCTCTTCCAGACGACGACTCCGAATAATCGAGGACGACGTCGCAGTGAACCCCCGATTCACACCCCTTAATCCGACTTAATTCGGCTTGATTCGCCCACAGATTGCTGACTGTATATGTGCGTGGGGCAGAAACGAGATGGCGATGAGACGATACGGACCACTGGTGGTCGCCGTGGTGCTTCTCGTGGCGACCGTCTCCCCTGCGCTCGTCGTCGCAACGCCTCCGTCGGCGGGAGTCCCTGCAGCGACTGACGTTTCCACCCGGTCAGCCGCCGAAGCGGCCGTGAACGGGTCGGCAGCGACAGTAAACGAGTCGTCGACCGGTAACGAATCGGTACTTCCCGGCGAGCAGTTTGCCGGCGTCGTCGGCGTTCAACAGGCCGAGGTAGATGGTGAACTGGCCGAGCGGTCCTTCGGTATCGCCGTTTCGAAGGCGGCGACGAACGACTCGAAGGCGGCGGTCGTCTCCGGACAGCTGCGGACGGCGGAGGCTCGTCTCGTCGCCCTCCGCGAGCAGAAGGCCGACCTGACCGCGGCTTACGAGAACGGGACGCTCCGTGAGGGTGCGTATCGAGCTCGAATGGCTGCCCTGGCCGCTCGAATTTCGACGACGAAACGACTCGTCGAGGGGAGCGACGCCGTCGCTTCCGAACTCCCCGCCGAGTCGTTGAACGCGAGTGGCGTCGACGCGTCGGACATCCGTCGACTCAAAACCGAAGCGGATCAACTGAGCGGACCCGAAGTCGCAGCAGTCGCTCACTCTGTTGCCGGCCCGGACGTCGGACGTGGGCTGAACGACTCCGACGACGCGGCCGAAGACGAGCGCGGGCGACCAGACGACGTTCCCGGGCGTGACGACGACGCCACGGAGGGGTCAGATGACGGTGACCGCCCCGGTCGTACAGACGTCGTCCCCGGGACGGACGGTGATGGCTCCGACGGCGATTCGGACGACGACGCGTTCCGCCGTGGAGCAGGCAACGGTGAGATTGGTGTCGTCGTCGGCAACGGTTCAGACGCCAGTGATGACGACGATGTCGTCGACGACTCAGACGCGGGTGACGATGAGAGCGAGGACGACGGTGGTGACTCAGATGCGGCTATCGATGGCGCTGACGCTGACCGCGGGAACGCCCATGACCGCGGGAGCGCTGATGGCCGCACCACCGCGGACGGGGGTCGAGACGATGTGAGGGTTGGGAACGACGTGGGGGACGAGAGTCCGTCCACTGCCGACGACGATGCGACGAACGGGTCGGTCGGCACCGAATCGTCTCTCGTCCCGGTCGCAGGGTAACAGCCCCGGTGGTGTGACGCGGGGCGATGCCGCCTTGCTCCGGTGGGGCGGATCGGACTAGCCGGTACACCGGGTCGTCGACCGCGGTTTCGCCGCCCGTTTCGGTAGTGACTCCCCGGAAACGGGGTGAGGGGGTCCACTGGAAAGGCAACGGTTATACGCCGTGTGGTCTTTGGCCCAAATATGCAACGACGCGCTGCGGCAATTTATGTCGCGCTCTTCCTCGTCATCGGAGTGGCGTCGTACACGCTCATCGCGACGGCCCAGACACCGACTGTCACCTTCGAGAATCCCGACTACGAACTCTCGCAGGGCTCACAGTTCGAACTCGACGGGCAGACCTACACAGTCTCGTCACTCACCGCGGAAGTGGAGGGTGGCGAACACGGCGCTCCGGAGACACTCAGTCGAACCGGCGAAATTTCGTGGACGAACCAGTCCTCCGAGTGGACGGAAACGTGGGACAACAACTCTACGGTAACTGTTTCGGACACGCCGTACACTGTGTTGATTCCCAACGAGTCGGACCCGACTACGGTGACGCTCCGTGAGGACCTCAACGAGAGTCAGATCCTCCAGGACGACTCGAACGCGGACAACGAGACGGTGACCCGGAACGGGCAACCGCAGGTCGTCGTCCAGGAGAACGGCGAAACGCGACTCGTCCCCGCCGACGAGTACTTCCCAGAGCCGAGTACGCGACAGTTCGAAGAGAACCAGCAGTTCGAGTACAACGGGAACCAGACGACCGTCACGGCCGTCGACCCCGGATCGGTTACGCTCACGTGGACCGCACCACGAACCCAGTCGGTCTCGCTCTCCGACCAGTCGAACGTCACCGTCGGCGGGCAGAACTACCTCGCGTTCTTCCCCGACAATCAGACGGTGATGCTGACGCAGGACTACCAGAGCTACAACGCACAGACGCAGGATATCGAATCGTTCGACAAGCACGTCGTCGGTCTGTGGGGCATCATCATCGTCAGCGGCCTCGCGTCGTTCCTCCTGCTCGCGATGGCGTACCTCCCGTCGCGGTACTGAGACGACAGCTTCGATTTTCAGCCCTCTCGAACTCGACGGGAGATTCTCTTCGTCAGACGCTCTAGTGGAGCCTCTCCCTCGAGCAGCGCCCGAAAGAAACGTGGCTAGCGCGTGATTGTGCGCTATGACTCGTCGCGCGCTACCGAGCATCAGCACGAAAATCACCATCGCGTTCACGTTCCTCGGCCTCACGGCGTGGTATCTAACCGGCGGGTTCACGGACAGCGACGCGCTCGACTTCGTCGCCCTCTTCGGCGGTGGCATCGTTCTCCCGACGCTCATCGACGAGTGGCGACGCCGGGGCGCGTTCGCGTGACCCGACCCTTCCGTCTCGCTCGGTACCGACTCTCCTCACTCCCGAAGCGAGAGCCACGCGAGCGCGCCGCCGCCGCCGATTGCAAGCAGCGAGCCAGCGATTCGCAGAACCGCCAGCAGCGCACCGCCGCTGGCGTAGCGCCACGGCATGCCGACAAGCGTCATAACTCCGACGAGAGCGACGAAGACGCCCAGCGCGGCGACGAGTACTGACACCGGTGAGACTGATCCGAGTTCCATGTGGCGAGACACCGACGGCGAGAATATAAACGTCGTAGATGTGGTCTGGACCGTTCTATCGACTCACTCCTCGTCTCACCACCTTCATCTCACGTCGACTTCGGCCGAAACGTGGGGGTAATTCGGACGGTACTCGGTGAATACGTCCGTATCCATTCGTAGACAGTCCCGTCGCCCACAAAAATTCGTTATTATTAATAGTGCCCTACACGCTCTGAGGCGAGATGGCAATAGACCAATCACGGCAGAGCAAAGTTGAGGACGGTGTGAACGTCGCCGACCACCAGGCGTTCATCGACTGGGTTGCGGCGAACCCCGACGAGGCGATGATCGAATTCCGAGCGTCGGGTGTCGCCGAGGAGGTCGTCAACCGTACGCGTGCAACTATCGGCGAATGGAGCCTCGGGGGCGAGGAGATGGTCAGAGAGCGCAGTCACACCCTGACGTTCGGTTTACCCCCTGAACTCGAAGAGGCGATGGCCTACCTCGAACCGACTGACCGATACGAGGCTATCGAAGGGGCGCTCGCGGGCCTCACCGCGTGCATCAACGGGACCATCGCGTTCAACGCGATTCGCGAGGGTCTTCACGTCGACGAGATTTCCACGCGCGTTCGTGCTCCAGTCGACCTCCGGATGTTGTTCGGCATTCTCGACACCGACAAGGCCGACGAAATGTACGGGGAGTTAACGATTGACGTTGACGTGTCGGGGACGAACCTGACAGACGACGGCGTCGAGAAAATCGAGGGTTACTACCGGCGGTCGCCGGTGTACACGCTGGTCGCGCTCGCGCACCCGAACGAACCGACCGTTACAGTCCACTCTTCGTAGGAGCGCAGACGAGACGGCGATATTTTTTTTGCCGTTCGTGCCGACGTGTCACGCCAACCCGAGGTCACGAACCCGACACAGAAGAAGTTGGTTCGTCTCTCACCGGCCGACGTTACAGGAACGCCAGCGCGATGGCGTCTTCGAAGTCGGCGTCGCCGTCGTCGTCGAAGTCGAGTGCCGCGGTCTGCTGTGCGGAGAGGCCGCTCGTGTCTGCGAAGGCGAGCGCGATAGCGTCGCCGAAGGTCGCCTTTCCGTCACCGTTGACGTCGTCGTACTTCCCGTCACCGTCGGTGTCGGTCGGTGGGTTCTGGCCGCCCACGCCCGGAATCGGGGCCGTGAACACCGAACTGTCGTTCGAACCGTCGCCGCTGCTGCCGTCGCCGCCGCTGTCGCCGTCGTCGCTCGAACCGCTACCGCCGGTTGCCTCACCGGCCAGTCCGAGTTCGTAGTCGATACTCGAACCCGCACTGACCGAGACGTCGACGTAGTACGTCCCGGCGGTGGCCGCCGTGAACGTCACAGTCTCGTTCTGTGCGTACTTGTTCGCGTAGGTGATGCGGTTACTGACCGACCCGTCTCCGTTCGAGTCGTTCCAGATGCCCAGCACTGCGTTTCCGTTGTGGCCGTTGGTGACGTTCACGTACACGGTAATCGTGTCACCGGCGGCCAGCGAGAGGGCGTACCAGTCACGGTCTTGAGTACTCGCCGTGAGACCGGTGTACGTGTTCGGACTGGTCACCTCCGCCGCGGTCGACGGACTGTCGTTCGGTTCGAGGCTGTCGTCACCGGTGGCCACCGCAACCGGCACGGCGGCGACGACACCGAGGGCCAGCAACAGGGCCAACGTGGAGCGCGTGCTAATCATCTGACACCCGAGTCAAAATCTGTTTGTAGCAGGAATGTTCCGGTCACGACGAGTGTTTGGGTATTCGGTATATTTTCGCCACCGTGAGTGCCCATCTCAGAGACGGCAGTTCCGTTATTCTTCGTAACAGTTCGTCCCAGTGGGGGGTACTGGGAGGAATGCTTATTACACAACGATAAATCATTATATATGCCGAAAGTTAGCCATACGCATAGTGGCGTCCGTCGTCCCCGCAGTGCTGGACAGACGCATCGATTCGAACCGAACGGGTGTACAGGCGCTGGAACGACCTACTTACAAACGATGACATGACACACGAAATCACACTCGCAGTAAACGGGACAACACACGACTTACGCGTCGCGCCACGGACGCTTCTCATCCACGCGCTCCGAGACGAACTCGGCTATACCGGGCCGAACGTGGGCTGTGAGAGCAGTCTGTGCGGCGCGTGTACGGTTCACCTCGACGGCGATGCGGTCAAATCCTGTACGGTCCTCGCAGTCCAAGCCGACGGCGGCGAGATAACGACCGTCGAAGGGTTGGCCGAGGGCGGCGAGTTCCATCCCATCCAGCGTGGATTCCAGGAAGAACACGGCCTGCAGTGTGGCTACTGCACGCCGGGGATGATGATGACCGCGACGCAGTTCCTCGAAGAGAACCCCGACCCGACGGAAGCCGAGATTCGCGAGGCACTCGAAGGCAACCTCTGCCGATGTACGGGCTATCAGAACATCGTCCGTGCGGTCGAGAACGCGGCCGAACAGATGCGGACGCAGGAAGTCGCCACCGATGGAGGAGGTGACTAACCGTGGGTGTCCAGTCGTACAAACCTGACGAGGTCGACGCGGCGGACATTCTCGGCTCGGCAATCGTGCGCCGGGAGGACCCAGCGCTTCTGACCGGTAACGCCGAGTACACCGACGACATCCAGCGTCCCCGGATGACGCACCTGGCGATCAAGCGGAGCCAACACGCCAACGCGCGAATCGAGAGCGTCGATACGAGCGCGGCAGCGGCCATCGACGGGGTCGTGGCTGTCTTCACTGCCGACGACATCGACGTTTCGGGGAACATTCCAACGGGATGGTTGCTCGACACGCTCGAACAGGTCGACCACCCCATCCTGGCGTCCGACCGGGTCCGGTACCAGGGGGACGCCATCGCCGTCGTCGTCGCCGAGGAGCGATACCTCGCCCACGACGCCGTCGACCGCATCGAGGTCGAGTACGAACGACTCGACGCGGTGACCGACCCCGGCGAGGCCCTCGAAGCCGGCGCGCCCGTCCTCCACGACGACGTGGGCAGCAACACCGCCTTCACGTGGGAGATCGGCGACGCCGGCGAGACGGACGCCGCGTTCGACGCGGCCGACCACGTCGTCGACATCGACCTCGAAAACCAGCTGCTCATCCCGAACGCGATGGAGCCACGGGCGGCGGTTGCCGAGTACAACCCTGCCGACGACGAACTCACAGTCCACATGACCTCGCAGAACCCGCATCTGCACCGCCTGCTCATGTCGGGCGTCATCGACCACCCCGAACACAAACTTCGGGTGCGCGCGCCGGACGTCGGCGGCGGGTTCGGGTCGAAGATTCACCACTACGTCGACGAGGCGCTCGTCGCGTGGAGCGCAAAACAGGTCGAGCGACCGGTGAAGTGGCAGGCGACCCGGTCGGAGTCGTATCTGACCGACGCGCTGGGCCGTGGCCACCTGACCCACGCCGAGATGGCGCTCGACGACGACGGAACCATCACCGGTCTTCGTGTCGACACGAAGGCCAACCTCGGCGCGTACCTCTCGACGTTCGCGCCGGCGGTCCCGACGTACCTGTACGGGACGCTGCTGTCGGGGCAGTACGACATCCCGGCCATCCACTGCTCGGTGACCGGCGCGTTCACGAACGTCCCGCCGGTCGACGCCTATCGCGGTGCCGGTCGTCCGGAGGCGTCGTTCGTGGTCGAGCGCCTCGTCTATCTGGCGGCGGCTGAACTCGGGATGGACCCCGCGGAGTTTCGACGGCAAAACTTCGTCGGCGAGTTCCCACACCAGACGCCGGTCGCCGTCGTCTACGACAGCGGCGACTACGAGAAACCGCTCGACCGAGCGCTGGAACTGCTCGACTACGAGCAGTTCCGTGACCGACAGGAGCGCGCCCGCGACGAGGGTCGATACCTCGGTATCGGCTTCTCGGCGTACATCGAGGCGTGCGGACTCGCCCCGTCCGAACTGGCGGGTCAACTCGGAGCCCAGGCCGGTCTCTGGGAGAGTTCGCTCGTTCGGTTCCAGCCGTCGGGGACGGTGACCGCCTACGTCGGCACCTCCGGGCACGGACAGGGTCACCACACCACGTTCGCCCAGATCGTCGCCCACGAACTCGGCATCGAGGAGATCCCGCAGGGGATGGGGACGTACGGCAGTCGGAGCGCCGCGGTCGGCGGGAGCGCCGTCGTCAAGAGTTCCCAGAAGCTGGTCGAGAAGGCGCGGCAAATCGCGGCTCACCAACTCGAAGCCGGCGTCGACGACATCCAGTTCGAGCAGGGCGAGTTCTTCGTCAGTGGCGCACCAGAACGGTCGATGCACATCCAGACGGTTGCCCTGCAAGCGTATCTCGCCCACGACCTACCGGAGGGGATGGAACCGGGGCTCGAGGCGACGTCCTTCTACGACCCCGAGAACTTCGTGTTCCCGTTCGGCGTCCACGCCGCAGTCGTCGAAGTCGACCCCGACTCCGGCGAAATCGACATCGACCAGTACGTCGCCGTCGACGACGTCGGCAATCAGATCAACCCGAAAATCGTCGAGGGGCAGATTCACGGCGGTGTCGCACAGGGCGTCGGGCAGGCCCTGTACGAACAGGCCGTCTACGACGACAGCGGGCAACTCATCACGGGGTCGATGCAGGACTACACCGTCCCGAAGGCCGAGCACGTCCCGTCGATGGAGACCGACTCGACGGTCACGCCGAGCCCGCACAATCCGCTCGGCGTCAAGGGCGTCGGTGAGGCCGGGACCATCGCGTCGCCGCAGGCGGTCGTCAACGCAGTCTGCGACGCGCTCGAACCGTTCGGTATCGACCACGTCGACATGCCACTGACGAACGAGCGCGTCTGGCGTGCCATCAACGCCGAGGGGGGTGAGCAGTAATGTACCCCAGCGAGTTCGAGTACCACGGCGCCGAGAGCGTCGACCACGCTCTCGAACTCCTCTCTACCCATTCCGACGCAGAGATTCTCGCCGGCGGGCACAGCCTGCTCCCGACGATGAAGTCGGGGCTCGCGAGCCCGGACCACGTCGTCGACATCGGGCAGGTCGACGAGATGCAGGGAATCGAGGCGGACGGCGCGACGGTCTCTGTCGGCGCGCACACGCCGTACGCGCCC
>JBNJGG010000051.1:0-16120 GCA_051747545.1 Halobacteriota archaeon | reverse complement strand
CCTCAACCTCACCGGCGTCTTCCTGGCGGCGAAAGTCCTCGGCGAACCCCTCGTCGAACAGGGGTCCGGCAGCGTCGTCAACATGGCGTCGGCGCTCGGTCTCGTCGCCAACGCCAACCAGTCGGCGTACGCCTCCAGCAAGGGGGGCGTCATCCAGCTCACCAGGGTGCTCGCCGTGGAGTGGGCACCCGACGTTCGCGTCAACGCGATGGCACCGGGGTACATGAAGACGCCGCTGGTTCGGGAGGCCATGGCCGACGAGGAGTGGTACGAGGCGATGCGCCGACTCCACCTGCTCGACCGATTCGGCGACCCGGAAGAAGTCGTCGGCGGCGCGGTGTACCTCGCCTCGGAGGCCAGTTCGTTCGTTACCGGGTCGGTGCTCACCATCGACGGCGGGTGGACCGCTCAGTGACTCGGCGTCGTCCGTGATTTTGTCGACCCTGATTTGGCGGCGGCTGAATCGGGAGCGCGACGGCTTGCCGGACGAAATTCGCGTGTGAGACTTTTTACCGTCTCGCCAACACGTGTTAACGCATGGGATACGTCATTCGGATGCCGCAGTTGGGCATGTCTATGGACGAGGGGACTGTCGTCGAGTGGAGCGTCGACGAGGGCGACGAAGTCGTCGCGGGCGATGTTCTCGTCGTGGTCGAATCGGAGAAAGCGTCTCACGAGGTCGAGGCTCGGGAGGACGGCGTGCTTCGCCGCATCGCCGTCCCCGAGGGTGGGGTGGTCGAACCGGGCACGCCAATCGGCGTGGTGGCCGGGGCGAGCGAGGACCTCTCCGAGTACCTCGCGCAACTCCCCGAGGCGGCCGAGTCGAGTGACGAAGCAGCCACTGAGTCGGCGCCTGGACGGGCGACCCGCGCCACCGATTCCGACGCCGGTTCTGCCGAGCGCGACGCGGGAGAATCCGTCAGAGCCACTCCGGGCGCGAGACGGCGAGCCAACGAGGCCGGCGTCGATCTCGCCGGCATCGACGGAACCGGGCCGCAGGGAGTCATCACCGAGAGCGACGTCGAGGAGTTCCTCGAATCGCGCGCCACCGAGGTTGAGGCAGGTAGCGACGAGGCCATCGGAGAACCGACACCAGAGGGGTACGAGAAGTCTCAGACGATCTCCGAGACGCGAGAGTTGACCGGTATCCAGCGAACAATCGCGAAACGGCTCGGTGAGAGCTACTCGAACGCCGTCCACGTCACGCTGAACCGGTCCTTCGACGTCTCGGCGTTGCGGGCCGTCACGGCGGCGGCCGAGTCGGTCGACGGGGCCGACGCCTCGCTGACAGACCTCCTTCTCAAGGGGGTTGCCGACGCACTCACTGCGTTCCCCGACTTCAACGCGCTCTTCGAGGAGGGCGAACACAAACTCGTCGAGGAGGTGAACCTCGGCGTCGCCGTCGACGTCGAACGAGGGCTGCTCACGCCGGTGATTCCGTCGGTCGCCGAGCGGAGCGCGGAGTCGGTGCACGCGATTCGGACGGCGCTCACAGCGCGCGTCGACTCCGGCGACTTCTCGATGGACGACCTCTCGGGCGGCACGTTCACCGTCTCCAACCTCGGCCCGTACGGCGTCGACGACTTCGACCCCGTCATCAACCCGCCGCAGATCGCTATCCTCGGCGTGGGTCGAATCCGCGACGACGAGTCGATGACGCTGAGCCTCTCGTTCGACCACCGCGTGGTCAACGGTGCCGACGCTGCCAGATTCCTCGACCGCATCGTCGAGTGTCTGACCGACGAGGCGAGACTCGCGGGCTACTTCGAGGCGAGCGTTCCCACCGAACCGACCTTGGACGAACGCGAGGTTCGCGTCGAAACCAGTGGCGGGTTCGTCGGTCGGTACCGAACCGCGTTCGGTGACGTCGCCTTCGACGAACCCGAGGAGGTCGGTGGCACCGGGTCGGCACCGTCGCCGGTCGATCACCTGCTCGGTGCGCTCGGTTCGTGTCTCGCACTGGCGGTCACGGATCGTGCGCGGCGTGACGACGTCGCCATCGACAGCGTGGCGACGACAGTTCGCGGAACGCCGCCTCGTGGTTCGCTCGAGGCGGTCGAACTCGAACTCGAACTGGAGACCGACGCCGATGTGTCAGACCTCGACCAGGTCGTGACGAAGGCCGAGCGCGCCTGTTACGTCTCCCGCTCGCTCTCGGAGGACCTTCCGGTCGCCGTCGACTGGACGCGAGTCTGAGGTTCGTCAGTCCTCCCCGGGGGTCGCTGTTCCACGCGTCGTTCGGTCGTTCACTCTGCGGTTCACTCGCCCCTAGATTAACTACGGTAACCCACCACACACCTAGCATGGTTTATCACGATGGCGGGGGTGACGAAATCGCCCTCGACTCGTCCGACCGAATAGACCTCTTGCGCACCATGCGTCGAATCCGCGAATTCGAGTCGCAGATGCAGATTCGTTACGCCGACGGCGAAGTGCCCGGCTTTCTGCACCTCTACATCGGTGAAGAGGCGATTGCGACGGGCGTCTGTCACGCGCTGGACGACGACTTCATCACCAGCACTCACCGGGGCCACGGTCACTGTATCGCCATGGGACTCGACACGAAGCGGATGGCGGCCGAACTGTACGGGAGGGCCGACGGCTACTGCGGTGGCAAGGGTGGTTCGATGCACATCGCGGACGTGAACGCCGGGATGCTCGGTGCGAACGGTATCGTCGCCGGTGGGATTCCCATCGCCTGCGGGGCGGCCCTCTCGGCGCAGATGCGCGGGAGCGACCAGGTCGCCGTCTCGTTCTTCGGGGACGGTGCCCTCTCACAGGGCGCGTTTCACGAGGCGTTCAACCTCGCCGGCGTGTGGGACTTACCCCTCGTCGGTATCGTCGAGAACAACCAGTACGGTGAGATGAGCGGCGTCGAGGAACACCACCCCGAGGAGTCGCTCGACGATCTCACGGTGTACGGCGAACCCTACGGGGCCAGGCGCGAGCAGGTCGACGGAATGGACGTCGAGGCGGTGTACGAGGCCGCTACCGACGCCGTCGAGCGCGCTCGAAACGGCGAGGGACCCCAGCTCGTCGAGTGCGTCGCCTACCGGTTCGAGGGACACCACGAGGGCGACACCGAGTTCTACCGCGACGAGGTCGAACTCGACGAGTGGCGAGCGAAGGACCCGCTGCGAACGTACCCCCGGCGGCTCATCGACGAGGGCGTCCTCACCGAGGACGAGTACGAGACACTCGAATCCGAGGTCCAGACCGAGATTCAGGAGGCTATCGAGTTCGCCCGCGAGAACCCGTTCCCCGACCCAGAGGCGGCCTACGAAGGGCTCTACGGGGAGGAGGTGTAGCCCGTGAGCCAACCAGACACTGCGGAGCTCACCGTCAGAGAGGTGGTCGGCCAGACCATCGCCGCGGAGATGGAACGCGACGATCGCGTGTTCGTCCAGGGAATCGACGTCGCCGGTCGTGGTGGCGCGTTCAACACGCTCGAAGGTCTCGAGGACCAGTTCGGCGAGGAGCGCATTCGAAACACGCCTATCAGCGAAGTCGCCATCGTCGGGAGCGGTCTCGGTGCCGCGGCGACCGGGATGCGACCCGTCGTCGAAATCATGTACTCGGGTTTTCTCGGCGTCCCCGGCGACCAGCTGCTGAACCAGGTCGCGAAGATGCGGTACATGTTCGGTGGCGAACTGGACATCCCGCTCACGATTCGGACCCAGAACACGATGGGCTACGAGGCCGCCGCCCAGCACTCGCAGGCGCTGCACAACTGGATTGCGGCGATTCCGGGCATCAAAGTCGTCTGCGTCTCGACCCCGGAGGACACGAAAGGGCTGCTCACCGCCGCCATCAGGCACGACGACCCGGTGATGGTGTTCGAGCACTCGGGCATCTACAACCGCTCGGGGGAAGTCCCGACCGCCGACTACGAGTTCCCCATCGGGCAAGCTGCGGTCGAGCGCGACGGCGACGACGTGACCGTGGTGGCGACGCAGGTCCAGCTCTGGAACGCGCTGGAGGCGGCCGAGCAACTCGCCGCGGAGGACGTGAGCGTCGAAGTCGTGAGCCCCCGCACTATCTCGCCGCTCGACGTGGACACAATCGCCGACAGCGTTCGCAAGACCGGTCGGTGCCTCGTCGTCGACGACACGCCGCTCAGTTTCGGCACGCAGTCGGAAATCGCGACGAGAATAACCGAGGAGGCGTTCTTCGACCTCGACTTCCCGGTCCAGCGTCTCGGCGTCGACGACGTTCCCATCCCGTTTAGCCCGCCGCTAGAGCAGGAGGTCGTCCCCGACACCGACGACATCGTCGAGACCATTCGGATGCTGGTGTAGGTCCGACACGGCCGCGCCGCGACCTACTCGCCCGCGTTCGGCCAGCGCTCGATGTAGACGGTCTCGTCGGTGTAGAACCGGATCATGTCGTCGCCTTGCGCGTGGAGGTCCCCGAAGAACGAGTCCTTGCGCCCGCCGAAGTGGAAGAACGCCATCGGGGCCGCCGTCCCGACGTTTACCCCGAGGTTTCCGGCCTCGGCCTCGTGTCGGAAGCGACGGGCCTCGCCGCCGTCCTGGGTGAAGAGGCTCGCGGCGTTGCCGAAGTCGCTCGCCCGCTGAATCTCGAGGGCCTCGTCGAAGTCGGCCGCGCGAATCAACGCCAGCACGGGTCCGAAAATCTCCTCGCGGGCGACGGCCATGTCGTGGGTGACGTCGCCGAACACCGTCGGCCCGAGGAACGTCCCCTCCGCCGGTACGTCCGCGTCTCGCCCGTCCAGCAGGAGTTCGGCTCCCTCTCGGAGCCCCGTCTCGACGTACTCGAGAACCCGCTGTCTGTGCTCCGGGGTGATGAGCGCCCCCATCGTGACGCCGTCGTCGAGTCCGTCGCCGACGACGATGTCTCCGGCTTCCTCGACGACGAGCTCCGCGAACTCGTCGTAGACGGACTCTTCGACGACGGCCACCGGGTTGGCCAGACAGCGCTCGCCGGCGTTGGCGAACGCCGACCCCACGGTCTGCTCGGCGGCGAACGGGAGGTCGGCGTTCTTCGAGACGACGATGTGGTTCTTCGCGCCACCCTGCGCCTGCACGCGTTTGCCGTGCTCGGCCGCGGTCGCGTACACGTGCTTCGCGACGGGGGTCGACCCGACGAAGGAGACGCCCTCGACGCCGGGGTGCTCGAGGAGGGCCCCGACGGTGTCGCGGCCGCCGTTGACGAGGTTCACGACGCCGTCGGGGAACCCCGCCTCGTCTATCAGTTCGAACAGTCGCTGCGGGACGAGGGGGTCGCGCTCGCTCGGTTTCAAGATGAACGCGTTTCCGCACGCGACTGCGTAGGGGAGGAACCACAGCGGAATCATCCCCGGGAAATTGAAGGGCGTTATGGCGGTGAACACGCCCAGCGGCTGTCTGACGGCCGCCTCGTCGATGTCCGGGGCGGCGTTCTCCAGGAAGCCCGCCTGCATCATCGTGGGGACGCCGCAGGCGACCTCGACGTTCTCGATTCCGCGGCGGAGTTCGCCCATCGCCTCCGCTTTCGTCTTGCCGTGCTCCTGGACGAGAATCTCGGCGAGTTCCTCCTGGTGTTCGTCGAGGAGGTGTTTCAGCCGGAAGAGCGGCTGGATGCGCTCTTCGACGGGCGTCTTCCGCCACGCTTCGAACCCCTCGCGCGCTCGTTCGACCGCAACGTCGACGTCGGCCGGTGCGCTGAAGGGGACGTACGCCAGTCGTTCCCCGGTCGCCGGATTCATCACGTCCTGTCCGTCGTCGCCACCGATGGTCGTCCACTCCCCGCCGACGTAGTTCTGGACTCGGCCCTCGGAGAGGGATTGCAGAGGCAGGTGCTGCATAGTGGATACTCCGACCTCCAGGGATATATTTCCCGACCTCGGTGAGCCGGAGGCGTCGCCACACATAATACCCCAGTACGACAACGGCTCGCATGGACGAACTTCTCACCGACTGCGTCGCCGTCGTCACCGGCGCGGCGAGCGGCAACGGTCGCTCGATAGCCGTCAGATTAGCCGAGGAGGGCGCGGACGTCGTCGTCGCGGACATCCGCGAGTCGCCACGCGAGTCCGGCCCGACCACCGTCGAGCGCATCGAAGACGAGACCGACGCCGCCGCCACGTTCGTCAAGTGCGACGTGACCGACCTCGACGACCTCCGGGCGGCCGTCGACGCCGCGGAGGAACTGGGGGGTATCGACGTGATGGTGAACAACGCCGGGGTGTTCTCGCACAACGACGTGTTCGAGGTCACCGAGGACGAGTACCAGCGGATCATGGACGTGAACGTGAAGGGAACGTTCTTCGGCGCACAAATCGCCGGGCAACGAATGGCCGAGTCCGACGGCGGAAAAATCGTCAACATGTCGAGTACGTCCGGCATTCGGGGCGTCGGCAACTGGGTGACCTACTGCGCTTCGAAGGGCGCGATACGTCTGATGACGTACGCACTCGCCGACGCGATGGGTCCGTACGGCATCCGGGTGAACGCGATTCACCCCGGCATCATCGACACACAGATGACTCACCAGGACGTTCCCCGGACCCCCGCGGAGATAGACGACATCGTCGAGTCACTTCCCTCGCGCCGTCGGGGCACACCGGACGACGTCGCCGCCGCCACCGTCTACCTCGCGAGCGACCTCTCGGAGTACGTGAACGGTCACTCCCTCGTCGTCGACGGCGGCCTGACGACGAGTTGAGTTCGGAGCGATTGCCGAGTGGGGTGTGCGAACTGAAACGTCGCCGAACATCTATTTGCTTCCTTGTCGTATGACAACACATGGCTCTGCACACAACCGTACAGCGACCGTCTCGGTGTCGAAACTGTGGGTTTACGGCAGCGTCCGGTGCCGACGAGTGGAAGGAGGTGATGTCACCGCCACTGGGCACGATGACGCAGTGTCCGGAGTGCGGCAGTACCGACGTGATGACCGGCCTGTAACGTATCCCGCGCGATGACCGACCTGTAACGTGTCTCGACTGGTGGCAGCACCGTCGGTGGCGACGGCTACGCGCTGTTCGACCACGTCACGGTCGCGTCTTCGTCGACAGTGACGACGATTTCTTCGGGCATCTCTCCCTCTAATCGGCCAGTCAGTTCGAACTCGACCAGACCGACGCACTCGACGCATCCCTCGCTTCCGTCTGGTTCGGCTTCGACGTAGAGTTCGATGGTGTCGACGACGACGTTCTCTCCGGCGTAGACCGCCTCGTAACACGGCGTTGGCGTCCGTATCTGGCCCTCGACGCGCACCTCGCGGTCGTCCACCTCGATCGTCGCTCCCGTCCGCTCGGACCCCGTCAGACAGTCCGCGTTCACGGTCTCTATTCGTTCGTCGACGAGGCGTATCGGGGTCTGGGTGACTCCGTCACCATCGTTACTCCCGCCGTCACCGCCGTCGCCGTTATCACCACCGTCCGTTCGGGCACCGTCGCCTCTGGACAGACACCCAGCGAATCCCGTGGTGAGGAGCATGGACCCGCCGCCGAGTGCCTGCATGAGTGTCCGTCGTGAGACTTCCATGGCTCACGTACTGTCGGGTCGGGAGATAGCCCTAGCGAAGGGACAAAGAGCCGTTTGGGTTTCGGTGTAAACCGTGTTATCAGCCTGACAGCTACATTGATAATGACTGCTGTCGTATACTGTTCGGTTATAATGAACCTCGTACCACTCTTCCCCGGCATCCCCGGCGGTCCCGAACTCCTGATTATCCTGCTCATCGTCGTGCTCCTGTTCGGAGCGAACAAGCTCCCCCAACTCGCCCGGTCGTCCGGACAGGCCCTCGGTGAGTTCAAGCGCGGGCGCGAGGATATCGAACGGGAACTCACGGAGGCAAAGACCGCGGCGAAAGACGCTCCGCGCGAGGGACCCACCGCCGAGGAAACCGAGGCTGCGCCAGCCCAGGCCCAGTAACGCTCACGGACCCGCTTCGAACCTGCGACGCGTTCTCGGATTCCCTCCGTCTCGATGCCGTCCGCACGCGAGAGTCATCTTTACGGCAAGGAGGAACGCACCGGATACACGAACACTGTGATGGGGGAGTACCGAAACGTCGTTCTCGTCTTGTGTATGGTCGCGTTCTTCTCCACGATGGTCGCACGGTTGGCCATCAGTCCGGTCGTCCCGTTGATTGTCGAGGACTTCGGACTCAGTAACGCGCTCATCGGGCTGGCCTTGACCGGGATGTGGCTCGCCTACGCGCTCTCGCAGTTCCCGAGTGGCATCGTTACCGACCGGTTCGGCGAGCGAGTCGTCATCCTCGTCGCTGTCGGCGGGACTGCCCTCGGCAGTCTGTTGCTCGCGCTCTCACCGGTGTTCGGTGCGTTTCTCCTCTTTGCAGTCGTCATCGGGTCGACGGCCGGCCTCCACTACACGCCCGCGACGGTACTCCTGTCGAAACTCCACGACAACGTGGGGACGGCCATCGGGATTCACACGCTCGGGGGGCCGCTTGCTGGGTTGCTCGCCCCTGTCGCGGCCGTCTGGATCGGGTTCCAGTACGGGTGGCGTCCGGCAGTCGTGATCGGAACGGTGGCCGGAGTCCCGGTCTTCCTCCTCGTGATGTGGTTGATTCGCCCCACGAAACCCGCGAATCCAGACGAACCGATGCGCGAAGACCTCGAACTCGGGACGATAGTGGGGTTCCTCTCGCGGCCGAACGTCGCGTTCACGCTGTGTCTCATGATCGCAAGTATGTTCATCTGGCAGGGGCTCGCCTCGTTCTTACCGTCGTTCATAATCAACCACCACTCGAGGAGCGCGACACTCGCCGGGACGGCCTTCTCCGCGTACTTCGTCGTCCTGGGGTCTTCGAACGTCGCTATCGGAATGTACGCCGACCGCTACGGACGCGACCTGGCGATCGGCGCGTGTATGCTGTCGGGTGCGCTCGGCTTTTCCGTGCTCGTCTTCGGCGGAAGTCTGGTGAGTATCGGGGCCGGTCTCGTCCTCGTCGGCATCGGCGCGAGCAGCTATCCCGCCATGCTCGCCCGCTTGATGGACGGACTGTCAGATGCCGAAGCCGGCAGGAGAATCGGGCTGGTTCGAACCATCGCCGGCGTACTCGGCGCACTCGGGTCAGTCGTCGTCGGGGTACTCGTCGACGTCTTCAGCTGGGGGGTGTCGTTTCTCGCCCTCGGCGCGCTCTTCGCCGTCGTATTGCTCATTTTGACGGTCAACCGGGCGTTCGACCTCGGATTGTAACGCGCCCGTCGGTGCGAAGTCGACGATCCGCGGGGCCTCGGGGAGTCTCGTGTCGTGTCCACTCTCTGTCTGTGGCGACGGTATGGAATATGAGTGCGGACGTGCCGAGATTGCCCGGCGTTCCGAACACGGGTAGTCTCGGTTGCCTCCTCCACCCCGCGACCCCACGAGCGACGCACGTCCAACGGTCCGCTGCTCGCTTCCGCGCCTGACGGGGTACCGCCGACGAACTGCGGTGGGTCGTCCCTGCGGACGAGTCCCGCAGACCGCTGTCCCCGTGGGACGAGGTTTCTACGTTGGCTTCCGGGGTCCGAGTCGGTCTGACCGGACGCCTTCGGCGTTCGGTCCCCACTGAAGACTCTATTGTGGGCGGGGAGCAGGGCCTAACTGCCCGACCTAGTCCACCCACACCTACCCGGCGACCTCATAAGGGCCTTTCGACTCGTGGGTGCAGAACCGGCTGACGATGTCGGTCGAGGCCGGCGGGACCTATCGATTCAGCACCGCGTAGGCGTAGGCGGCGGCGCTGGCGGGGACCAGTCCCGAAACCGCGACGACGAGCCATCTGTGATCGACAATCCACGGGGCGGGAAAGTTGTAGAGATCCTGAACGTTGACGGCAGTCGCCCAGAGTATCGAAATGGCGAGGATAGCCATCCCGAGCGCGAAGGCGAGTCCCGACGCGATGGCGTCGTCCGTTCTCCCCTGTTTCCCCGCGAGAAGCACCACGATGTCGAGCAGTGCCAGGAAGACTAGCCCACCTGCACCCAGGGGGCCAGCCCCGTAGTAGAGTCCGAGACCGGTTCCCGCATCCGGAATGAGGACGAAGGGCGCGAGATACGATGCCACGAGCGCGACGCAGGCGACGACGCCGACTGTGGGCGCGAGTTCCTCGATGTCCATACCCCATCTCTTTCGGAGGGTCCGTTAAATCGTTTGAGATGACTCGAAGCCGCGGCGAGTCCACTCGAATCGGTACGTGGAGGAAGGGAAACGGGTAAGCGGGTGGCCCACACGCATCCGGTATGGACCGCGTTGCGATTATCGGTGCGTCGATGACGCAGTTCGGCAAGCGCGACGGTTGGATTCGCGACTTGCTGGCCGAGGCGGGAATCGCCTGTCTCGACGACGCCGGTGTCACTCCTGACGAAGTCGAGCATCTGTACGTCTCGAACATGGCCAGCGGCGAGTTCGAGGGCCAGACCGGTGTGCCGAACGCGCTCGCTCACGACCTGGCGGCGATGCCGGCGTACACCGCTCGCATCGACCAGACGAGTTCGAGTGGCGGCGCTGGCGCGTACGCCGCGTGGCAGTCCGTCGCCTCCGGTGCGAGCGACATGACGCTCCTCGTCGGCGGCGAGAAGATGACCCATCGAACGACGGCGGAGGCGACCGACGTCATCGCGTCGCTCACCCACCCCGTCGAGTACAAACACGGCGTGACGCTCCCGAGCTTCGCGGGGCTGACCGCGAGACTGTACCTCCACGAGTACGGGGCACCCCGCGAGAGCCTCGCAAAAGTGGCGGTGAAGAACCACAAGAACGGCGTCGACAATCCACACGCCCAGTTCAGAAAGGAGGTCGACCTCGAGACGGTGCTGGAGTCGCCGATCGTCGCCGACCCGCTTCGCCTGTACGACTTCTGTCCCATCACCGACGGCAGCGCGGCCCTCATGTTCTGTCCGGAGTCTATCGCCCGCGAGTACACCGACGACTACGCCGTCGTGAGCGGTATCGGCGGCGCGACCGACACACACGTCGTCCACGAGCGCGCAGACCCGACGACTATGCGGGGCGTCGTCGAGTCCGCAGACATCGCATACGAGATGGCCGAGCGCGGCCCCGGCGATATCGACGTCGCCGAACTCCACGACATGTTCACCATCCTCGAGTTCCTCCAGAGCGAGGACCTCGGTTTCTTCGAGAAAGGAGAGGGGTGGAAAGCGGTCGAGGAGGGCGTCACCGACCGCGACGGAGAGTTGCCAATCAACACGTCCGGCGGCCTGAAGTCCAAGGGCCACCCCCTCGGTGCCAGCGGCGTCGCACAGGTGTACGAGATTTACAAACAACTCGTCGGTGAGGCTGGCCCGAGACAGGTCGACTGCGACGTCGGCCTCGCGTGCAACGTCGGCGGCTTCGGTAACTGCGTCACGACGACGATTCTGGAGGCCGCAGCATGATGGAAGCCTACCGCTATCCCGACGGGAGTATCACCTACCCCGGCCACCCCATCGGTCCCAGCGGCGAGGAGGCGGTCGATCGGGTCGACCTGAGCGAGTACACGGCGACGATAGTCACGTGGACGACGAGCGTGGCGACCCCACCGGGCGTTCGCGCGCCGAACCACCTCGCAATCGTGGAGTTCGACGTGAACGGCGAACCCGTCCGGGCTATCGGCCAGTTGCCGACCGGTGACGCTACCGCCGCCGACGAGTCATCGCTGGATGTCTCCATCGGCGACGAGGTCAGACCGGTGTACGTCGCGGAACTCCGCGACCCCGAGGCAGGAATCCGCGACCCCGAGAGCCAACGCTGGGACGGCTACCGGTTCGAACCGGTCTGAGACCTCACGACCGGTTCAGGAATCCGCTTCGTCGCTCCGCGGGTCCGAGTCCGTGTCGTCCTCGTCGGATGTGTCCTCACCGCGGACTTCTCGCTTTATCGAATCGAGTTCTGCGTCGACGTTGACCGTTGTCTCCTCAGCAGCGTTGTCGCTCCTCTCGTCTGCGTCTCGCTTCTCGTCTTCATCGAACACCTCGATGGTGATGGCGCGGTCCATTTCACGTCGACCGGTGGATCGGTCGACCGACTGTCGACGCCGGTCGGGCGTCGTCTCCGCGAGTCGGCGCTCTATCTCCTCTGCCAGTTCGCGCGCGTCTTCGACGATTGTTCGAGACTCACTGTCAGGCGGGAGGTCCGCTTCCGACAGCGCCGTTCGAAGGTCCGACAGCGCGCGTTCCATCCCGCTTCGAGCGGTTCGGCCAACGTCGTCGAGTCGCGCCCGCGTCTCGGCGGCCCCCTCGCGCGTCGTTCGGCCGGGGTCGGCCACCCTGAGCAGTCGCTGGAGCAGTTCGAGCGCTCTGATGTTCGCCTCCAGGACGGCGATGACCGTCGGGATGGTGTACTCGTCGGTGAACCGGAGGACGTCGCTCGGCGTCGGCGGTTCGAACCCGCGGCGACGGGTCGGCCGCTCTCGCTCTTGCAGTTCGCGCCGGAGCGCTCCGAGCGTCGTCTCAAGATCGCCCAGAAGTTCGTCGAGGTCGTCGTCGCGGGATGCCATACCCGAGGTTACGTCGGCGAGGGTATAAGCCTTCGAGCCCACCCGACAGCGGTTTCGTCCGTTTCGACGTTCTGGGCCACGCGAGGGCTGTGAGAGCGCGTGTGACCGTGAACGCGCCACCGCGGGCGCGTGACGCGAAGGGAAACGCTCTTTTGGCCTACCCACCGACATTCGTGCATATGAGTGACGGGGACGACGAGACACCGGACGCAGACTCGGAGGCGTCCGGCGCGGACGAGTCGAGCGACAGCAGCGCCGAGGACCTCGAAGTGCGTCTCACCGCTGCCGAGGAAGACCTCGGCGCGGCGGAGACAGAGGCTGACCTCGACGCCGTCGAAACGACGCTGGACAGTATCGAGAGCGACCTGGAGTCGGCGGACCTCCCGGAGCCCGAAGACGAAGACGAGGAGGGACCGCGTGAGGAACTCGAGGCGTCGCTGGCCGACCTCAGAGAGCAGTTGGAGGCCGAACGCGGCCCGTACGCCGAGGATGTCGTCGAGAACATCGAGGCCGCGAAGACGACGATAACCGACGGGGAGTGGACCGAAGAGGGCGAATCAGAAATCGCCGCGGTCGTTTCGGACTTCGCCGACTCCGTCTCCGAGACCCTCGACGGCGACTTCGCGCCCAGCGGCGACGACGACGAATCGTTGCTCACGGCGCTCGATTCAGTCGTCGAGGCCGTCGACGCCGCGGGATTCGACCCCGACGACGACGCCGACGACATCGGCGCGTTGCTGGCGTCCACCGAGGAGCTCGAAGCGGGGCTGGACGACGCCCAGGAGTGGGACGATCTGGAAGTCCGCGAGAAACTCGAAGCGCAGGGCTTCTACGACGTGCTCGGCCACGTGAAGGATTACCCGCCGGAGTGGAGCGCCATCAAGGTGTGGGAACAGCGCGGCAACGTCGACATGATTCTACTCGCTCTCGACATGCTCGAGTCGGACTTCATGGAGGAACACTGCCTCGACGCGATTACCCGCCTCGGCGACGACGGTGCCTACGACGAGATGTTCCAGCGCGCGAGTCGCCGCGACAAGCCCGGCATCGAGGCGCTCGGAAAGATGGGCGACGGCGCGACAGACGCCGTCGAGACGCTACTGGACTACGTCGACACCGATTCGGATCCGCAACTCCAGAAGGTGGTGTTCAAGGCGCTCGGCGAAATCGGCAGCGAGGACGCGACGCAGGCGCTGGCCGACAAACTGGTCATGGAGAACGACAACGTGCGTCCCTTCGCGGCGCGTGCGCTGGGTCTCATCGGTGACACCCGCGCCATCGACCCACTGGCGGATACCCTCGCCAACGACGAAAGCGACAACGTTCGGACGGCCGCGGCGTGGGCACTCCGGCAAATCGGCACCAGGCGCGCGCTCGAAGTCGCAGCCGACTACGCCGACGACCGTTCCTACATCGTTCAGGCCGAAGCCGAACGGGCAGTCGAAGCGTTATCGACCCAGCAAGTCGCATAAGCGGACCCCATCGTTCGATTTTCGAGCATCTCACGCTGCTCGGACGTTCCGGCCCCGTCGACTCGGGTCGGTCGGCCACCGGAGTCGCGCTCGTCGCCTCCGAGGATTCGCCGCTCGAGTTCGTACGCGTCGGCTCGAATCAGCATGCTAGCCGATGAGCGTCGCGAGAAACAGGAACGAGAACCCGAGCGCGACCAGAAAGCTTCCGATTCGACCGAGCCACGTGTACTGCTGGACCTCCTTGGGGACCCGTTCGAGTTGGTACGAGGCGAGGCTCTCGTTGAACTCGACGTAACTCGGCAGTTGAAAGAACTCGATGAAGAGCAGGAGGCCACCGATGGCACCGGCGGCGCTTCCGGCGAGCTGGAGCAGTTCCACGAGTTGAACCATACCGGTGGAGCGTCCGACCGCGCCAAAAAAGCTCCGAAGCGCAGGTTTATCACCGGTGCCGGGGCCATCCCGTGTCGTGTTCAGGGTCTCGCTCGTGGTCGTGCTCTGTCTGGCGCTCGTGGCGACGCCGCCCGTCAGCGCCGAACAGACGGGTGCTATCGTTTCGGTCTCTCCCAACCCCCACCACGCCGAGGACCGCGGCGAGTTCGTCGTCGTGTCGCTGCCGACGCCGGGTAACTGGACGCTCACCGACGGCGAGACGACGGTCGCGATTCCTTCTGACGCCAGCGGCCGGGTCGTCGTGAGCGACGCTTCCGGGGTCGACCGAACGCGACCGGATGGACGCCTCGTCGAGTCCTCGTCGCTCGCGCTGGCAAACGACGGTGAGCGACTGCGCCTCAGATTGGACGGCGCCGTCGTCGATACCGTCGAGTACGACCGTGCTCCCGAGGGCGACCGACTGCTGTGTGCTGACGACTGTCGGTGGTTCCCGCTCGGCGTCGACCCGCGTCCGGTGGTTCACTCGGGTGCTACGAACGTGACGGCGTTCGTGCTTCCCGACGCGCCAGACGCGGCGGTTTCTGGGCTTCGAACCGCCAGAGAGCGCATTTTACTCGGCGGCTACACGTTCGCCTCGTGGCGGGTCGCTCGAGCGTTGACGTCGGCGGCAGAACGCGGCGTTGCCGTCAGCGTCCTCGTCGACGACGCGCCCGTCGGCGGGCGGACCCAGCGTGAAGCGGCGGTCTTCGACTACCTGGTGGATCACGGCGTTTCGGTTCGGGTCGTCGGTGGCGACGAGGCCCGGTACTCGTTTCACCACCCGAAGTACGCCGTCGTCGACGACCGGGCGCTCGTCCTCACGGAGAACTGGAAACCGTCCGGCGTGGGTGGTCACAATCACCGTGGCTGGGGCGTCTGGGTCGATGACCCGAAACTCGCGCGCGCACTCGCGGAGGTCTTCAGGTCCGACGCGACGGGGAACGACGTCTCCGACTGGGCGTCCGTCCGCGTCGACCAGCATCTGGTGTCGTCGACATCGGCGAATGAGTCGTATCCGACACGTCACTCGCCCGAGTCGCACACGGTTCAGTCCGTTCGCCTCCTCACAGCTCCGGACAACGCTGAAGAGGCCGTCGTCGGTATCCTCGACGGTGCAGAGACGCGCGTGGCGGTCGTCCAGCCGACCATCGGCGGCCGTGACTCACCGTTTCTCCGTGCCAGTCTCCGAGCGGCCGAGCGGGGAGTTCGCGTTCGTATCTTACTCGCGAGCGCGTGGTACGTCGCCGACGAGAACCGGGCGCTCGTGGCGTGGATCAACGACCGTGCCGCAGAACGCAATCTACCGCTCGAAGCCCGAATCGCGGATTCGAATCGGTTCGGAACGGTCCACGCGAAGGGCCTGCTCGTCGACGACACCGCCGTCGTCGGCAGTCTCAACTGGAACAACTACTCGGCACGAGAGAATCGGGAGGTGGCAGTGGCGATGACCGGTGGAGACGTGGCCACCTACTATCGAGACACGTTCGAGAACGACTGGCGGGCGAGCGGGTCCGGCGTCCCCCTCGGCGGTGTGACCGACGCACCCGCTGGTCTGCTCGTCGGCGCACTCGGAGCCGTCGCCGCCGCCGTCGTCGTCGCCCGCCGTCGAATCGAGTTCAGGATTCCAGCGAGGCGGTGCTCGACAGGTTCTCGTCGAGGTCGGCCTCGGCCATCTTGTCGACGAGTGTGTCGATGACCTCCGCGCGCATTCCCTTGACGAACTTGATTGAGCCGACGACGAGGTGGCCGCCGCCGGAGACGCCGCCGCC
>JBNJGG010000050.1:0-16226 GCA_051747545.1 Halobacteriota archaeon | reverse complement strand
TAGATGCCGACCTTCTTGACGACTCCGGCGAGGACCGCCGTCACGGGCGGGGGCGCGGCCCTGTAGGCGCTCGGAACCCAGAACTGAAACGGGACCATGCCCGCCTTGAGCGCGAACACGGTGAAGAGCAACCCTGCGAGACCGAGGACGGGAACGACGTCGACGCCGTAGGCGACCGGGTCGGCGAGGCGGCGAGCGATGTCGGCCATGTTGAGCGTCCCGGTCGTCGCGTAGAGGCCGCCGATGGCCAGCAGCATCACCGCGCTGCCGATGAGGTTGAGGACGACGTAGTTGAGCGCCGCCCGCGTGTGCTCTGAGCCGCTGTAGAAGAGGACGAGAATGTAACTCGACATGAGCATCACCTCGAACCAGACGAAGAGGTTGAACACGTCGCCGGTGAGAAACGACCCCGAAACGCCGACCAGCATGAAGTGAAACAGCGGGTGGAACGAGAGCCGCTGGCCGTAACTAGCGACGTAGAGAATCGAAAACGCCAGCGCCGCCAGCGAGACGATGGCGGCGAGGCCGAGCATAAACACCGACAGCGGGTCGGCGACGAGGGTGATGCCGAACGGCGCGGCCCAGTTCGACTCCTGGTAGACGAGCGTCCGCGCCGGGGACCCGAGCGGAAGCATCACCGACTCGAACAGGGCGGCGACGACGACGAAGTAGGCGACGCCGCCGAGTAGGCTGAGGGCGCGCTGGAGGCGACCGCTCTCGCGGGCCAACAGGGCGAGGATGGCCGTGGCGAGCGCGACTAGCACCGGTCCGACGACGAGGTGATTCATTGGCTTCCTCCGAGTTCGTACATGTCGATGGTTCCGTGTTCTTCGTAGACGCGGTAGGTGAGGACGAGCGCGAGCGCCGTGGTCCCGAAGCCGATGACGATGGCGGTCAACACCAGCGCCTGCACCAGCGGGTCGGTGACGGCCCCGCCCTCGCCGTGACCGACGGGGGCGAGTCCGGAAAAGCCGCCCATCGTGACGAGGAAGACGTTCGCGGACTGACTGATGATACTGACGCCCCAGACGACACGCACCACGTCGCGCCGGAGGACCAGGAACGTCCCCAGCGCAAAGAGGACGCCGAGGACGGCGGCGAGTTCGAACTCGGTCATTCCGCACCCACCTCCGCGATGATGGTCAAGAGCGCCCCGACGACGGTGAAGTAGACGCCGAGGTCGAACGCGAACGCGGAGGCGACTTCGAGTTCGCCGTAGAGGGGCAGGTGCTCGACGAACAGGACTGCCTGCGTGAGAAACGGCAGCCCGAAGAGCATCGGCGTGAGACCGCTGGTGACGGCGAGTGCGAGTCCGATGCCGAACAGCCAGCGGTACCCCTCGACCAGCGGGGGACCGTCCGAGGCCAGTCCGAGGATGTCCGACTGGAGGTAGTCGATACCGAAGATGACGTAGACGAGGACGAACGCCGTCGCGGTGAGGACGGCACCAATGAACCCGCCGCCCGGGAGGTTGTGCCCCTGCAGGAGGAGAGAAATCGAGGTGACCAGAATTATCGGCACGACGATGCGCGTGACGGTTCGAGAGATGACCGTCGTGCGGTGGTCGAACGAACCGCCTCCCGCGACCACGTCGCCGCCGTCTGTGGCAACGTCACCGCCGTCCGTGACCACGTCGTCGACGTGATTATCTGTCCCTTTGCGGCCACCGCGGCCATCGTCGGCGACACCGCCGTCGGCCCGGCGCTCCTCGGAAGTCATTGCGTCTCACCCCGTTCACGCATGCGAATCAGAGTGAGAATTGCGAGTGCGGCCATGGCCACGACGGATATCTCGCCCATCGTGTCGAACGCCCGGAAGTCGACGAGGATGACGTTGACGATGTTGCCTCCGCCACCCCAGTTCATGAGTAGCGGCCCATGCGGGTCGGGAACGCCGGCGCGTTCGACGAGGTACTCCCGCAGGCCGGTGTTCGGCGACCCCGCCGTCGAGACGAGTACCGTCAGAAACACCGTCACACCGACAGCACTCGCGAGGAGACCGTCGCGTAAGGCGACCCGCCGATTCGGACCACCGTAGAAGGTCGGCAGGCGATTGAGGACGAGCAGGAAGATGACGAGGACGAGCGTCTCGACCACCAGTTGCGTGAGCGCGAGGTCGGGAGCGTCCGCGAGGATGTAGAAGATGGCGACCATGAACCCGACGATGGAGAGCGTCAGCACGCCGGCGACGTGCGACGGGGCGACGGTGACGGCGACTGCACCGACGATTGCAATCAGCAGGACGAGCAACATCGGGACCGTCAGCGTGAAGCCACCGAAGGAGGGGAGTGTGACACCGGCCGCGAGATATCCGACGAGCGCGAGCGCGGCCACGCCGATGAAGGTCCAGATCGCGTAGGTCCGCAGGAGCCCGTTCTGCAGGCGCGGAGTGACCACGACGCTCAGGTCGGTGAGACCGTCGACCGCGCCGTCGTACCACCAGTTGGCACGCACGGGTCCCCGAATGACCCGACGCAAGCCGTCGTGGATGCGGCCGTAGAATGGGTAGGCGACAGCGCCGACAGCGAGCGTCACCGCGCTCATCAACACCGGCGGAGACAACTCGGTCGGCAGGTAGACCGAGAAGGTGGACGCACCGTCGGGGACCGTGCTGGCGAAGGCCGGTCCTGCGATGAGGTCGACGAACGTCTGGGGGAAGGCGGTGATGGCGAGGACGAGGACGCCGAGCAGCGCCGTCGGGACGACCATCGCCCACGGTGGCCGGTGGACGTGGCCGAGTTCGTCGTGTTTCTCCCCGAAAAAGAGTCGGAGGAACCGAATCGAGTAGAGGAACGTAAAGACGCTCCCGAAGACGGCGACGACGGGGAAGAGCCACGTGAGTCCCCCCTCGTGGGCCGCGGTTTCGTAGGCCGCGTCGAACAGGAACTCCTTCGAGTAGAAGCCGTTGAGCGGAGGGATTCCCGCCATGCTCAGACTGGCGACGGTGGCGATTGCCGCGGTCACCGGGAGGTCGTGTCGCAAGCCGCGGAGCTTCGATATCTGTCGCGTTCCGGCTTCGTGGGCGACGATGCCGGCGACGAGGAACAGCGCGGCCTTGAACGAGGCGTGGTTGAGGATGTGGAATGCGCCTGCCTCTGCGCCGATCTTCTCTGCGAAGCCGAATCCGGCAGTGATGAGCCCGAGGTGTGAAGCCGTCGAGTACGCCAACAGTTCCTTGATGTCCGTCGCAGTCACGGCGAGTATCGCGGCGACGGTCATCGTCAGTAGCCCGAGGACGGCAAGCACGAGCGTCCAATCTCCCAGCAGCGGCGGTTCGGCCGGGAGGAAGAACGGCCTGAATCGGCCGATGAGGTACACGCCGGCTTTGACCATGGTCGCCGAGTGGAGGAACGCCGAGACGGGTGTGGGCGCTTCCATCGCGTTCGGAAGCCACACGTGAAACGGGACCTGTGCGGATTTCGTGGCTGCTCCGATCGCGACGAGCAACAGGGCGGGGACGAGCAAGCCCGCCCCGGCGAGACTGTCGCGAACGGCGTCGGCGTTCTCGATGAGGACCGTCAGGTCGTACGTCGCCGCCGGGAGCGCCTGCCCGGACGCCCAGACGAGGAGCAAGAATCCGACCAGCATGAACAACCCGCCGGAGACGGTGATGAGCATCGACTTGCGAGCGGCGTACTGGGAGGCGTCCTGGTCGGTATAGTGGCCGATGAGGACGAAAGAGGAGAGGCTCGTCAACTCCCAGAAGACGAACAGCGCGATGAGGTCGCTCGCCAGGGCGACGCCCAGCATCGAGCCCATGAACGCCAGCAACGTCGCGTAATACTTCGCCTGACCCGGCTCACCGTGCATGTAGCCGCCCGAGTAGGTCAGAATCAGTACGCCGACACCGCTGGCGAGAAACGCGATGAGGAGGGCAAGTCCGTCGACGTAGAAGGAAAGTGAGACGCCGAGAGACGGAATCCACTCCAAACTGACCGTCCCGCGAGCGCCCGAGAGGAAGAGACTCGACACGAGCCCGAAACACGCCAGTGCCACAGTCGCCGCGAAGTAGGCCGTCCGTTCGCCCAGAACGCGGAAGACGAAGGGAGTGACCGCCGCCGCTACGAACGGCAGAAAAACGAGGGCGAGCACCGCAACGTCCGATGGTGATTGCACGTGCGTGTGTGTGGAGAGACCAGACTTAGGTGTTATCAAACTGGGTCGAAGCGAGAATGGCGACGGCTCGAACGGAGGGGAAATCGACCTCGATTCGCGGGGAAAAATCCGCCGATGGAACCGTCGCTGAATGGATTAAATCTGGATAATATTCACCATGTAAGTTAATAACATATATTCACTCATACAGTAAACTCTTCCTTCAACGGTAGTGGCCCAAAGAAATATTTTTAGTTCATTGATTCTGCTACTTTACTATGGGAAATGAAGAGCCGATCGAAGAGGTACTCGATACCATCGGCGACCCCGAGGCCCGCCGTGTACTCGCTTCGATCAGTCTGCGGCCACAGTCCGCCAGGGAACTGGCCGAAGAACTCGACCTGTCGCTTCCCACAGTGTACCGACGGCTCGACGTGCTGCAGGAACACGACCTCGTTATCGATCAGACCGCCGTCGCCGAGAGCGGAAACCACTACAGTGAGTTCGAATGCAACTTCGACAGTACGGTCATTTCGCTAGACGACGACGAGTACAACGTGCGAATCTACCGGCGTGACAATCTACCGGATAGGTTCTCTTCACTCTGGGACGAACTCGTGTGGGAGGACATCGACTAGACCGCGTCTCTGGCGCGTCACCCATCGTCATCTCGACATGCAATCTGAGTTACTCGTTGAGATTGCCTACGTCGTCCTCGCCGGATTTAGAATGGTCGTGTTCGGGTTGGCTCTCGGACTCACCCTCATCAGCTTCCAGGCGTACCGACGAAAGCAGTCCCAGCGCCTCCAGTACGCCTTCATCGGCTTCGCGTTCATCAGTATGGGCGTGGCGTTGACAGCGCTGACGACCCAGTTTCGGCTCTACCTGGTCTACTTCCAGATAGTCGAGACGGTACCGTTTATCATCGGCTTCAGCATGCTTTACGCGTCGTTGTTTCGCTAGCTACTCCGTCGCAAGCCATTACACTGTTTTCACAGTCAGAAAACACTCGTCAGTATTTATACATCTGTCAGACAACCCGGTGATACGAAAATGTGGAGGATTACGGGGGCGGGTGCAAACGCTGCACCGCCACAGTCGGTGTCGACAGTGCGCCCGGGAGTACATCGATGATGATCAATCCAGCGAGCACTTCGAGGGCGACCCAGCCGGGGCCAAACCGAACCGTCGTGCTCGACGAACTCGACGGTGTCGTCGACGGGCAACTGGACGTCGTGGCAGTTTTCGGACCGACGGCCTTCGACGTGTTCCACCTCAGCCGTAGCGTCAGGGAGTCCTTCGGCAGCGACGAGGAGATGACCGAGTGCCTGACGACGCTGGCGAACGAGACGAGGTGCGAGTTCATGAAGCACGGGTTATTCGCTGGGCTTCGACCCGTTCCGCGAAAGATGGAGTACAAGGTAACGGACTATCTCGAACGGAAACTGATTCGGGTGTACGCGGGAGGCCGCGGGATGCTCGTCGCGGTCGGGCGCGAGGAGGAGAAGCGGCCAGTAATCAAGGCGGCCTACGAACTCCTCGAAGACGGCCTGTAGGGCTCCCCCAATCGTCATCCTTTACTGTCGACCATCGGAATCTCCGGCATGGATCAGTTGCGGCAGTCGCTCCTCGACGCGCCGATCGTCGAGAAAGGAGATTACGAGTACTTCGTCCACCCGATTAGCGACGGGGTGCCGATGCTGGAGCCCAGCTTGCTTCGCGAAATCGTCATCCGCATCATCCGGAAAGCACACCTCGAAGACGTGGACAAAATCGTCACCCCCGCGGCCATGGGCATCCACATCTCGACGGCCGTCTCACTCATGACGGACATCCCGCTCGTCGTCATCCGCAAGCGACAGTACGGACTCGAGGGCGAGAAGCCGCTGTTTCAAGAAACCGGCTACGGCGAGAGCGAGATGTACATCAACGACGTCGAGAAGGGCGACCGCGTACTCGTTCTCGACGACGTCCTCAGCACCGGAGGGACGATGAAGGCAATCCTCGACGCGCTGACCGACATCGGAGCCGACGTCGTCGACGTGGTCGCGGTCATCAAGAAGGCCGGCGAGAACGAACTCGACGACACCGACTACGGCGTCAAGACGCTCATCAACGTAACCGTCGAGGACGGACGCGTAGTCGTCGTCGACGAACACGGCGACGGATAACGTCCACGGCGGTCGCCGACGACCAGTGAACACACCTCCGAACAAAGCGAGGTCGACGACCAGTGAACACACCGAGGGCTCACTCGATCGTAAAGGTCGGCGGGCGGAGGCTCTCGCTTCGGCACCGGGGACAGCGCGACGGGTCGTTGAGGGGGTCGTCGAAGTCCGAGAAATCACACTCGTTGCACTGCGGGGGTGCGACGAGAAACTGCTCGTCGGTCCCGTCGAGCGAGCGGGCGACGTGTTCGAGGTGGTCGTAGACGACGGACGTCGGGACGCCCAGTTCCGTCGAGAGGCCACGCGCGTCGTCGGGGTGTTCGCGGAGAACGTCGGCGAGACGCTGCCTCGTGGTTCGTTCAGCCTCGCGCATACGCTTCGGTTTGGCGTGGAGAAACAAACGGATTTCGCAACAGGGGTCGCCCGGATTCCGCAACCAGATTCACAGCCCAACGGGGCTCACGTACTGAGAAATGCAAAAAGAACTTAGCCCCGTGGTGGGTTGCTGAGTGCATGAAGGCTGTAGTTCTCGCGGGGGGGTACGCGACCCGGCTCTGGCCGATTACCAGGTACCGGCGAAGATGTTTCTCCCCGTCGGGGATGAGACGGTCGTCGACACGATTTTCGATGACCTCGAGACCGACGACCGCATCACCGAGGTGTTCGTGAGTACGAACGAACGCTTCGCCGACAGCTTCGAGACGTATCTCGCCGACAGTCGATTCGAAAAGCCGACCCTCTCGGTCGAAGAGACGGTCGACGAAGACGAGAAGTTCGGCGTCGTGGGTGCGTTAGCCCAGCTAATCGAGCGAGAGAGTGTCGAAGACGATCTCGTCGTCATCGCGGGTGACAACCTCATCAGTTTCGACATCGCCGAGTTCATCGACTGCTTCGAAACGCGGTCGAAGCCGACTCTCGCCGCATACGACGTGGGCTCGAAAGAGCGCGCCCGCTCGTACGGGCTGGTCGAACTCGCAGGTGACCGCGTCGTCGACTTTCAGGAGAAGCCAGAGAACCCGAAGTCGACGCTGGTCTCGATCGCCTGTTACGCGTTTCCGGCCGACACGCTGCCGAAGTTCGAGACGTACCTCCTCGAGGACAACAACCCGGACGAACCGGGGTGGTTCATTCAGTGGTTGCAGCGACGAGGCGAGGTGTACGCCTTCACGTTCGACGGCGCGTGGTTCGACATCGGGACGCCCGAGAGTTACCTCGACGCAGTCGAGTGGTACCTCGACGGCGAGAACTACGTCGACCCGAGCGCGACTGTCGAGAGCGCCGACCTCGGAAAGAACGTCCACATCATGCGCGGTGCCGAGGTGGTCGACTCGACAATCGACAGCAGCGTCATCTTCCCCGAGGCGACCATCCGCGACGCCGACATCCGTCGCACGATCGTCGACGAACAGACCCACATCGAGAACCTGGACCTGTCGGGGGCGCTCATCGGCGCGCACTCGACGTTGAAAAACGGCGAGTGACTCAGACGGGGCCGTTGAGTAGACACCCGTTACAGTGACAGCCGAGCGCAGTGACACCGCGGCGCTGAGACGCCAGGAGCGCTAGCCCAATCGCGCGTCGGTGACGCGAAGTCGCCCTCGCGTTCCCTCCCACTCGGTCTCGTACGTCAGTTCGAGCGGCCGCGACATGTGGGGTCCGTCCGTCACGATCGTCTCGAACTCGCCGCCCTCGCCGAGCAGGTGGACGCCGTGAGAGTCGTTGAGGGTGCGGAGGTCGTCGAAGGCGTCGGCGTCGAGTGTGCGACCGAGCCACGACTCGTCCAGTCCACCGGCGGCCACCTGAACGACCAGAATCTCGAAGCCCTCATCGAGCATCTCCTCGGCCAACTGCTCGGAGTCGCGTTGCCAGAGTGGGGCGAACAGGTCGATACCGAGTCGGTCGCACATCCCCTGGATACGACTCGTCTGGAACTCGCTCTCGACGGCCCCGGCGGTGACGCCGGCGAGCGGTCTCTCCTCGGCGACGACTTCGAGTGCTCGTTCGAGTGGTTCGAGTTCGGCGTCCCCCTGCAGCCCGGCGTCGGCGACGTCGTCGGCCCCGAAGTCGTCGGGGGTGACCTCGACGAGTGGGATACCGATGCTCTCGGCGGCCAGTCGCGCCAGACGCGTCTCCGGAACGTGGTACATGTAGGAGTCGCCTTGCGGGTGGACCGTCAGCAGTCGAGTCACGTCCAGGTCTGATTCGAGCGCCCGGTACAGCGCCCACGAGGAGTCTTTCCCGCCGGAAAAGAGGCTCACCCATTCGTCGGCCATTGTCGCGACTTGGGCGTCGGCGGTTATACCCGCTTTGATACGCCGGGACGCCCGAATACTCGGACGCATCACGACGACGGGCGACCGAGAGGCTACATGTAGCCCAGGTCGCGCAGTCGCGCCATGAGGTCCTCTTTGTCCTGTGCGCGCTCGGCCCGTTCGACCGTGTTGTCGAGGTCCTGCAACCACGCGGGGCGGTCGGTCGCGGGCCCGGACCCGGACTCGGTGCCGAGCGAGCGGAACCCCTCGAAGTACTTCGGACTCACCGGGATGTCGTCGGCGACGATGCCGTCGGGCAGGTCGTCGGTCGTCTCGGGGACGTGTCCGACCGGATACCCGTCGACGGTCTCCGGGACGACGACGCGCCAGTGGGCGTCCCACACGTCGCGCTCGGTGAACTGGAGAATCGGGTGAATCCTGTCGTGTGGCGGGTACTTCGTCGAATCGTGTCGGGGGCTGAAGAACGTCTCGTCGGCGCGCGCGACCTGTTCGTCCCAGCGAACTCCGGAGAAGACGCCGTCGAATCCGTGCTCGCGGAGTACGTCGTTGAGCGCGACGGTCTTGAGCAAGTGGTTGCCGGCGAAGGAGTCGGCGTCGACGACGAACGTTTCGTCGTCGTGTCCGAGTCGCGTTAATTCGCTGCGAGTCCGTTCGCCGAGAGTCTGGAGTGGAATCTCGTCGCCGTGAAGTGCCCGGCGTTCGGCGAGGTCTTCGTTGCGGGCGACGACGAGGTCGAGATTCCAGCGTTCCGCCCAGGTCTCGACGAACGACGTCACCTCGGGAAAGTGTTCGAAGTGGTCGATGAACACGACCGGTGGCACGTCGACACCGAGTTCACGCGCGACCTCGCGAACGACGTAGAGTACCAGCGTCGAGTCCTTCCCGCCCGTCCACATGACCGCTGGACTCGTGTACTGCGTCAGCGCCGTCGTGGCGACCGCGAGAGCCCGGTCGAGTTTGTCCGTGAGAGTCGGGTAGTCGGACCCGACCTGTCCCGCGCCGGCCTCGTAGTCGACTTCGAGGTACGTGGGGAACTCCGATGACATGAGAGGGAGAACGCCGACGAGCCAGAAATACCTTCTTGATGACGTTCCGCCGCGCGATTCACGCGAGCCACGTGCCACGATTCGAGCTGTCGAAGGAAGAGCGGTTCGTCGCTGTCGAAGGAAGCGTCCGGTATCGAGTGAAGTCGAGCGGGTCGTGCTCACATGTAGCCGAGGTCGCGCAGTCGCTCCATGAGGTCCTCTTTGTCCTGTGCGCGTCCGGCGCGTTCGACGGTATTGTCGAGGTCCTGTAGCCACGCGGGCTCGTCGTCGGCCTTCTCGGTGCTGACCTCGCTCCCGAGCGACCGGAATCCGGCGAAGTACTTCGGGCTCACGGGGATGTCTTCCTTCGTGAGGCCGTTCGGCAGGTCGTCGTCGGCCTGCGGCACGTAGCCCTCGTCTGGGAAGTCCGGCACCGTGTCGGGGACGGCGAAGTTCCAGAAGGCGTCCCAGACGGCACGCTCGTCGAACTGGAGGATGGGCTGAATGCGGTCGTGCGGCGGGTAGATGTCGGGGTCGTGTCGGGGGCTGAAGAACGTCTCGTCGGCGCGGGCTTCCTGCTCGTCCCAGCGAACCCCGGAGATGACGCCGTCGATGTCGTACCCTTCGAGGGCGTTGTTGAGCGCGACGGTCTTCAGCAGGTGGTTACCGACGTAGGTGTCGAGGAGGAAGGGGAACGTGTCTTCGTCGTATTCGAGGATGTTTCGGACGTGGTGGACGTTCTGCTCGTCGAGTTCGGAGATCGGGATGTCGTCGCCGGGGGCCAGACCGTGTTCGGTGACGTAGGTTCCAACGTCGTCGTTTCGAGCGTAGACGACGTCTACACCCCACTCGTCGGCCCAGCGCTCGACGAAGTCCGTGAGTTCGTCGAAGTGCTGGAAGTGGTCGATGAAGACCGCGGGCGGAATGTCGTAGCCGTACTGCTCGGCCACCTCCTTGATGAAGTACAGCGTCAGCGTCGAGTCCTTCCCGCCGGTCCACATCACCGCCGGGTTCTCGTAGGCTTCGAGCCCCTGTCTGGTCACCTCGATGGCCTTCTCGATTTTGTGCTCGATGCTTGGGTAGTCCTCGGGCGTTTCACCCTCGCCGTCAGTGTAATCGACATCGAGATAGTCCGGGAAATTCTCGGGCATGACTTCGTAATTAGATGTAATTACCCTCGTTGAAAGGTCTTTTGTCTCCGACCAGTGGATGAGACTGCGTGTTCCGGAGTCACCGCTAGTGGCGGAGGGTTGCGATCAGGACGAGTTCGACTCACCAGTCGCCCGAGTGGCTCGGTTAGCTGATGAACTTGTTATCGCGCCAATTCACACCGTTGGAGCTGGCCTGCGTCTGCTGTGGGTTCTCGACCACTTCGACGGTCGCCGGTCGGTCCTCTCCTTCGACGATTCGGGTCGCCTGAAGGTCCCCACCCTCCTCGGTGATGGCGGTGAGCGTGCCCTTCTCGGCGAGCCGGGCGATTTCACACAGGACCTTGAACATCGGGTACTGTAGCGCGGTGTTCTGGAGCACCGTCTCACGGTCGCCCTTGAAACAGGCGAACTCGATGAGTTCGGACGGAATCTCTTCCTCCTCTTCGCCCCAGCGTGGACCCGTCGGTTCGGGTTCCTCCTCGTACACTCGGTTTTCGGTCACGCTCGCTTTTAGCTGGGCGGTTGGCGTGTATTTGCTGATGCTGTCGTCGGATGAGACAGCCTTGATGATGAGCGTATTGTTTCGACGCGTGATGTCGACGTCGTCGATTTCCGACGGCAACGTGGGATTTTCGTCGAAATACTCATGCACCTCGCTCAGCGGCAGTTCCAGGGTCGAATGAAGTCGATATACGCGGCCTGACATGGTAGGTGCTCCGTTACTGAAACTCACAGTTTCCGTAGCGCGATAGGGAGCGTTCGCAACCGGCTATAGGAGTGCGGGGGTTATATGGTCTACTCTTTCCTTCGACACGAGTCGACCGAAAGAGAAGTGTCACCGATTCACCAGGGTCGATTCCAGTTCACCGCGCTCGTCGAGTTCGGCGAGAATGTCGCTCCCACCGACGAATTCGCCGTTCACGAACGTCTGCGGAATCGTCTCCCACCCGCTGTGTTCGTTGAGAGCGGCGCGATACGCCGCGAGCGCTGGCAAGGTGTCGACCGTCTCGAACTCGTCGACGTACTTCCCGATGAGTTCGAGTGCCCGTGCGGAGTACCCACACTGCGGCATCAGGCGGTTCCCCTTCATGAACAACACGACGTCGTTGGACTCGATGACACCTTCGACGCGCGCCTGGACCTCGTCTTGGTCCAGGTCGTTTCCCGGCTGGAAGCTCATGGGCTACCTAAGAGACGGTCCCTCAAAGGGATTACGACGACGGCCGATCGCCTCGCCGACGCTCCGGGTATGGTCTCCTCGTCACTTCGGTTCACTCGTCGTTGCCGACGCGGACGACGTTGATGAGCGAGTGGACGGGGACGCCGTCGAGCTCCTCGTTGCCCTGTTTGTCGACGATGACGACGCAGGCGACTGGGGTTCCCCCCTCGTTGCGAATCGCCTCGATGGTCTCTCGAAGCGTCGTCCCGCTGGTGACCGTGTCGTCGACGATGTAGCACTCTCGGTCGCGGATGCTGGCGAAGTTCCGGGAGAAACTCCCGCCGTAATCCTCGATGTCACCCTCCTCCCACTGGTGCTTTCGCGGGGCGTAGGTGCCCAGGTCGGTGTCGAGCGCACCCGCGACGGTGGTCGCCAGCGGGACGCCCGCCTTCTCGATTCCGATGGTGAGGTCCACCTCGCGGTCCTCGTGGGGAAGCAGATCCGCCATCGCCTGGGCGATGTACGTGAGTCGCACGCTGTCTCGGCCGATTGCGCTCCAGTCGACGTGGATGTCGTGTGGACCACCGGTGGTCGCGGGCCTGGGAGTCGGGGTACTTGGGGTGCCGCTTCGTTCGACGAGCCAACTTGCCGTCTCGCGGGAGACGTTCAGTTCGTCGGCGATTTCACCCTTCGAACGACCCAACTCGGCCAGTTCAGCCGCGCTCGCGATGAGGTCGTCAACGTTCTTCATAGTCGCTGAGTTGGACCGCGGTTTTTATATTCGTGTCGTCATCCGCGAAGGCCCGTTCGAACTCCTCGAGTGCGTAGACTCTCGTCACGTACGAATCGCTGAACCACCCGGGGAGCGCGGCCAGCGACTCGGTCGCCGCCTCGAAGTGCCGGCGATTCGAGTTGACGCTGCCGACCACCGCCTTGTTGTGGAGGACGAGTTCGCGGTGGAGCGCGCCGCCGTCGACCTCGAAGGTCCACGGTTCGGGCGCGCCGACCAGTGCGGCGACGCCGTTCGGTGCGAGTGCGTGGACGGCCTCGAAGGCGTGTTTCGCGTACCCAGTTGCCTCGAAGACGAAGTCCGCGGGTTCGTACGCGTCGGCGACCTCGGGAAGCGGTGTCTGCCGGGCGTCGACGTAGGTTCCCCCGAGGCGTTCGACGATGTCGATGGCGGGGTCCGGACGGTTCCGCCGACCGAGGCAGTAGAGGCGGTCGTACCGGTCGCCGAGCATCGCCAGCGTCAGCAAGCCGAGGCTGCCGGTGCCGAGGACAAGCGCCGACTCCGGGGTCCACCCGAAGGACGACCGGGAGGCGGCCGCGAGTTCCAGCGCCTTCTCGGAAATCGAGACGGGTTCGACGAGAAAGCCGAGCGAGGCAAGTTCAGAGGGAATCGAAACCAGAAACTCGGCGGGACTCACGAAAAAGTCGGACATGAAGCCGTGAGCGCCGACGATGCCGCACTCGACGTACTCACCTGATGGTGCCATGTCGGGTTCGCCGCGTTGGAAGTACTGATTCGTGCCATTCGACGTGGTGTTCCCAGTTGGCGGGCGTCGAACCGTCGGAACGACTACGTCGCCGATGTCGAAGGCCATCCCGTTCGAGTCAACGACGACGCCGACCGCCTCGTGACCCAGCACGAGGAACTCGTGACCTTCGGGGAACTCCCGGCGACCACCCCGTACCACGTCGTGGTCCGTCCCGTCGACGCCCACGCGAAGCGTCCGGACGAGGACCTCACCGTCCGCCGGTTCAGGACGTGGAAGGTCGACGAGCCTCGGAGTCGTCTCCCCCTCTCTGAGGACGATTGCGTTCATCGGCTCTCAGTAGGAACCCGACCAATAAACCGTTATTCTATACCGAGTAAACTGCTACGGGTAAATATAGAAACAATCGAATCTGTTGAAATCCTCAAAAACAGACCGGAATGGGGTGCTGTATACAGAGAATCGATTCAGCAGACCAGTGTCTACTGATGACTGTAGTACATCACGGGTCCACTCTGCCATACCTGATCCCAGAGATCGCCCCGGGTGCTCTGCCAACGGTGTGTATCTCGTTATCGAGGGCCTCTTTCTCGACACGGTTGAACCACTGCGCCCGGTTCCGACTGTGAGTCGCAAACGAGTCTGTAGAGGTATTGAGTCACGGATGAGTCATCAACCTCCAGAGACTTCGTTGGTGTGTCAATAGGGCACGGAGAGACGGTGGTTGGGACCCTACCGAACTCCGTGCCAGTTTCCTATCTGGCCCGACCCTGTATAACCTTACTGTGATTATTCGGGTGAATCGAGTATCGGCTACGGAAGTGGTCTGATTGTTCGACGTAGCGGTGGGTAATTCCCGAACGAAATACACACTACCACGTACTCGAAACCACGCCGAGAGAGTTAGACGAGATTGATCGAGGTGTTCTGTCGTCCCTCCAACGGGAGGCTCGAAACACGACCGCACAAGAGATTGCGGATACGGTGGGTATCTCCCCAGTACCGTTCGTAATCGCATCGACCAGCTCGATTCGTATGGGGTCATCAGAGGATACTGTCCCGAGATCGACTACGAAGCGGTTAATCTCCTCATTCGCGTGCTCTTCGTCTGTACCGCTCCGGCCACCGAACGGACGGAGTTAGTCAAGAAGGTCATGGATGTGAAGGGAGTTGACTCGCTCGCCACCGGGAGACGATGACTGGCCGGAGGAACGTTCACATCGAAGTCGTCGCAACGGGCACGAGCGACATCGTCCGCATCACGGACGAGATCCTATTGTGTTAAAACCACTTTTCCCCCCAACATAATGTGAATTTAGCAGAGTTAAATTGGTATTTTCACCGACTACTGCTGTGTAATTGTGGAAATAGGAGTGCGGTAGAACCCGCGGGGGTGGCGTTCAAGTACGACGAGCCCCTTCAAACAGGTATGGAAACTGACCCAAACGGACGACGCGGGTCGAGTAAAGGGGAACAGACTTGTGAGTGGCTATACAACCGCAGAGACGGTACCGGACACACCGGTAGCATGGTTGGGACCCATGGAAAACTTATCTAACTATCAGCAGTCAATCGAATTGCTCCAGCAACTTGGACTGAAAGAGTACGAGGCGAAGTGCTTCGCCGCGCTGTCACGGCTTCCGAGAGGGACGGCCAAGGAGATAAGCGAGGGCTCGGAGGTCCCCCGAACGCGCGTCTATGACGCGGTCAGAGTGTTGGAAGCGAAGGGCCTCGTCGAAGTGCAGCACTCGAATCCCCAGCAGTACCGCGCGATCCCGACCGCCGAGGCGGCCGAGGTGCTCCGACAGCAGTACGAATCTCGGACGGAGCAGCTCGTCACAACGCTCGAAGGCGTCGACCCACTCCCACAAGACGAGGACCAAGACGTGACCCACGAAGTCTGGGCGCTGTCGGGCGGGCCGACAATCGCACACCGAACCGAGCAACTCATCCACAGTGCAAACGAGGAGATAATTCTCGTTATCGGTCGCGAAGACACAGTTACAGAGGAGTTGGTCGAACATCTACAGCGTGCCCAGAAGACTGGTCTCACAGTGATCATCGGTGCATCAACCGAGTCGTTAGCCGAGCTGATTCGGGATGTACTTCCCGATACCAAAGTCTTCGTCTCCGAGTTGGAGTGGCTGAGAGGGTCTGCAACCGATAGCCGCGTCGGGAAGACGACGATCAGTCGACTCCTCTTGATCGACCGGAACACGATTCTGGTTAGTACGGTCAACGAGACTGCCGCTGAGGAGAGCCTCTCCGAGAAGGCGGTGTTCGGGAGAGGCTTCGACAACGGGATCGTGATAATCGCCCGACGACTGATGGAGACGGGGTTAATGGGGAAACGAGTATGAATTCCACACAGTAAACCGAGACCGATAACTCCACATCCGTTGGTTACGAAGATTGGAGGGGGCGAACTCTGGGCATAGAGATCAATTATCCCCACCGTTTGATTCGATTTTTGCTCTCGAACCAGTTCTATCGTAGGGTAGCTGAGTAATAGACCCACACGTTCACCCACGTTTACCCGTACCTTTGGTCCGAGTGAAACGTAGCACAGCCGCCTGGTGGTCTTACGTGGAGGTATCCCCCTTACCCTAGCTGGGGGATGGAAACATTCTGGTTAACGCTAGGCGTGATTGTCCAGAGAGCCCTCCGAGAGATGTGCCCTGTGTTCAGCACAGTCACTAGCGACCAATGTTGGAGATGACAGGTCAGCCCCGATCGAGGCGCATCTCGACTCGTGTACCGGTACTTGTCCGTTCGATGTCGAACTCTCCATTCGATTTCTTGACGTACCACTTCATCAGCCACAGACCGACACCGCTGCTGAGTGACATGGCTGTTTCCT
>JBNJGG010000049.1:0-16793 GCA_051747545.1 Halobacteriota archaeon | reverse complement strand
CGATTCTCGGATGTGGAAGCGTCGGGCACGCCGTAGCTGAAGAACTCGCAGACGAGGGTAAAGACGTACTCATCCTCGACAAAGACGAGAGCCGCGTGGAGGCCCTGCGGGACCAGGACCTCAACGCACAGCAGACGGACATCAAGGACTCGGCCGTCGCGGAAGTCGTCACCGACCGCGACGTCATCCTGATACTCTCTTCGGACGTCGAGGCGAACAAAGCCGCCGTGTCGGCTATCCGCGAGCGAGGCGGCAAGCAGTTCGTCGTCGCTCGCGCTTCAGACCCGGTTTCGGACGATGAACTCGTCGAACTGGGTGCAGACGTCGTCATCAACCCTTCCGAGGTAATCGCAGACTCCGCCTTGCGAGCACTCGAAACCGGCGAACTGGAGTACAAAGCTCGCCAACTCGCCACCCTCCTCGAGACGCTCGACGGCCGACTGGCCATCCTCACACACGACAACCCGGACCCGGACTCGATCGCGAGTGCGGTCGCCCTCCAGGCAATCGCCGCAGAGTACGACGTCGAGGCGGACATCCTCTACAGCGGTGACATCGGTCACCAGGAGAATCGGGCGTTCGTTAACCTCCTCGGCATCGACCTGCAGTCACGGGGGGACGAGGCGTCGCTAGCGGAGTACGCCGGGTTTGCGCTCGTCGACCACATGAAGTCGGGCGTCGTCGACCTCGACGGACAGATCGACATCTTCATCGACCACTACGAACCCGACGAAGAGATAGAGGCGGGGTTCATGGACGTTCGACCGAACGTCTCGTCGACGTCGACGATACTGACGAAGTACATTCAGGAGTTCGACCTCAGCCCGAGCGAAGAAGTCGCGACGGCCCTCCTGTACGGCATTCGGGCGGAGACCCTCGATTTCAAGCGCGATACGACACCCGCCGACCTGACGGCGGCGGCGTATCTCTACCCGTTCGCCAACCACGACACCCTCGAACAGGTGGAGTCGCCGAGCATGAGTCCCGAGACGCTGGACGTGCTCGCCGAGGCCATCCAGAACCGCGAGGTGAAGGGGAGTCACCTCATCTCGAACGCGGGGTTCATCCGCGACCGAGACGCGCTCTCGCAGGCGGCCCAGCACCTCCTCAATCTGGAGGGTATCACGACCACCGCAGTCTTCGGTATCGCCGAGGACCGCATCTATCTCTCCGCACGCTCGAAGGACATCCGGCTCAACATCGGGAAGGTACTGCTGGACGCCTTCGGCGCAATCGGTGAAGCGGCGGGGCACTCGACGCAGGGTAGCGCCGAAATTCCTCTCGGTATCTTCACCGGCATCGAGACCAGCGACGACAACCGAGACACGCTGTTGGCGCTCACCGAAGAGGCCGTCCGACGAAAACTGTTTCACGAACTGGGCGTCGAAAGCGGCGAGGGAAGCAACGGAAGCTAAGTCCAGACAGAGAGGCCAAGTCCAGACGAAGGACGTCGAGGCCGAACGGGAAAGATGATGCCAGACGAAACCTGGACCGACACTTCCCGACCGCGACGAGAGTCAGAGACCCGTACAGGGAGACGGTACTCACACGGCCGGGAATCGACGTCTGACAGCGAATTCTGCCGAGAGAAATGCGGTGTTCAGACGACGATCTCGTCGTTCTCTTCGGGGCGGTCGAGGCGCTCGATGACGTCGTTGACGAGGATCACGTCTCCGACGGCACGCACCCACCGGTAGGGAAGTATCACGCCCTTTCCGGGTTCGATGCGACCTTCGAAGAGGTCGGCGTTCAAATCGGCGAGTGCGAGACCCGTCACCGCCTCCTGGTCGAGGTTGAGGCGCAAATCTTCGACTTCGCCGACGAAGATACCGTTGTTCGAATACACCTCTCGACCGACGAGAGTCGTTATTTCCTGGGGCGTCCCGTCCATAGATAGCCTCTCGAAGGCCCGGGTCTTAATTGTTCGCGGGACGCGATAGTCACCGACCCTGACCGACGGCCGAACCGGATGCCGTCGCCGAGACCCTACGCCGACCCGCGACGTGCCCTCAGGGAGCGATACGCTCGATGGGGTGCATCGTCGACCGCGACAAGAGCGCGTCTAGTTGTTCGATACAGGACGTTCCGCTGGCGAGTACCTGCCGCTCGCGAACCGCCGGGTCCTCGAACTGGTCGGTGAGGGGTTCGCCCACGTCCATGCTCAACTCGTAGTACTCGGTCTTGTAGCCGAACGACCCCGCCATCCCACAGCACTCCGTCTCGGACGTGAGAACGTCGTAGCCGAGGGTTTCGAGGACGCTGGTCGTGTATCCCTCTACTCCGAGCGTTCGCTGCTGGCAGTGAGCGTGATACGCCACGCCAGGGTCGTCGGGGGACGATGAGCGTAGCACGTCGGCGTCGGCACCGTCGTGGAGCAGTCCGAAGACGTACTCCATCACCTCGTAGCTGTTCGACCGCAAGGAGTCGAACGACGCGGGGGGGAGAAACTTCTCGTACTCGCGGTGAAACATGGCGAGGTCACTCGGTTCGACGACGACGACGTCTCGATTCGCGTCGAGGTGTTCGGTCAGCGACCCGTAGACGTCGTGGGCGTGACGCTCCGCCGTCGAAACCATCCCCTGCGAGAGCGGGGCTCTGCCGGTGGCGGGAACCCGGGGGATTCGAACCGACACGCCGAGGGCTTCGAGGGTTCTGACGGCCGCTTTCCCCCGATCGACCGCGACGTGATTCGTGTACACGTCCGGGTAGAGAACCGCCTCCCGTCGCGCCTCCGCCGGCGAAACGTGTGAGCCGCCGCGCCCCTCGAACCAATCGAGCAACGTCTCCCGCTCGAACGACGGCAGGTCCCGTCGCCGGTCGATGCCGACGGTTCGTTCGAGAAGCGCCCGGACTGGCCGGGCCCTCGTCAACCAGTTCGACACCGGTGCCGTTGCACTCGCCGCCTTCGCGAGGGTGGGGAAGTTCCCGAACAGGCGCTTCTGGAGGCTCATACCACCGGGCTCCTCGTCGGGAGTCAACCCCTCGACGAGCCAGTCGAACTGGCCGTCGGCACCGCGGTTGATTCGGTCTCTAACGACCGCGTTTATCCACGGAATGTCGATCCGGACGGGACAGGCGTCGACGCAGCGACTACACCCGGTGCAGAGGTCGTTGAACTCGGCGGCCACGTCCAATCCCTCGATTCCCGTCTCCCAGCCCGTGGCGATGCCGCCGGAGTAAGTCTCGCCCCCGAAGGCGTGGCCACCGACGCTCTGGAAGTTGCCACAGACGTTTGCGCACGCCGAGCAACGGATGCAGTACAGCGTCTCGCGCAACTGGTCGTCCTCGCGCATGGCGAGACGACCGTTGTCGACGAGCACGAGGTGAAACTCCCTGTCGGGGTCCCCGTCAGCAATCGGCGTCTCCGGATCGTCGAAGTCGACCGTCGGCGAGACGACCGGCGGGGTCAAAAGCGAGACGTAGGAGGTGATGTCCTGGCCCGTTCCCGAACGTCCGATGAGTTCGACGAAGGGGTGAACGTCCTCGACGCTCGGGAGCACCTTTTCGACGCCCGTGATGGCGACGTGCGTGTCGGGGACGACCGCAGATTTCCTGGCGTTGCCCTCGCTCGTGACGAGGACGAGCGTCCCGCTCTCGGCGACGACGAAGTTCGCGCCGGTCATCCCCACGTCCGCTCCTTCGATGAGTTCGCCCAGTCGCTCCCTGGCGAACGCCGTCAGTTCCTCGGCGGTTTCCAGGGGTTCGTCGAGGTCGAATCGCCGATTGAACAACTCCGCGATGGCCTCCCGCGACTTGTGAATCGCTGGGGCGATGATGTGCGACGGCGATTCGTCGGCGACCTGTAGCACCCACTCGCCGAGGTCGGTTTCGACCACCTCGACGCCCTCGGCCTCGAGTGCGTCGTTGACCTCGAGCTCCTCGGTGGTCATCGACTTGCTCTTGACCACGCGGTCGGCGTCTTTCTCGGCGACGACGTTCCGGACGTAGCGATTCGCGTCGTCGGCGTCGGCGGCGACGTAGAGCGTCGCCCCGTTGGCCTCGACGGACGCTCGGAGTTGGTCGATGAGCGCCGGCAGTCGTTCGATGGCGTCCTCCTTGATGGCTCTGGCGCGGTCCTTGAGCGCCTCGTAATCCTCGAGGTCGGCCACCGACTCGTAGCGTCCGAGGTTGAATCCGCGTGTGTTCTGGCTGACGGCGTCGCCTTCGGTCTCCATCAGGTGCCGGATTTTCGCTGCCTTGAGTCGACGGGAGTCACTCATCGCTAGCCCTCTCCTCTAAGAGGACGACGTGCACGTCTTTCGGCCCATGGGCACCCCGAACGAGCGCGCCCATGTCGGCTGTCGCACTCGGACCGGTGGCGATGATGGCGGTGTCTCGACCGCTCTGAAACTCCTCGGCGAACCACGAGAAGGCGTCGGCCATTCCCGGCACGACATCGTCGACGCCGAGAACGGCGACGTGTCGGTCGGGGAACAGACTCACCGGTTCGGTTCCCCCTGGAGTCGCCTGAATGACGATACTCCCGTAATCTGCGATGGCGATGCCGGCCGGTGTGATACCGGTCCTGGCCGCCCGCAACCCCGCCGGTGTGGGAACGGTGTCGACCCACCCGGGCAGTTCCGCGCCCGGTATCGAGAGTGGCGTTCCGACGGCGGGCCGGTCACAAACGTCGTCGAGAACTGTCGAGAGCCGTTCGACCGTCGTTCGCGTCCATCCCACCTCCAGGCGGTCGAGCGACTGTTCGAACGTCGAGACGGTGGCACGTGTCATAGACGCCGTAACGGGGGCCGACGTATTACTCTTGAGCTTCGAAAGGGGCTTGAGACGGCTCGTCCGGGTGTGGTCGCAGACGTGTCACGGCGTCTCAATCGAGTGTGGTCGCAGGCGTGTCACTGTGTCTCGGTGTCGTGAGACTCTGGATTTTATTACCACGAGTGCTAACACAGGGGCAATGGCTACGAACAGCGGTCGCTCGCTCGACCTGCTCGACGGTGCAAACTACGACTACGTGAGCGACGATATCGAGCGACCCGGACTGGTCGATGACCTCGAATCGCTCGTCGACGGGGAGGTGCGCTTCGACACCTACACGCGCCAACTGTACGCCACGGACGCGTCCGCCTACGAGGTGACGCCAATCGGCGTCGTCATGCCCCGGTCGACCGAGGACGTTACCGCGGTCGTCAGGTATTGTGCCGACCGAGAGATTCCAGTCCTCCCGCGGGGCGGCGGCACCAGCCTCGCCGGGCAGACGGTGAACGAGGCGGTCGTACTGGACACGAAGCGCTACATGGACGACATCGTCTCGGTGGATGTCGAGGGCGAAACCGTCACCGCCCAACCCGGCGTCACGCTCGGGTCGCTCAACGAACTCCTCGAACCGCACGGACTGAAGTTCGCGCCCGACCCCGCCTGGGGTGACCGAAGCGCCCTCGGGGGGGCCATCGGCAACAACTCCACGGGGTCGCACTCGCTGAAGTACGGCAAGACAGACTACTACGTCGAAGCGGTCGAGGCCGTCCTCGCCGACGGGACGGTGACGCGGTTCGGGGAGATCGAGGTCGAGACGCTCCGCGAGGAGGCCGACGCCGACGCCGACGAGTTGCTCCCGCGAATCTACGCGGCCGTGGTCCAGGTTCTCGACGAGGAGGCCGACGAGGTGCGCGAGCGGTACCCGGACCTCAAGCGCAACGTCTCGGGCTACAACCTCGACATGCTCGTCGACGAGGCCGAGGGGAAGCGACGACTCCCGGACGATTCGGGCGTCGACCCCGAAAGCGAGCCCGGGACGGTGAACCTCGCGCGCCTGCTCGCCGGGAGCGAAGGGACGCTGGCCATCGTGACCGAAGCGACCGTCTCGCTCGAACCGATTCCGGAGACGAAGTCGGTCGCGCTGTTGACGTACGACAGCGTGCTAGACGCGATGGAAGACGTCGAACCGATCCTCGAACACGGCCCGGCGGCCGTCGAAGTGATGGACGATGTCCTTCTGGAGCTGGCCGGTGAGACGGCCGAGTTCGCCGACGTGGTCGGGCTCCTCCCGCCGGGAACCGATTCGGTGCTCCTGGTGGAGTTCTACGCCGACTCCGACGAGGAGGGCAAGCAGAAGGTGGCAGACCTCCTCGCCGACCGGGTTCCGGGTGCCGAAAGCGAGGCCCACCCGAGCGCGGGGGCCGAATCAACGACCACGAAGGCACCGTACGCCGTCGAAGCGATGGAGGCCCACGACGCGGAGACGCGGGCGAAGTTCTGGAAGATGCGCAAGTCCGGACTGCCGATTCTGCTCTCGCGTACCTCCGACGAGAAGCACCTGGCGTACATCGAAGACACCGCGATACCGGCGAAGAACCTGCCCGCGTACGTCGCCGACTTTCAGGCGGTTCTCGAGGAGTACGAGACCACCACGTCCTACTACGCGCACGCCGGACCGGGCGTCCTGCACATCCGTCCACTGGTCAACACCAAGACCGTCGAGGGAATCGCCCAGATGGAAGCGATCGCCGACGCCGCGACCGACCTCGTCGTCGAGTACGGTAGGAGCGTCTCGGGCAAACACGGCGACGGACGCGCCCGAACACAGTGGAACCGAAAGTTGTACGGCGAGAGGCTCTGGGCAGCCTTCCGGGACCTGAAGAGCGCGTACGACCCCGACTGGTTGCTGAACCCCGGCAACGTCTGCGGCGTCGCCAGGTCGGAAACGCCGGAAGTCGACGACCGCGGGGCGGTGAAGGCCCACGACATGACCGAGCACCTCCGGTTCGGTGCCGACTACGAGTTCGACGAGGGCTTCGAGACGTCGCTCAACTGGCCGAACGAGAACGGTTTTCAGGGGATGGTCGAACTCTGCCACGGCTGTGGTGGGTGTCGCGGCGAGCAGTCCACCGTCGGCGGCGTGATGTGTCCGACCTACCGGGCGGCCCACGAGGAGATTCAGTCCACGCGGGGCAGAGCCAACATGCTCCGGCAGGCGATGAGCGGCGACCTGCCGGAAGACGAACTGTTCAGCGACGAGTTCGTCCACGAAGTACTCGACCTCTGTATCGGCTGTAAAGGCTGCTCGAGAGACTGCCCGAGCGAAGTGGACATGGCGAAGCTAAAGACGGAACTCGTCCACGAGTACCACAAACGCAACGGCGCGAGTTTCCGCGACCACCTCTTCGCCCACATCGAGTCGCTGTCGGCGCTCGGCAGTCGTCTCGCCCCGCTCTCGAACGTCGCGTCGGGCGTCCCCGGGGCGCGCTACGTCCTCGAAAAGACCGTGGGTATCGCCCGCGACCGAACGCTCCCCACGTTCCGGCGTGAATCGCTCGAATCGTGGTTCGAGAAGCGTGATCGAGCGCGGGTCCCCGAGTCAGAGGCAACTCGCAAAGCCTTGCTCTACCCGGATGCGTACACGAACTACAACCATCCCGAGGCCGGAAAGGCGGCCGTTCGCGTCCTCGAAGCCGCGGGCGTCCACGTCGAGATTCCGAGTGGCCTCCCCGGGAGCGGCCGACCGCCGTACTCGAAGGGCTTCGTCGACAAGGCGCGGGCGGCCGCCCACCGAAACGTCGAGGAGCTGGCCCCGAAAATCGACGCCGGCTGGGAGGTCGTGGTCGTCGAACCGTCCGACGCCGTCATGTTCCAGTCGGACTACCTCGACCTGTTGTCAGGTGACGCGGTGACCCGGGTCGCTGCCAACACCTTCGGCGTGATGGAGTACGTCGACGCGTTCGGCCTCGACGAGGAGATGACGTTCCGGTCGCAGTCGGAGTCGTTGACCTACCACGGCCACTGCCACCAGAAGGCGACGAAGAAAGACCACCACGCGGTGGGCGTTCTCAGGCGGGCGGGCTACGAGGTGGACCCGCTGGATTCCGGATGCTGTGGGATGGCGGGGTCGTTCGGCTACGAGGCCGAGCACTACTCGATGAGTCGGGCGATCGGATCGATACTCTACGACCAGGTGGACGACAGCCCCGGCGACACCGTCGTCGCCCCCGGAGCGTCCTGCCGGACGCAACTCGGCGATGAGTCCAGCGCCGCCGAGGAGCCACCACACCCGGTGGAGAAACTGGCCGACGCGCTGGGGTAGCGTCGGTCCCTCCCGGCGCACCTCGTTGCCGAGACGGGGAACATACAAACAGCACGCCGCCCTATCTCCCTCCATGGCGACGTCACTCGCAGACGAGGCGTGCGAAGCGTGTACTTCGGACGACGAACCGCTCGCGGAAGCCGAGTACGCGCAGTACCTGACCGAACTCGACGACGCAGTCTGGACGGTCGTCGATGAACACCACCTGGAGGGAACCTACGAGTTCGACGACTTCCGGGACGCGCTGGAGTTCACCTACGAGGTCGGCGAACTCGCAGAGGAGGAGTGGCATCACCCGGATTTTCATCTGCAGTGGGGCGAGGTTCGAATCGAGATGTGGACGCACAAAATCGACGGGCTACACAAGACCGATTTCGTGATGGCTGCACGAATGGACAGAATCTACGAGGAGTACGCACCGGAGTAACCTTCGAAACGTGGCCACTGAGCGCTGGACGGACGAGGCGGTCTCGGTCGGTCACATCGAACGCATCGAGTTGCCGACGACGAGCAGACTGCTGGCGGCCATCGCCACGGCGGCGAACAGCGGATTGATGAGTCCGGCGACGGCGAGTGGGACGGCCACCGCGTTGTAACAGAACGCCCACGCGAGGTTCTGTCGAATCCGTCGCTTGGTGGCGGCGGTCGTTTCGAACACCCGCGGTATCGGCGACAGGTCTCCCGACGTGAGTACCGCGTCGGCGGCGTCCGCAGAGAGTGCCGTGCGTTCGAGTGCGATGCCGATGTCGGCCGCGGCCAGGGCCGGCGCGTCGTTGCTCCCGTCGCCGACCATCGCGACGATGTCCTCGCGACGCAGTCGCTCGACGACCTCTGTTTTCGCTTCGGGCGGCACGTCGGTGAACACCTCGTCGACGGCGGGGTGTTCGCGGAACCGAGCGGCGGCGCGCTCGTGGTCGCCCGTGATGACGACGACCCGGCGTTCGACTGCGAGGTCGCTCACGACCGCTTCCCACTCCGGTCGCGGTCGATCGCCGGCGACGACGATGCCTCGCACCCGGCCGCCCCACCCAACCAGCGACGGCACGTAGCCCTCCGCTCGCGACCGCTCGAACGAGGTCTGGAGGTCGTCGGGAGTGGTCCACCCCCGGTCATCGAACAGTGCCGGACGACCGACGACCACCGTCTCGCCGTCCACGCGGGCGCTGACCCCGCGTCCGGGATGTGCCTCGAAACCGGTGACGGTGGACTCGGACGGCGTCGCCTCGGCGGTGACGGCGTCCGCCACGGGGTGGTCAGAGAACTGCTCGACTGCGGCGGCCTTCCGAAGGGCCTCCTCGGAGGACCACTCGACGAGTTCCATCGACCCCGTCGTGAGCGTCCCCGTCTTGTCGAAGGCGACGACACCGGCGTCCGGCGCGCGTTCGAAGGCCGAGGCGTCGGTGATGACGACGCCCTCCTGCAGGGCTGCGCGGATGCCCGCGGTTATCCCGAGCGGCGTCGCGAGGCCCAGCGCGCACGGACACGAGACGACGAGCACCGCCAGTCCGGTCAGGACCGCACCGGTGAGTCGGGACTCGAACGCGACGTGCCAGCCAGTCGTGGCGACTGCGAGCGTGAGGACGACCGGAACGAAGACGGCGGAGAGTCTATCTGCGAGACGCTGGGCCCCGGGGCGCGCGCTCTGAACGTCCCAGAGGTGACGGACGATGCGCTCGAGCGTGCTCGTCGCGTCCTGTCCGACGGCGACGACGACCGCCCCGTCAGCTACGAGTGCCCCGCCGATGACGTCGTCTCCGGGCCCTTTGCGAACCGGAAGCGACTCCCCGGTCACGAGTGACTCGTCGAGGGAAGCGGTCCCCTCGACGACCGTTCCGTCCACGGGGACGCGGTCACCGGTGCGGACCAGCACCTCGTCCCCCGGCGTCAGCGTCTCGACCCCGACGGTTTCGACCCCGTCGTCGACCCGCAGGTGCGCCTCGTCGACGCGCTCCTCGGTCAGGTTAGTGAGCTGATTGGTCGCCCGTTCTCGCACCCGGAATTCGTAGTAGTTGCCGACCGTCACCGCGAGGACGATTATCACCGCGACGTCGAAGTACACCTCGGTCCCACCGAGCAACAGCACCGCGGTACTGTACACGTACGCGGTGCTCGTCGCGAGTGTCACGAGCAGGTCCATGTTCGCGTGGCGTGCCCGCAGGCTGACGTACGCCCCCCGGAACAGTGGAAAACCAGTGTACGCCAGGACGAGTGTCGCCATCAACCACACGTTCCAGAGGAGGTACGCACCCGCAGACCCGGACACGTCGAGGAGCAACACGTCCGGGTTCACCCCGGCGTAGGCCGGGTAGAGAAAGAGGAGGTACCACAGCATGGTCATCATCCCGAAGAACCCGCCGACGAGCAACCGACCCGTCGGTTCGTCGTCCTCGTCGGGTGCGTCGTACTCCCGTGCCTCGTACCCCAGACCGTCGATGAGCGACGGCAGCGCGGATTCGTCTACGGCTTCGGGGTCGTACGTGAGCTTCACCATCCCGGCCGAATAGCTCGCCCGGGCGGCGCGAACGCCCTCGTGGGTCGTCGCACGCGATTCGATAAAGGTCTCACAGCTCCCGCAGTGCATTCCGGAGACCGTGAGAAAGGCCTCCTCACAGTCCCCGTCCGAGGGAACCTGAGCGTCCGTCCCGGGTTCCTCCGGGATTTCGTCGTCGATGTCTCCGAGCGTGCGCGTCACTTCGAGACAGCCGCGGCAGCAGAACTCGCCGTCGACGTCGTCGGCGGTGACGGGCCGGTCGGGTGTCGGGAGGTCACAGAGCGTACACGTCATGGGAGCGCCACGTGAGGCACGGACACGCCGACCAGCCCGAGTCCGTGAGACAGCGGCACAGTCCCGAGCAGGACGAACGCGACGCCCAGGACGCGGTGGACGTGTCTGCGCGAGGTCACGTTTAGCGACCCGAGCCCGGCCCCGTAGACGAACAGCGTCGGGAACGTCCCGAGACCGAGGGCCGCCAGGGCGAGTCCGCCCTCGATGGGTGAGCCGCGGGCGAACGCGTACAGGAACGCGGGGTACAACAGCGGACAGGGAAGGAGTCCGTGTACCAAGCCGAGGCCGACGATGCCGAAGCCACCGGCGAGTCGGTCCACCCGGGGCGCGAGCAGTCGGTTGACGGTCCCGAACAGGTCACCGAGAACGGGCATCGAGTGCATCGAGGCGGTGCCACCGAGCGCGTATCCTACTCCGGCAGCGACGATGACGACGCCGACGGTCACTCCGACGACCGCTCGGACGCCGTTGCCGACGGCGACGACGCCCGCGGCATCGAACAGGACGGCACCGAGGGCCCCCATCGTAGCGCCGACGGCCGCGTAGCTCACGGTTCGGCCAGCGTTGAACAACGCGTGCTGTCGAAGCTCGAATCGTGACAGGCCGGGGCCCTCCGACGGCATCCGTTCGGCGTACAGGGTCAACAGCGGCCCGCACATTCCCAGACAGTGAACGCTCCCTAGCGCCCCCAGTAACACGAAAGCGACCAGACTCGTCCCCTCGATGGGACCGACTGCTGGACCCGTCATCCCTCGTTCGGTTCGGTGTGGTGTTCGGCCTCGGCCGGCGAAAGCATGTAGTAGACGCTTCCCGCGATGATGACGACGCTCACCAGCGACAGTGCGACGACGGGAGCGGGTCGTCGGAGGAGGAACAACGCGACGGGCACGAGTGCGAGCAGTGCCACGAGTGCTGCGACGAACCGGGTCGAATCCATGCTTCGGCCTTCGGAGGGGACTATTTTAAACCGTAGCCGGAGTTCCCACGGGGTGAGAATCACGTTCCTCATTTATTGATTCTTGTGAGAACCCGACAGATATGTCCATCCGACTAGCAAACGAGGTTCTGACAGATAGGTGGATTTCCAGCGCCCGCCGAATCGTCGTCGCGAGTGTGCCGTGCGGTGGATGGCCCAACGAATGAGCGATTCGAAGTGTCGAGTGTCCGTTACGTCCACCCGCCGCACGTTTCTCCGTGTCGCTGGTGGAGGCGTTGCCGCGCTCGCATCGACCGGCACCGTCGCCGCGCAGTCTGACTCCGGCGCCGGAGACGGTGGAAGTGACGACGCGAACGTCCGACCCGACTTCGGCGACTGGTTGGAAGGCGTCGACGGTGGATATATGGACGCGAGAGGGCAGGACCAGGTCACCGTGCAGGTGGGCACGCAGGGCAACGGCGGTCCCTTCGCGTACACGCCCGCAAATCTCTGGATAGACCCGGGGACGACAGTCACGTTCGACTGGGTTTCGGATACACACACGGTCACCGTCGAGTCGCAGCCCAATGGAGCGGGGTGGGAAGGAAGCCCGTCGGTCGAGGACACGGGGTTCAGCTACGAACACACGTTCGAAACCGAGGGGATGTACGAGTACTACTGCGAACCGCACCTGGCGCTCGGGATGGTCGGCGGTGTCGCCGTCGGCGACGAGGTGCCGACAGTCGAGATGAGTACCGGTGGCGGTGGCGACGGTGCGAGAGGGGTCCCGATTCCGGGGGGGGCAGTCGGGTCGACGATGCTACTGCTCTTTTTCGGGTTCGTCGGGGCGACGGTCTCGTTCGTCCTCGGGGCGGAGACCTACCTCGAAATCGAGGACCGCGGGGGAATTCGCGGGGCGAAACCGGAGGAGACGGCCACCCCGATCGAGGAGCGGCCCGCCGCAGAGCCCGTCGAGACGATCGCACACGACGACTACGACCCCTTCGGGACGGCGACGCTCATCGTCGTCTACTTCGCGATTCTCGCGCTGATGTGGGTGTTCATGTACTTCGTGGAGTTCCTGGGCAACGGCCCGACGGTGATCGGGTAGGAGGTTATTGATGGAGATACACAGATTCGAGAAAATTTGGCTCGTCGTGTCGATACTGCTCATCGTCGGCTTCATCGCGACGATCACGTACGGCGCGGTCGGTGTCGGCGTCCAGATGGTCGACGACTCGGGAGGAACTGTCGACCCGGCTAACCTCGAGGCGACGGCGTTCGCCGACCCCGGGGTCAGCGCGGTCGGCGACCATCGGTACGACGTGCACATCGTCGCTCGCCAGTTCGCCTTCGAACCAGGGACGAACCAGCCGATTCGCGTGCCTGCGAACAGTACGGTGACCTTCTACATCACCAGCGCCGACGTGGTTCACGGCTTCCAGCTCGTCGGGACGAACGTGAACACGATGGTCGTCCCGGGGCAAGTGACCAAGATTACGGTCAAATTCGACGAGCCCGAGACGTACGGAATCGTCTGTCACGAGTACTGCGGGGCCGCCCATCACGAGATGGAGGCCTCTCTCGAGGTGGTTCCGGAGTCAGAGTTCGAACGTAACGAGGAGGGCAATTCACAATGACGTACGTAGACGAGTATCCGGCAGAGGCGAAGTTCATCAGACGTTCGTTCGGCGTCGCGTTCGCGGCGCTCGCGCTGGGTGGCCTGTTCGGGCTAATTCAGGCGCTCCACCGAACGAACCTCGTTCGAGTCATGCCATCCGCAGATTACTACACGGTCCTGACTGGACACGGCGTGCTTCTGGGACTGGTGTTCACGACGTTCTTCATCGCGGGACTGTTCACGTGGGCCGTCTCGCGAAGCCTCGAGCGCGAACTCGATACGCGACTCATGGCGGGGTGGTTCTGGACGATGCTCGTCGGAACCGTTCTCGCGGCGCTGGCAATCGTCGGGGGGTTCTTCGACTGGCTCCCGCTGAGCGCGGACGTCCTGTTCACGTTCTACGCGCCGCTGAAGGCACACCCAATCTTCTACATCGGGGCCGCGTTGCTCATCGTCGGGTCGTGGATTGCCGGCGCGAATTACTTCAAATCCTACTTCGGATGGCGCAGAGAACACCCCGACGAGCGCATCCCGCTGCAGACGTTCATGGTCCTGACGACGATGCTGATGTGGTACCTCTCGACCATCGGCGTCGCCGTCGAGGTTCTCGTCTTCCTCATCCCGTGGTCGCTCGGGCTGATTCAGACCGTCGACCCGCTACTCACGCGGACGCTGTTCTGGTACTTCGGCCACCCAGTCGTGTACTTCTGGCTGTTGCCGGCGTATCTGGTGTGGTACACCGTGCTTCCGAAGTTGGCCGGTGGACGGCTGTTCAGCGACGGACTGGCACGAATCGTGTTCGTGCTCTTCTTGCTGCTGTCGACGCCGGTCGGCTTCCACCACCAGTACCTCGACCCCGGCATCCCGGAAGGCTTCAAGTTCATCGCGATGACGAACACGATGTTTCTACTCCTCCCGTCGCTGTTGACGGCCTTCACCGTGGTCGCGAGCATCGAACACGGCGCTCGCCAGCACGGCGGTGAGGGACGCATCAACTGGCTGCGGTCGTTGCCCTGGGGCGACCCGGCCTTCTCTGGCTGTGCGCTCGCGGGACTGATGTTCGCCGCCGGCGGCTTCTCCGGCATGATCAACGCCGGGATGAACATCAACTACCTCATCCACAACACGCTCTGGGTGCCGGGGCACTTCCACCTCACCGTCGGCACGGCGTTCGCGCTGACGGCGATGGCGGTGAGCTTCTGGCTCTTCCCGCAGGTGTCGGGCAAGCGGCTCCGACTCCGCGGTCTGGCGGCGCTCCAGCCGTGGACGTGGTTCGCTGGCATGGCGCTCATGTCGAACGCGATGCACCGTGCTGGACTGGCGGGCATCCCGCGGCGGACGGCCGAGCCACAGTACGAACAGGTCGTTTTCACGAGCGTCGTCGGCGGGGTGCAGGAGATGCGACTGCAGATCGCACTGGGCGGCCTGCTGCTGTTCGTCGGCCTGGTCATGTTCCTCGCGGTGATGACTGCGACGTGGCTCGGCTACCGGGGGTCGGGCCGACTCGCGGTCGACGGGAACATCCCACCCACACTCTCCGGACCAGAGAACAGCCCCCGCGTGCTCGACAACCTGCAACTGTGGCTGGTCATCGCGGTCGTCCTGGTCATCCTCGCGTACGGGTTGCCGCTGAGCAGTTTCGTCAGCGACGGTATCTTCACGCCTGGCAGCCCACCGTTTGCGCCCTGACGCTGCCGAGAGACGACAGTTGCGGGGTCACCGACGACGAGGTCGAGACGATTTTTCACGGCGAGGAATCGAACCCGGAGCCAGGGAGGGGGCGTCGGGCGCTCCGCGTGGACGACTCCCGAACCCGGAGAAACGACACGACTGAGAACTCACCGGGGTCCGAAGAGGCGGACGCGTCAGAACGCGCCAGCAAATTCGAGCAGGTCGATTACGAAAATGAAGAGAACGACCAGCAATGCGACCAGTATAGCGCCTTTCACGTACCAGGGCAGCCCTCCGTCTTCGTACATGTGTTGACTGTTGGAACAACGGGCCATAACTTGCCCGATTGACCGACGCTGCCGTCTCCACACCGAGCCGGTACTGCCGACAGACCCGGACGCGAAACGAGTCGTTCGGCACCCGGCGATTCGACGGACGTGATTCCGTTTTTCGACCACAACGGTTAGGCGGACGCGTCCCCGACACCGGTCGTGGACGACCTCATCGCGTGGCTCTGCAGGCGACCATCGTACGGGGGGCAACTCGTCGAACACCGGCGCGTCCCCGACCGCGACCCCGAGTTCGTCTCGGTCGACCTCGAATCCCGGCTGGCGTCGGCGCTCGGCGCGAGCGGAATCGACCGACTCTACGGTCATCAGGCCAGGGCCATCGAGGCGGTTCGGGACGGCTCGAACGTGGTCCTCGCGACGCGAACGGCCAGCGGAAAGAGCCTCGCCTACACCGTCCCGGCGTTCGAGCGAGCAATGGACCACGGCGGGACGACGCTGTATCTCGGCCCGCAGAACGCGCTCGTCGAAGACCAGACGGCGACGCTCTCGAACCTCGCACACGCACTCGGGTTCGGGAGCCGAGTCACGGTCGACCAGTACACGGGTCGCCTGACGAAACGGGAGAAGCAGGCGGTGCGGAAGCGACGGCCCACGGTGTTGCTGTCGAATCCCGACATGCTCCACTACGGGTTGCTCCCGCACGGACACCGCCTCTGGGAGTGGTTCTTCTCCCGACTGGAGACCGTCGTCGTCGACGAGGTACACACCTACCGCGGCGTCTTTGGTAGCCACGTCGCGCTCGCGCTTCGTCGACTCCGACGAGTGTGTGAGCGCTTCGACGCCGACCCGCAGTTCGTCTGCTGTTCGGCCACCATCGGCAACCCCGTCGAGCACGCCGCGAGGGTGACCGGAGCGTCGGAGTCGACGTTCGTCCTCGTCGATTCCGACACGAGCGGGACGGGCGAGACCCACTGGGTGTTCTGGAACCCCCCGAAGTTCGGGGATGAACGAGAAAGTGGTCGGCGACGCTCCAGTCACGTCGAGGCGAAGGACCTCTTCGTCGACCTGGTCGCCCGCGGCTATCAGACGCTCGTCTTCACTCGTGCCCGCCAGACCGCGGAACGATACGCGACCGAGAGCGCGAAGGCGCTCCGAAAGCGGGGCGAACACGACCTCGCCGGTGCCGTGACGGCGTATCAGGCCGCGCTCCGAGACGACCGACGCCGAGACATCGAGGCGGGACTGCAGGACGGCGAGATTCGGGGCGTCTGGAGCACGAACGCGCTCGAACTCGGCGTCGATATCGGAACGCTCGATGCCGTCGTCATCGACGGCTATCCGGGGACTCGGATGTCGACCTACCAGCAGGCGGGGCGAGCGGGCCGGGGTGACGACCCCGCCCTGGTCGTCCTCGTCGGCGGCGAGGACCAACTCGACCAGTACCTGATGCAGTCCCCCGGTGACTTCTTCGAAGG
>JBNJGG010000048.1:1141-17434 GCA_051747545.1 Halobacteriota archaeon | reverse complement strand
CCGACGAACTCCAGACAGTACACGCCGGAGCATCTCCGTGACCGCGCATCAGCGTGTCGGTCGGTCACGTCGGATCGGAGTGGCACGACCTGTATCCGACACGCCGAAATTGCCACCTCGTCAACCTGTCATTGTACCTCACCAAGCTTTTTAAACCTTAAATACGATACTTAAAACCGTGCATGACGGACCCTAAGGAAACCATCAATATCGAGAACGTGGTCGCCTCCACCGGTATCGGTCAGGAGCTAGACCTTCAGAGCGTCGCCATGGACCTCGAGGGTGCCGACTACGACCCCGAGCAGTTCCCGGGCCTCGTCTATCGGACGCAGAGCCCCAAGTCCGCAGCGCTCATTTTTCGCTCCGGAAAAATCGTCTGTACCGGTGCGAAGTCGACAAACGACGTACACGAGAGTCTCCACATCGTCTTCGACAAGCTCCGGGAGTTGAGTATTCAGGTCGAAGACGACCCCGAAATCGTCGTCCAGAACATCGTCACCAGCGCCGACCTCGGCCGAAATCTGAATCTCAACGCCATCGCCATCGGGCTGGGCCTCGAAAACATCGAGTACGAACCCGAGCAGTTCCCGGGTCTCGTCTACCGGTTGGACGAGCCCGAAGTGGTCGCCCTGCTGTTCGGGTCCGGAAAGCTCGTCATCACCGGTGGGAAAAAGCCCGAGGACGCCGAGCAGGCCGTCGACGTAATCGTCTCTCGACTCGACGAACTCGGCCTCCTCGACGGATAACGGGTCGGTTACGACGTTCCACATGGTCGGTGTCGAAATCCCGCTGCAAGCTGGCTCCGGCAGAGCGCTGCCCATCGCGGGCACGTTCGTCTCGCTGGCGCTCTTTCTGTCGTTGACCGCCTACATCGCCGCACGGAACGTCCTCGGCGACGTCAGCGCTCGAAACGCCTTGCTCGTCGGTCCAGTTCCTGCCGTCATCGCCGTCATCGCGACCGCCCTCGACGCCCCGGCGTTTCTCGCCGTCCCCCTTGCGGTAGTCGCGGACGCCCTCGTCATCGGGTACGTCTACCGACCGGGCCGTCGCCTCACCGCCTACATCACGCTCATTCACGTCGTCGTCAGCATCATCCTCGGCGTCGTCCTCTTCGCGCTGCTGACGCTGGCGTTCTCTGCGCCCGGCTAGTCCTCGATCGCTGGTCCCCGACGATTTCCTTCAACAGGACGTGTCGAGTCGTCCGCACGTTCAAGGTCGTTGCCGGCGAACGTCGGTGTATGTCCCGCGTCGTCGCCCTGTTCTGGAACCGTCGGGAGCGTCGCCTGCGTGCGCCGTGGCGACTCCTCCTCACGGGAACCCTCCTCGTCGGGATCGGTCTCGTCCTCGCGCTCGTGCTGTACGAACTGCTGTCGCTTGCCGAGGTGGCGGCGACTGGACCCACTCTGACTACGGCCACGGCCGGGGGCATCGCCGTCACCGCCATCCTCGTCCCGACTATCGCCACCGTCGTCGTCGTCGCGCTCGCCGGGGCGGTCCTCGACCGGCGTCGGTTCTCCGACTTCGGCTTTCGGCTGTCCCGGGACTGGTGGGTCGACCTCGGCTTCGGACTCGCGCTCGGTGCGGGGCTCATGACTCTCATTTTTCTCGTCGAACTCGCCGCCGGATGGGTTCGAGTCACCGGATTCTTCGCCGCTCGAACTGGCCCGCTTTTGCCGTCGCTCGGGCTGAGTCTCCTCCTCTTTCTCTCGGTCGGTTTCTACGAGGAACTGCTGGCTCGTGGGTACATCCTGACGAACGTCGCCGAGGGACTCGTCGGCTGGGTCAGCCAGACCGCCGCCGTCGCCGGTGCGGTCGTCGTCTCGTCTGCGGTGTTCGGCGTTCTCCACGCAAACAACCCGAACGCGACGCTGCTCAGTACGCTCACCATCGGCTTCGCGGGCGTCTTTCTCGCCGCGGGCTACGTGCTCACGGGGGAACTCGCCATTCCCATCGGCGTCCACATCACGTGGAACCTCTTTCAGGGGACCGTCTACGGCTTCCCCGTCAGCGGCAACGCCTTCTCGACCAGCATCATCGCGACCGAGCAGGCTGGTCCACGGGTCGTCACCGGCGGTCAGTTCGGCCCGGAGGCCGGACTACTCGGCGTCGTCGCCATCGCACTCGGAGTCGGTCTCACCGTCGCGTGGGTCGAGTGGCGATACGGCGTCGCCAAACTCGATTCCGAGGTCACGACGCCCGACCTGCGGTGGCTGTGAGCCCTGTCTTCTCCCTCACGCACTCACTCGCCCCGTTCCGACCCGTTCACTCGACGAGGCGTTCGATTTCGGTGACGAGGATGCCGCTCGCACCGACTTTCTTCAGTTCGTTGATCGTCTCGAACACCACGCGTTCGTCGACGACGGCGTGAACCGCCACGTCGTCGCCGCCGGCGACGTCCATCACCGTCGGGCCGCCGAGGCCGGGAATCACCTCTCGAACCGAGTCGAGTTGGTCGTGCGGGGCGTTCATCATCAGGTATCGCTTGCCCTCCGCCGAGAGCACCGAGCGGAACGCCGTCACGACCTGTGAGACCTTCGGGTCGTCGACTGCGTTCTCTCGGGCGAACACCCGAACCGAACTCGAGAGCACCTCTTCGATAACTCCGAGTCGGTTCACCGCGAGCGTCGTCCCCGTGGAGGTGATGTCGACGATCGCGTCGGCGATGTCGACGTGCGGGGTGAGTTCGGTCGCTCCCGTCACCTCGACGACCTCTGCTTCGACCCCGCGCTCTTCGAAGAAGGCGCGCGTGACGTTCGGAAATTCGGTTGCGACGGTGCCGCCGTCGAGGTCCTCGACGGTCTCGATGTCGCCGTCCTCGGGGGCCGCCAGCACGAGTCGGCACTTCCCGAAGCCGAGGTCGAGCAGTTCCGCGAGGTCGTGACCCGACTCTCTGACCTGGTCGAGGCCGGTGATTCCCACGTCGGCAGCGCCGTCGCGGACGTACTCCGGGATGTCCGCGGCGCGAACGAACAGGACCGTCACGTCGGGGTCGACCGTCTCGGCGAACAGTTTCCGATCCGCACCGTTCTCGATGTGCAGGCCCGCCCGTTCGAGCAACTCTACGGTCGGGTCGTGCAGGCGGCCCTTGTTGGGGACGGCGATGTGCATACCTGCATCTCACACCGGTGGGGGAATTGCCTTTCGCCACGCGTGCGATGGACGCCACCCCCTCGACCGCTCCGCGGGTTTCACTCCGCCAACAGCGAGTCCACGAGCCGGGAGAAGCGGTCGACGAACCGCTCGGGCAGCGACGGTGACACCTCCGCGAGCAGTTCGGCCGTCTCCTCCGGTCGGGCGAGCACGAGCGTCACGTGGTTGTGGAGGTTTCGCTCCTTGCGGACGATGTCCTGTTCGACGAGGTGGTCGAGGTGCCACTCCAGCGTGCTCCGGGCGACGCCGAGTTCGTCGGCCACCTCGGCGGGCCGCGCCGACTCGTGTTTCAGCAGATAGCCCAGCACGTCGCGGGTCGTCTCTCGACGAAACAGTGCGAGCGTGGCCTGTTCCCACGGGTCGAACGACGGCGGGTAGTAGTGGGTGCGACCGTACAGGTGGACCGAGACGGCGGCGTCGTCGGCAATCAGGCGGCGGATGTGGTGTTGCACCTGGCCGGGCGCGAGGTCCAGCGCGCGGACGAGTTCGTTGAAGTGAACGCCGGGGTAGGCGTTGACGTGGTTGGCGATGCGGGTTCGCGTTCGGTTCATACCCCGCTCCCCCCCGTGCCGTGTTCGACTCGGCGAGCGTAGTAGACGGCCCCGAAGACCAGCGCGACCATCAGCACGTCGAGGCCGTGTTCGAGGTGGTGGTGGACGACGTCGTCGACCATGCCACCCATGGTCAGCGCGGCAACGCCGGTCTGCGCGGCGAGTGCGGTGAACGCCAGCGCGACGAGGAGGTACGACGGTACCGGTCGTCGGTAGGCCGCGGCGGCGGCGACGAGGGCGAGCAGGGTGGACCCGATGCCCGCGAGCGTCACCACCGCGACGAGCGTCGGGTCGGGCGTGGTCAGCACGTGTGCCGGGACGAACCCCGAAGCGTCCCCGAGAGCTGAAAGCGTGTTCATCGACGGCTCTAGTGGACCGACCTATCTAACTCCCTCGGACCGTTCGAGGGGCGAACCACTGTCGGCGATGTCGGGCGGGACTCGTCCCCCCCCTCGAACGAGTCGAGTCGGCAGGTTAACGCTTCTCGCGCGGGTCACGTCGGCTATGAACACGCTACGCATCCAGGGCGGCCGCGTGCTCCGTCCGGACCTGTCGGTCGTCGAGGCGAACGTGCTGGTCGACCGGGACGCCGGAACGATTCTGTCCGTCGAACCGACCGGTGGGGACGCGACCGACCGACACGCGAGCGACGCGGGTGCCGACGAGACGCTGGACGCCACCGGCGCGCTCGTCATGCCCGGCCTCGTGAACGCCCACACCCACGTCGCGATGACGCTCCTTCGGGGCTACGCCGACGACGAGCCGCTGGACACGTGGCTCCGCGAGGACATCTGGCCGGTCGAGGCGGCGCTGACGCCCGAGGACGTGCGCGTCGGGACCGAACTCGCGCTCGTGGAGATGATTCGCTCCGGGACGACCACCTTCGGCGACATGTACTTCGAGATGGACCAGGTGGCCGCCGCCGCCGACGCGGCGGGGATGCGCGCTCGTCTGGGCCGCGGCGTCGTCACGGTGGGCAAAGACCGCGAGGCGGCGATGGACGACCTCGAACGCGGCGTCGACTTCGCTCGCGAGTTCGACGGCGCTGCGGAGGGTCGCATCACAACGGCGGTCATGCCTCACAGTCTCACGACCGTCGCCGAGGAGTACCTCGTCGAAGCCGCGGAACTGGCCGCCGAGGCGGGGGTTCCGGTTCACTACCACGCCAACGAGACGTCCGACGAGGTCGCCCCCATCGTCGACGAGCGGGGGATCCGACCGCTCGAATACGCCGCCGACTGCGGACTCGTCTCCCCGACCAACTTCGTCGCCCACGGCGTCCACCTCGACGACGCCGAAATCGCGCTGCTGGCCGAGTCAGGGATGGGCGTCGTCCACTGCCCCGCGTCGAACATGAAACTCGCCAGCGGCATCGCACCCGTTCAGAAACTGCTCGACGCGGGCGCGTCCGTCGGTCTCGGCACCGACGGGGCCGCCTCGAACAACGACCTCGACATGTTCGACGAGATGCGCGACGCCGCCATGGTCGGCAAACTCGCGGCCGACGACGCCAGCGCCGTCGCCGCCGAGTCTGTCGTACGGATGGCGACCGCGGGCAGCGCCGACGTGCTCGGTGTTCCCGGTGGTCGCATCGAGGCGGGTGCGGCCGCCGACTTCGCGGTGGTCGACTTCGACGCCCCGCACCTGACGCCCGTTCACGACTACGTGAGTCACCTCGCCTACGCCGTCCGCGGCTCGGACGTTCGCCACACCGTCTGCGACGGGCAGGTGCTCATGGCCGACCGCCAGGTGCTGACGCTCGACGCCGACGCCGTCGTCGCCCGCGCCCGCGAGCAGGCGACGGACCTGCTCGACCGGGCGGGCGCATAGTGAATCCCCCTCACACCCCCTTCGGTAGGGTTTAGGACCGTCTCACCCAACCGCTTCGTATGAGTGAGGGCTACTCCCCCATCTCCGAGCAACTCGACGACGTCGTCGAGGCCCGCGAGGAGGGACGGCGGAAGATGGACTGGGCGTTCGAGCACATGCCGATTCTGCAGTCGCTTCGCGAGACGTTCGAGCAGGAGCGACCGCTCGACGGCCAGCGCGTGGGGATGGCGCTGCACGTCGAGGCGAAGACCGCGTGTCTGGTCGAACTGCTCGCGGCGGGCGGCGCGGAGGTCGCGATCGCCGGCTGTAATCCGCTGTCGACCCAGGACGACGTGAGCGCGGCGCTCGACGCCGTCGACAACGTCACCTCGTACGCGAAACACGGCGTCGACACCGACGAGTACTACGCCGCGATCGAGGCGGTCATCGACCTCGAACCGACGGTCACCGTCGACGACGGCGGGGACCTCGTCTTCGCCATCCACGAGGACCACCCGGACCTCATCGACGGCGTTCGCGGCGGGTGTGAGGAGACCACGACGGGCGTCCACAGACTGCGGGCGATGGACGACGACGACGCGCTGGAGTACCCAGTCTTCGCCGTCAACGACACGCCGATGAAGACGCTGTTCGACAACGTCCACGGTACCGGCGAGTCGTCGCTGACGAACATCGCCATGACGACGAACCTCTCCATCACGGGCAAGACCGTCGTCGTCGGCGGCTACGGCTACTGCGGTCGAGGCGTCGCGAAAAAGGCCGCTGGACTGAACGCCCGCGTCGTCGTCACCGAGGTCGACCCGCGCCGCGCCCTCGAAGCCCACATGGAGGGCCACGAGGTGCTCCCGATGGAGGAGGCCGCCGAAGTCGGCGACCTGTTCATCACGACCACGGGCAACCGCGACGTCATCACGCGCGACCACTTCGAGCGCATGCAGGACGGCGTCCTCCTCGCCAACGCGGGCCACTTCGACGTCGAGGTCAATCTGGACGATTTGAAAGACCTCGCGGTCACCAAACGCGAGGTTCGCGCCGGCGTCGACGAGTACGAACTCGTGGACGGCCGACGAGTCAACGTCCTCGCGGAGGGTCGTCTCGTCAATCTCGCGGGGCCGCTCTCGATGGGTCACCCCGTCGAGGTGATGGACCAGAGCTTCGGCGTGCAGGCCGTCTGCGTCCGCGAGATGGTCGAGACTGACTACGAACCCGGCGTCCACGCGGTGCCCGACGACCTCGACCGCGAGGTGGCGGAGATAAAACTCGACGCCGAAGGCATCCGAATCGACTCGCTCTCCGAGACCCAGCGCGAGTACATGGACAGTTGGCAGCACGGTACCTGAACGAGAGGCACGCTCCAGGCCGCCCGTCGAGGCGTGCTTCTGTGAACGGTGGGTCACCTCCTGGTCGTCGCCCTCCGTCGACCCGGAAACGCCGCCCTATCGCTCTCCCCGGTCGCCCCGGGTCGAGAGATACGTAAAGGTCACTCCCAGCAGTCCGCCCCAGAGGATGTGCGCGAGCAGGTTCGGGATGTCAAGACTCGGCAGGGACGCGTCGATACCGACCGCCCGAAGCCACAGCGACATGATGATGCCGGCGGCGACGAACCACAGGAGGATTCCGAAGCCGATGCCGACGAGCGTGTTCGTCTTCAGGCGACGCTCACCCCAGTCGAACTGCCACCGCGAGAGGATTCCGGCGTACATGACGCCGAAGACGACGCTGTGGAACTGGTGGGTAATCCACCCGACGACCATGTTCTGGACGCCGTAGAGCGCGCCGATGATCGCGATCTTCCCCGTGATGCCGCCGATGACGAGACCCATGATGCCACCGGCGACGAGCGAGGCGACGGTGACGTCGCCGAGCGTCCGCGGTTCGACTCCGTAGCTGTCGGGTCTCCGTACGCCGTCTTCGGTGACGCGGGCGAGTTCGACGGTGATGGTCGTCCCCGGTTCGCTGGTGTCTGCTGACACCGCACCGCCGAACTGCTCGACGAGGAGGCGCGTGATGGTGAGCCCGAACCCGACCGTGGGGTCGTCGTACTCCGGTAGGTCTCGTTCGACGAGCACCGCGGCCTGGTCCGGGGGCAGTCCGGGACCGTTGTCTCGAACGTCGATACAAACGACGGCGTCGTCGACGTCGATCTCGACGGAGATTTTCGGAACCGCCGCGTCGTTGTGTTCGACGGCGTTTTTGAGCAGGTGGGCGAACACGACCGTGAGTCGCTCGTTCGCCCGCACTCGAAGGTCGGTGGGGACGGTGTCCACCTGCAGGTCTGCCTCCGGATAGGCCGTTCGGACCTCGGCAATCGCGCGTTCGAGGGCGGGCTCCAGCGGGGTCGGTCCCACTGCCGCGCTGCCGTCGGTGGCCGACCGGGTCAGAAAGCCGACCTCTTCGATAGCGCCCTCGATGTGGTCTGCGTTTCGCTGGATGACCGGTCCGTGCCCACCGCCGAGTCCGGCGTACCCCTGAATGACGTTCAACTTGTTCAACACCTCGTGGCGCAGAATCCGATTCATCACCGTCAGGCGGTCACGTTGCCGCGAGAGGTCGCGTCGGTGTCGCTCGTTCGTCGCCGTCCGAACTCCGGTCAGGACGCCCCCGACCGCGCCGCCGATGAGGACGCGTGAGGCGACGTCACTCCGCAGGAGGTCCGTACTCCCCATCACCCCCTCGGCGTACAGCGACCCGAGGACGAGGACCATCGCCCCGGTGCCCAGCACACACCACCGCGCGATGGTGTTGACGTGGGATCGGCGGTACGTGCTCACGGCGAGGCCGATGCCGAAGACGGTCAACCCGAGACCGAGTGCCAAGAAGAGCGCGCCGCCGACGAGAAACTGCACCAGCCCTTCCTCCGGTCGCGCCGACTCCAGCACAGTCGCTCGCGTGAGGACGAATCCGATGGCGGCGACGACGAATCCGCCGTACTTGAATCGGCGTTCCGAGGCTGGCGATTGGTCCATCTTCTCTATCTGCTGAGAGGATCGTCTTAATTTTTCTGTCGCATTCGACGGTTTTCGGCGGTGTTCCGCCGATTCGACGCTCGAGTCTCTCGTCGGCGTCGACACCGCGGTACGGCACCCGATTGGCTTAAGCCGCCGGGCCGGAAACCCCGTCACCGTGTCGAGCAACCGTAAGGGCGACCGCCGAGAGCGCGAACTCGTGAACCTCCTCGACGACGCTGGGTTCGCCGTGATGCGTGCACCGGCCAGCGGCGGTGCCACCACCCGCGAACTCCCCGACGTGCTCGCCGGAAACGCCGAGGTGTTCTACGCCATCGAGGTGAAGTCGAGCTCCGGGAATCCGATTTACCTCTCCGGCGAGGAGGTCGAGGCGCTGGTGTACTTCGCGCGCAACTTCGGGGCGAAAGCACGCATCGGCGTCAGATTCGACCGCGAGGACTGGTACTTCTTCCATCCCGGCGACCTCTACGTGACCGACGGCGGCAACTACCGCGTCAAGAGAGAGACGGCGTTAGCGTCGGGGACCGACTTCGACGAACTGGTCGGCAGGTCCTCGCAGACGAGACTCGCCGACCTCGACGGCGGCGAGTGACCCGACCGACGAACAGGCCACGTCGCCACGCGCAGGACCGAACCGTTCGTCTCGCGAACTGGGAATGTTTATGTTTCGATATTGTCTCTCAGCACCAACGGTCGAGACCTGCCTGCCGCCTCTCCGAGGAATCGGTTGCTGCTCGACAGATACCAATGGATACACGCACACACTCACAGACAACGGAATCTCCCGCGATTCGACGAGTTCGTGGCCCGAACCCCCAGGTACTTGTTGTCGAGGTTGACAGATGAGACGTCGATTGGCCCTCGTCGCGCTAGCGCTGCTGGTCGTCCTCGCGGGATGTGGGGGTGCGAGCGGTCCGTCGGGAGCGGACGCGACCGAGACGGGACCGACCGATGGCGGTTCGAGCGCCTCCGACGGCGGGGCAGACAGTGACGCTGATAGCTCTGATGGTACCTCCGGAACCGAGGGGGAGTCTTCGAGTGAGTCGACGCTCGTCTGGGAGCGGTTCAACTTCCAGGAGGGTGAGTACTACCACTACGAGGTCGACGACGTCGCGAACGACGGGTCGGCCGACATCACCTGGGAGGTCCTCGAGGTCGACGGCGACGAGGTGACCGCCGAGATAACGTTCGACGACGGGACCACCTCGTTCTCCAGGGAAGTGACCGGCCAGAACGCGACCATCCTCTTCGAGTTGCAGGACACGAGCATGTACGACGACCCGGAAGCCATGGAGGCGTCGGTTCGCGCGAGCGCCTACCTGACGCTCGGCCCGTTCAACGCACTGACGGGCTACTTCGCCAGCCGCGAACTGAAGGTCGGTAACAGCTGGGAACTCAGCGGCACGCCGGACGCCGGCTACATGACGGCGAACGTCGAGGGGACCGACGAGTACGCGGGCAAGGAGTGTTACGTCACGGCGATTCGCGTCCCCGACACCCAGGAGTGGGAGGACAGTGACACGAGCGAATTCGTCGCGTGCATCTCGCCGGAGGTCGGACTCTCGCTGTACAGCGCCTACTACGACCCCGAGACGGGCGACCTCGCCGCCGAGATAACGCTCGTCGAGTACCGTATCGGGTGAGATACCGCTCGTCGAGTACCGTATCGGGTGAGATACCGGGACTTCTCGACTTCTGTCTCCGATTTTCGACGCCGCGAGAGGACTCAGCCGACCATCTCGACCGGGTGGTGTCCTCGGTGCCTCGCCGTCCGGTGGTCGGTCACCTCGGTCGGACGCAGTCGTGAGGCGGGGAAACTGTAGCGCTTGAGGTCGTCGAGTTCGACGTCGTCTGGTCGAACCGAAGCGAGGTAGACGGCCTCGAAGACGGGTTCGTGATCACCGTATCGCTCGTTGGACGGATACTCGGAGACGAGCCGTCCCTCCGCTGTCGTGACCTCGTCGGCACGGCGATTCGTCGTCCCGGTCACCAACAGGAGCGACCCAGTCTCCCTGTCGCGGACGACCGCTCCGGGATTCAGGTCGTGGTCGTCGCACAGTTGCGGGCCCTCGGCCGCCATCGACACGAACGTTCGCTCGCCGCAGACGGCACAGACTGCGGCCTTCATGTGCGGCGGGGGAACCTCACCGGCGTCGATCTCGATGGCGACGCGTCGAAGGTGCTTACATCGGGCGTTGCGGATGCTGAAGTCGGGACAGGTACAGGTTTCGGCTTCGGCGTCGACGACGTAGGTGCCGCCGTCCGTCTCCACCACGTACCGGCCGTCGCGGAGCGGCCGGACGGCCATCGGTTCGATACGGGCGCGAAGGGACCGACCGGTGGCGTCGTGGGCCGGTAGTGTCGTTTTGCCCCGGACGGGGCGCGTCGGTGACGCGGACGTGTGTCGAGTGTGCGTCATAACTTGTCGGGACGTGTGAGCGTCGCCGTACGTCGAACTGTAGGGGCTGAACGCACCTAAACCCTCGTTTCGGGTGGAGATCGCACGGGGCTGTTCACTCATCGAAGCCCTTTTGCTACGTCACCGGAAACGGCGGAGTATGAACCTCGAAGAGGGGATGCTTCGGAAAATCGGCGTCTCCGTCGTTGCTGTCGTGTTCTTCATCGCCCTGATTCTCTACATCGGTATGTCGTTCGACAGTGGAACCCTCGGTTCGGCCGGTGGCCTCGCAATCGTCGGTAGCATGGCCCTTTTCATCGTCGTCATGGGTATCGTCGGCCTCTGGCTGGCGCGGTAGATACCCCTCGCAGCCGACTCATCCGTCGAACGGTACTTTGCCGTCAGTCGCCGTTAGGTCGCCCGCCAGCAGTCGTCACTTCGTCGTCGACGCCACCGTCAGTCATCGCCTCGTCTCGCTCGCGCCAATCGCGGACCTCGGCGTCGTCGACCGCCGCAAGGACCGTCCCGTAGTACGCCATGGGGTGCGAGATACTCTTGCACTGCTCGTCGGGGAAGCAGTCGCCGTAGGCCTCCATCGTCGCACACGACGGGGGCGCGTACTGCGTGCCGACGCCGTCGCGCAGGTACTCCGTCTGGTAGCGAACCAGGTCCTCGTCGATGGCTGCGTTTCGGTAGAGGTCGATGATTTCGTCGGTGTCCATGCCGATGCCGGTCAGAAACGCCGTGAGTGCGAACCCCGCGTGCGGTTCGAGGGTCGCCTCGCGGCGAACCCGCTCGAGGAGGTGCGTCATACAGGGCGGGAACAACTCGGGGACGACGGTGTCGATGTCGCGTATCGGGTCGCGTGCGGCGAGCAAGTCGCGGAGCTGTTCCACCTCGTCGGCCAGTGCCTCGGCGATGGTTTCGCCCGCTGGACTCGCGGTCACGTCGAAGGGCAACCCGTCGGCGACCCGCGCTTCGACCGCGGCCTGCAAGAGGCGGTGCAGTTCCTCGCGCTCGACGACGACCCGCCCCGCCGCGAGGTCACGGTTGACCAACCGCCAGCGGTCGCCCCACTCGGGGTCGGCGAGCTCGAGGTACGTCCCCACATCGACCCAGAATCGCTCGCCCCCGTCTTCAGCGACGACCCCGTCGAGGTCGAACTCCCCGAGAACCTCGTCGAAACTCGCGCGAGGCGTGTCGACGCTCCGAAGGCCGTCGTCGGCGCGCTCGAAGTCTTCGAGCAGGCGCTCTCGGGCCGTCGCGGCCTCGGCGGCGGCGTACTTCTCGACGGCCGCGGGGGCGTCGACGAGCGAGACGAGAATCCGTGCGATGGGATACGAGAGCAGTTCTTCTTCGATGGTCCACTCGCGGGGGTCCTCCGGTTCGACGTCGCCTGCCATGAGGGCGCGTTCGACGCGTTCGCGACCACGGCTGACGGCCGGCGCGTCCTCGGCGATGAGCGTCGGCAGCGAGACGCCCGCCGCCTCCACGGCCTCGCGCGCGGAGGCGAAGAACGGATATCGAGCGTCGAGCGGATTCATGCAGGGTCGTTTCTGGACCGGGCCGGATAAGCACGACGGTTGCCGTGACCGCTTCGCTTCCCGCCTATCGATGCGGTGAACGTCTCGGTAGACAGTCACTCTGCGGCCGACGACAACCACACAATCTAATAGGTTCACCCACCAGATTCTCACTCGTGCCGCGCTTCGACTATCCGTGTCCCGACTGTCGGACCACGAACAGTCTCCACGACGCGAACTGCCGGTTCGAGGGCGTGCCGTGGCACACCGTCGAGAAGGCGTACACGGACCTCGTCTCGTTGCTGACGACTCAGCCCTACACCGAGGCGGCGCTTCGGGAGTCGGTCCACGGCGACTGGACGCCGTTACACATCGCTGCCCTCGAACGACTGAACTACGAGGGTTGCGTCCGCGAGACCGACGGTGGGAAACTCGAACTGCTCACCGCCGCCGAGTACAAAGAAGAGATTTCAGAACCTACCCAGGAGCCGATGCGGACGCTGTATCGGCAGGGAAGCGTCCCTGGCTGTCACGACAACGCCGTCTTCGCCATGATTGCGTGGTACGAGATGGTCGGCCTGTCGTGGGCCGAGACGAAAGAGAACGTCGTTCAGTGGCTCCGCGAGAGCGGGGCGTGGGCCCGAGGCGGCTTCGAGGAATCCTCGCCGGAGCAACTCGTCGAGAGCAAGCGCCACGTCTACGAGGCAGGCTACGGCTGGCGCGAGAAGGCCGAGGCGTCGAAGCGCATCATCGACCGTCACCGATGACCGCGTCGGGTTCACCGCCACTCGGTGGTGCGTCGAGTCCACTCGCCGGCGGGTCCCGAACGTCTCACCGGAGCAATACTTAGTGCGGTAGGCGACGGTATTATGTCTCGATGAGTTCTCTCGAGACGTCACCCGTGAGGGCACCCAGACGGGCCTTCGCGACGGTCATCTTCGTCGTCTTTCTGGACCTGTTGGGCTTCGGGGTCGTCATCCCGATCCTCCCGTTCTACGTGCGGAGTTTCGGCGTCAGCGACCTGTACATCGGCCTGCTCGCCGCGTCGTACTCGCTGATGCAGTTCCTCTTCGCCCCGCTTCTGGGCCGCATCTCCGACGAGCGAGGACGCCGACCGGTGTTGATGCTGTCGCTCGCGGGGAGCGTCGTCGCGTGGACCGTCTTCGGACTTGCGGCCGAGATCTCTGCGCTCTTCGGCGTCGCCGCGGGCGTCGCCGTCCTCTTTCTGTCCAGGATGGTCGCCGGCGCGATGGGCGGCAACATCGCCGCGGCGCAGGCGTACGTCGCCGACATCACGCCGCTCGAGCGACGCGCTGGCGCGCTCGGTCTGGTCGGTGCCTCCTTCGCGCTCGGCTTCGTCTTCGGCCCTGCGCTCGGCGGCCTCTTCGCCAGCGACCCCGTCGTCGCCGCCGCTCGGGGCGTCTTTCCGTCGTTCGTCCCCGCCACGGCGTTCTCACTGCCGAGTTTCGCCGCCGCCGGACTCAGCCTGCTCAGCCTCGGCTTCGCGGCCGTCTTCCTCGTCGAACCCGACCGGACGCGACCGGTTGGCCAGCGCCAGACGTTCGTCCAGCAGTTCACCGCCGCGCTCTCGGACGCGAATCTCCGCGCCCTCGTCGTCTCCTTCTTCGTCGTCTCGCTTGCCTTCTCCGGCATTCAGGTGATGTTTATCCCCTTCACCGCGGACATCTACGGCTACGACGCCACGCAGGCGGCGTTACTCCTCACGTACGTGGGCGTCCTCGGTGCCATCAATCAGGGCGTCCTCGTCGGCCGCCTCTCCAGACGGTTCGACGTGTCGCACCTCGCACTGGTCGGCGCGGGTCTCCTCTTCGTCGCCTTCGGGACGCTCCCCTTCTCGCCGGCCATCGGTCGCGCACTCTTCCCACCCGTCGTCGGCTTCGGCTCGACGGAAGTTGCGCTACTCGCGGTGCTGGCGGTGCTGTCGCTCGGTAACAGTCTGCTCAACGTGTCGCTGACGACGCTCGTCTCGACGTCGACGAGCGCCGAGGAGCAGGGCAGTGCCTTCGGCGTCACCCAGGGTGCGGGGAGCCTCGGGCGAACCATCGGCCCGCCAATCATGGCCGCACTCTACGCGATGGCGGCGTTCTGGTCCCCGTTCGTCGGCGGGGCGGTCCTCACCGTCTTCGTGCTCTTCGTCCTCGTCGGCATCGCCCGCGCTCGTCAGGCACAGGTCCCCGGTTGAGAGTGAGCGTCCGGTCCTGCGGGGAAGCGGGTCACCCTCCGGTCTCCGCTCTCGGTTCGAGGACGAACACCCCCTCGGGGATTAATTACTCGCACCGCTTTACTACGGATATGTCCGTACACGCGGCGAGTCTGGACCACCGCCTGTACGTCCTGCTGGCCGTGTTCACCCACGGGGCCATCGGGTTCACACTCGCGTCAGTCCTGACCGACGACCACCCCGCCGCGGGCGTCGTCGGTGCCGTCCTCCCGGACGTCGACCTCCTGTTCGCACCGGCGTGGCAGTTCCCCCTTGTTCACCGGGGAGTGACGCACACGCTGCTGTTCGGCGGATTCGTCGTCGGAGTGTCCCTCGCAGTGCCGCCGCTGCGCCGGGTCGCTCCCGGCGTGGCCCTCGGCTACCTTTCACACCTCGTCGTGGACACGTTGACCTCGAGCGGCGTCATGTGGCTGTATCCCCTCTTGAATACTAGCTACGCCGTCGACGCGTCCATCCACGCGGTCGAGCGAACTGTCGCCATCTGGACCGCCCTCCTCGCCGTCCTCCTGTTCGACCGAAGACGGCGCGACAACGCGAAGTCCAGACCGTAGTGGACTCGCGACTCCGACGGAGGGCCCGTCGCGCAAAGACGAACGAGGAAATTTAATAGGCCGATGGCATATGCCGTCACAATGGTACCGAGACGGAGAACCGTGCGGGCGTCGTTGGCGACGCTCGTGCTCGTCTCCGCTACGATCCTCGTCGTCGGATACGCCGAAGCCGAGCGCACGAGCGACCAGGTGACCGGCGATCCGACGGTCGAACAGGCGTTCCGGACGGGTGATCGTTCGCCGGTCGTCCCACCCCGTGAGAACCTCACGGTCGTCGCGACCGATTCGAACGCGTTCATCAGCGACGAGAACGACGGTGCCCGTGCCCAGGCCGAACTCGTCGCGTTCGCACCCGACGGACGAATCTACTACTACGAGAACGATCACACGCGCTACTGGGACGTCGACCCCGTCCCCGGAACCACCGCGACCGTCGAGTTCGTCTACGCCGACCACCTCGACCCCGAGGAGTGCGGTGGCGAGGTCGTCTGCACCCGTAACGGGGTCGAGCGCGTGAACCTCACGACCGGCGAGCGAACGGACGTTTACAGTCGAATCACGCCCGGCAAACACTCCACTCGGTGGCACGACGTCGACAGAATCGACGAGAACCGCCTGCTCGTCGCCGACATCGCTCGTGACCGGGTGTTCGTCGTCAACGCGACGACCGGGCTCCTCGAGTGGGAATGGGACGTCCAGTCCGACTTCGACGTCGACAGCGGCGGCCCCTACCCCGAGGACTGGACGCACCTCAACGACGTCGAGTACGTCGAGATAGCCGGCCGCGACGCGGTGATGGTCAGCCTCCGCAATCACGACCAGGTCGTGTTCGTCGACTTCGAACGCGGGCTCGTGGAGGACTGGACCCTCGGGGCCGACGACGACCACGGGACGCTCTACGAGCAACACAATCCCGACTACGTCCCACCCGAGCGGGGCGGACCGGCGGTCCTCGTCGCCGACTCGGAGAACGGCCGGGTCGTCGAGTACCAGCGCGAACGCGGCGAGTGGCGACGGACGTGGACGTGGGCCGACGACCGGCTGCAGTGGCCCCGAGACGCCGACCGACTCCCGAACGGTCA
>JBNJGG010000048.1:357-1131 GCA_051747545.1 Halobacteriota archaeon | reverse complement strand
CCTCATCACCGACTCGAACGGCGACCGAGTCCTCGAAGTCGATCGGTCCGGTGACGTCGTGTGGACTGCGACCGTCGGGTTCCCCTACGAGGCCGAACGGCTCGGAACCGGGGACGAGAGTGCGGGCGGCGACAGTGCCGACGCCCTCGGGTTGCCGACGAGAACTGTCGACGAGGACGACTCGCTCACCGCCCTGGTCGAAACCGCACTGCCGCCGACCGTCGTCAACGCCGTCGCGTATCTACTCCCACGGTGGGTCGGCGTCGTCGAGGCCGCGGCCACCGTCTCACTCGTCGTGTCGGTCCTCGGGTGGACGGCGCTCGAACACCGTTGGACCGGCGTCTCTATCACCGACCGGGTGCCGGTCAGATTCGAACGCAAATGATGGGGCCAGACGCTCGGGTGCGCTCGGTGCTGATCGCGTGGGCTCGCCGCGTTGGCCTCGCCCTCCCGTTCGATAAGTCAGACCGGTTGTGGGCGGCGTTGGCGGTCCTCCCCGGCTGTGTCGCGGTCGTCGTCTACCTAGTCACGAACCCGTACCCCGCCTACGGTGCCGGACTGTACGCCGAAATCGCCGGCGAGATTCTCGCTAACGGTTACGCCCCTCCGGTTCGGGTTCCGGGCTACACCGCGAACGGCGTCCCCTTCGCCTACCCGCCGTTGCAGTTCTACGTGTTCGCCGTGTTGCTCGATGTCGGCGTCGACCCCGTCGCAATCGCTCGATTTCTCCCCTCTGTCGCCGTCGTTGCGGCGCAGGTCCCCCTCTACTTGCTG
>JBNJGG010000048.1:0-347 GCA_051747545.1 Halobacteriota archaeon | reverse complement strand
CCCGGGGTCGCGGCCGACGGCCGCGGCGGCCGCGGCGCTAGTGGTATTGAACCCACAGACGCTCGAGTGGCACATCTCGGCGGGCGGCGTCGTCCGAGCGTTCGGATTTCTGTACGCACTGACTGCGATTTACGCTGGCTATCACGTCTTCACGTCGGGCACCCGAAGAGCCACGCTCGCGGGTCTGTTCGTCTTCGGGCTGACCGTGCTGACCCACCCCACGTACTCGTTGTTCGTCGTCGCGAGCTACCTCGTGTTCTGGGTCGTCCTGGACCGGTCGGCCGCGGGACTCCTCCGAGGCGCAGTCGTTGGATTCGGGGGCGCGGCGATGGCGAGCCCCTGGCTCG
>JBNJGG010000047.1:0-17467 GCA_051747545.1 Halobacteriota archaeon | reverse complement strand
GCGGATTCGGGTCCGAACGAATCCGGTCACACTCCCGAATCAGACATCAGCGACCACGCGAAGAGGAGTCGAACGAGTGGGTCTCACGTGCGATCATTCCATTTTTGACGGACGACAGTGGAGCCAGGGAGAAATTGGACCGACGACAGGGGACCACGGGGGAATCGCCGACGCGACCAGCGAAGGACGAGTGCGTTCCCGAAATACCGGAGACGGACGAGAGACGCGGGGGCGCTCTCCGGGTAGACCGGGTTGGAGTCGGTCGATTTCTCGTTTACCAGCCGTATAATAAAGCCCGTCCCGGCGCTGGCCGAAGACGAGACCATACACGGTGGGTCGGACGACCGTGTACGGACTGTAGCACACGGATTTACGTATGAACTCGCCACAACTCGCCACCGTACTCGGCACGAGACCGGAAATAATCAAACTCGCTCCAGTCATCCGCGAGTGCCGTCGCCGGGGTATTTCGAACGCAGTCATCCACACCGAACAGCACTACTCGAAACGGCTTTCGGACGTCTTCTTCGACCAACTCGAACTGCCGACGCCGGACTACACCCTCGGCGTCGGCTCGGGGTCCCACGGTCACCAGACGGGCGAGATGCTCGCCGCCGTCGAGGACGCGCTCGCGGATATTCAGCCGCGAACGGTCCTCGTTCAGGGAGACACCAACACGGCACTGGCGGGGGCGCTCGCCGCGAGTAAACTCGATACGAATCTCGGCCACGTCGAGGCTGGACTCCGCAGTTACGACCGGCAAATGCCCGAGGAGGTCAACCGCGTCCTCTGTGACCACGCGGCCGACGAGTTGTTCGCGCCGACGCCGACCGCCGTCGAAAACCTTCGCGCCGAGGGACTCCCGGAAGAGCGCATCTCACTCACGGGAAACACCGTCGTCGACGCGCTCGAGCGGCATCGAGAACTCGCGCGCGACCGAAGTCCCGTCCTCGAACACTTCGACGTGACCGAGGGCGACTACGGTCTCGTCACGGTCCACCGCGCGGCGACCGTCGACGACCAGAATCGGTTCGCCGACGTGCTCGCGGGCATCGACCGCGTCGCGCGGCGGTTCGACCTCGAAATGGTGTACCCGATTCATCCCCGTGCGCGCTCGAACCTGAACTCCTTCGACGTGCCGCCGACGGTTCGGCTGGTCGACCCACTCGATTACCTCGATTTCCTCCGACTGGAGAGCGAGGCGGCGCTCGTCCTGACCGACTCCGGCGGTGTCCAGGAGGAGGCGTGCGTCTTCGGCGTTCCGTGCGTGACCCTCCGAGCGAACACCGAGCGGCCGGAGACCCTCGCGGTGGGGGCGAACAGACTCGCGGGAGTGACCCCCGAGGGAATCCTGGAGACGGCCACCGCGATGCTCGAAGCGGAGCGAGACTGGGACAACCCGTTCGGGGACGGGCGGGCGGCCGAGCGCATCCTGGAGACCCCGGGCGTCGTCGACGGGCAGGAGGTCGTTCGGTGAGCGAGGTCTGCGTCCACGGACTCGGGTACATCGGCCTACCGACGGCGGCGGTGCTAGCCGACAGCGGCCACCGGGTCGTCGGCTTCGACACCGACGAGGCGGTTCGGGCGTCGCTGGCGTCTGGCGAGTCGCCCATCGACGAACCGGGGCTCGACGCGCTGGTGGCTCGAACCGTCGCCGACGGGTCGCTGACTGTCGCCGACCACGTCCCCGCGGCGGAGTATCACGTGATTTGCGTGCCGACCCCGTTCGACGACGAGCGACGCGAGGCCGACCTCGGGTACGTTCGCGCCGCCGCGGCGAACGCGGGGCAGACCCTGCGACGGGGGGACGTCGTCGTGCTGGAGTCGACGGTCCCGCCGGGGACGACGACCGGCCCGTTGACGGACGAACTACGACGTGCCTCGGGATTGACGCCGTGCGAGGAGTTCTCGGTGGTCCACTGCCCGGAGACGGTGCTTCCCGGCAGGATGCTCGAAGAGCTCAGGGCGAACGACCGGGTGATCGGCGGCATCGACGCCGACTCGACGAGCGCGGCGCGCTCGCTGTACGCTGACTTCGTCGACGGGGACATCGTCGAAACCGCCGGTCCCACGGCCGCCGAGTTCGTCAAACTCGTCCAGAACACCTACCGGGACGTGAACGTCGCGCTGGCCAACGAGATCGCGAAGCTCGCGGGCGACTACGGCGTCGACACCCGCGAGGCCATCGACGTGGCGAACCGCCACCCACGGGTCGACATTCTGCAACCCGGACCCGGCGTCGGCGGTCACTGTCTCCCGGTCGACCCGTGGTTTCTGGGCCACGACTCCGAGCGCCTCGACCTCGTCGCCCGCGCCCGCGCGGTCAACGACGGGATGGGACAGTACCTGACGGAACTGCTCGAAGCGGAAGTCGGCCGGCTGGACGGTCGCCGAGTCGCCGTCCTCGGGGTCGCCTACAAGGGCAACGTCGGCGACACTCGCGGGAGCCCCGGCCTCGCGCTCGCGCGCGCCCTCCAGTCGGCGGGGGCGACGGTCTCGCTGTCCGACCCGCACGTCGACGACCAGGCGCTCGCGCTCGAACCGGTCGAGGCGGCCACCGCCGACGCGGACGCGCTCGTGTTCGCGGCCGCCCACGACGCCTTCGCGGCACTGGACCCTGCGCCACTCGCAGACCGAATGCGCGGCACCGCCGTCCTGGACGCGTGTAACGTCGTCGAGAAGGACCGCATGACTGAAGCGGGATTCACCGTGCTAACGATATGACACCGGGCAACCTCACTGAAGAGACAGCGACCGAGCATCGTAACCGATCCAACGGTTCGACGGGCGCGCCGGTCGCGTGGGTCGACCTCGCGAGTCCGTCGCACCCGTTCTTCTTCGCCGCGTTGATCGACGCGCTTTCCGACCTCGAAACCCGGACGACCGTCCGCGAGAAAACCGAGACGGTGCCGCTGGCCGAGACGGCGGGCTTCGACTTCGAAGTGAGGGGGCGGGACTTCGACAACACCCTGCTTCGGAAGGTCGGCATCCCGCTCCGAACCGCCCAGTTGACCCTGCAGATGCCCGCGGCCGACCTCTCGCTCTCCTCGCGCAACGCCATGTGCATCCTGGCCTCGAAGGCGAGAGGCATCCCCTCGATTCACTTCACCGACAACGACATCACGGCCCACGTGTCGGGACTGGCGGCCGAGGAACTGTACAACCGGTTCGAGGCGCAGGCGACCTACAACGTCGTCCCGGCGGCCTTCGAGACCCACGAGTTGCGCAAGCACGGCGCACACCCCGACAGCATCGTCACCTACGACGGGTACAAGGAGGACCTCTACGTCGCCGACTTCGAACCGGACCCGACGTTCACGACGCGCCTCCCGTTCGAGGAGTACGTCGTGGTCAGGCCCGAGGCGCTCGGTGCAGCCTACGTGGACGAGGAGCGCTCGCTCGTCCCCGACATCGTCGAGGGGGCCGTAGACGCCGGCTTGAACGTGGTCTACCTCCCGCGGAGGGAGTCGGATCGGTCTCACGCGATGGGCTTTCCGGCCGACCGCGTCCACGTTCCGACCCAGGCGTACGACGGCCTCCAGCTCGTCTGGCACGCCGACTGCGTCCTGACGGGATCGGGGACGCTCGCGCGTGAAGCCGCGTGTATGGGAAAGCCGGCCGTCTCGTTCTTCCCGAACGCGCTGCTCTCGGTCGACAGCGAACTGGTCGCAGCGGATCGCGTGTTCCACTCGCGGAACGCCGAGGACATCGTCGCGTACCTCACCGGTCTCGACGCGTCGGACAGCGACCCCGACCGGACTCGTGCGCGTCGCGTGCGTGAGGAGATTGTGGCGGTGACTAACATCCTCGTCGACTGCGTCCGCTAGGCGCTTAACGACTGCCGAAGAAACGGTTTCACGTCCCGGAGACGGTCTGCGTCGCTTATTCGCTCTATAATAATACCGCTTGCTCGTCTGAGGGCGAACGACGAACGAACGTTCGGCGGACGCGACCGCCGACACTCAGGACACCATGAACACATCAGGGAATACCGACGGAACGTTGACGGCCGAGAGACGGCGAGCCAGAACTCAATCGGCAGCCATCTGCATCGTGGGGCTCGGGTACGTCGGACTGCCGCTCGCGGTCGGGTTCGACCACGCGGGTCAACACGTCACGGGGTACGACATCGACGAACAGAAAATCGAGCGACTGACTCGCGAGGAGGACGAGACCGCAGAGGTGGGGGCCGCCGCACTCCGCGAGAGCGAGGTGACGTTCACGAGCGACCCCGAGGCGATCGCCGGCGCGGAGTACGTCATCATCACCGTCCCCACGCCGGTCGACGAGTCGCAGACGCCCGACCTGAGCTACGTGACGCAGGCCGGCGAAACGGTCGGCGAGTGGTTGACGCCGAACACGACGGTCATCCTCGAATCGACCGTCTACCCCGGGGCGACCCGCGACGTGCTCGTCCCGCCGCTGGAAGCCGCGTCGGGCATGACGGCGGGCGAGGACTTCTTCGTCGCCTACTCGCCAGAGCGTACGTCGCCCGGCGACGAGCGACACGGCATCAACGACGTGGTCAAGGTCGTCGGTGCCGACGACGAGGCGGTACTCGAAGACGTGGCGACGCTCTACGAGACGGTCGTCGACGCCGGCGTCCACACGGTGAGTTCGACTGAGGCCGCCGAGGCGACCAAGTGCATCGAGAACATCCAGCGCGACATCAACATCGCGCTGGTGAACGAACTCTCCATCGTCTTCCACCAGATGGGCCTCGACACCCACGAGGTGCTCGAGGCCGCGCGAACGAAGTGGAACTTCCACGACTACTCGCCGGGACTCGTCGGCGGCCACTGCATCCCGGTCGACCCGTTCTACTTCGCCTACGGCTCCGAGATGCAGGGCTACTCGCCGAAGCTCACGCTCCAGGGTCGAGAGATAAACGAGTACATGCCGAAACACGTCGCCGAAATCACGCTGAAAGCGCTGAACGACGCCGGGAAGGTGCTTCGAGAGAGCAGCGTCCTCGTCCTCGGGTTGGCGTACAAGCCGAACGTCGGCGACATCCGCACCTCGGAGGTCACGAGCGTCGTCGAGGCGCTCGAGGAGTACTCGCTCGACGTGGTCGGCTACGACCCCATCGCCGACAACGACGCCGTCCGCGAGGAGTTCGACATGGAGATACAGGAGTCACTGTCCTTCGCGGGCGTCGACTGCGTGCTGGTGGCGACACCCCACGACGTGTTCGGCCACCTCGACCTCGGTGACATCGCCGACCGTACCGCGGCGAACCCCGTCCTGATGGACGTGACGGGGTTGTACGACCCCGACGCGGCGCGCGAACACGGGTTCGTCTACCGGAGGTTGTAGTGTACCGAGGCAGCCGTCTCGGCGTCGTCGTGCCTGCCTACAACGAAGCGGGGTTCGTCGGACGGGTCATCGAGACGATGCCGGAGTTCGTCGACCGCGTCTACGTCGTCGACGACTGCTCGACCGACGGGACGTGGGAGGAGATCAGACGCCACGCCGAGCGGGTCAACGAGCGAACCGCACCGCCGATGGAGGCAGACGGCGGCACCGTCGCGGGCGGGCCGGTCGTCTCGATTCGCCACGAGCACAACCAGGGCGTCGGCGGCGCGATTACGACGGGCTACCGGAGAGCGCTCGCCGACGACATGGACGTTATCGCGGTGATGAACGGGGACGCGCAGATGGACCCCGACCGGTTGGACGACCTGGTCGACCCCGTCGTCGACGGCCGGGCCGACTACGCGAAAGGCAACCGACTGGGCCGCAGCGCCGACACCGAGGGGATGAGTCGCTGGCGACTGTTCGGCAACTGGCTCCTGACGTTTCTCACCAAGGTCGCCAGCGGCTACTGGAAGACGGTCGACCCGCAGAACGGCTACACGGCCATCTCCCGGGAAGCGCTCGAAACCATCGGGCCGTCGAACTTCTACCGCGGATACGGCTTCTGCAACGACGTGCTCGTGAAACTCAACGCCCACGAGTTCACCGTGGCCAACGTCTCGATGCCGGCGGTGTACGGCGACGAGCAGAGCAGCATCAGGTACTCGTCGTTCGTTCCGAAGCTCTCGACGCTGTTACTCCGTGGCTTTCTTTGGCGGCTCAGGGTTCGCTACCTCGTCCGCGACTTCCACCCGCTGGCGTTCTTCTACCTCTTCGGTGCGGTCGCGACCGTCGTGGGCGTGGCCCTCGCCGTCGGAAGCACCCTGACACGGACGCCGGGCGGCGTCGCCGGCCTCGCCATCGTCGCCCTCGGCTGGCTGTCGATACTGTTCGGGATGACCCACGACGTCGAGCAAAACGAACCGCTGGAGGTGGCGGTGCGGTGAGCCCTCGACGAGGAGGCGGTGCTCCAAGAACACCGCGAGGGGTGCCGTGCCGATGAAAGTCCTCCAACTCGTCACTGGGCGACGCCCGTTCTTCGACGGGCAGGTGGCCGCACTGGAGGCCGCGGGCGTCGAGTGCACCGTCTGCACCGTCCCCGGCGAACACCGCGTCGAGAACCCCCGCTCGGCGCTCGACTACGCGCGGTACTACCCGCGCGTCCTCTCGGCGCTCGACGACCACGATGTCGTCCACGCGAACTACGGGTTGACCGGCCCCTTCGCGCTGGCGCAGCCGAAGCGCCCCGTCGTCGTGACGCTCTGGGGAACCGACCTCATGGGCGAGTACCCGTGGCTGCGGCAACTCAGCCGTCTGTCGGCCCGCCTCGCCGACGCGACGGTGCTGCCGAGTCGGCGGATGGCGCTGGCGCTGGGGCGGCCCTACTCGCACGTCCCGTTCGGCGTCGACACCGACCTGTTCGCGCCGTCGCCGAGAGCGAAAGCCCGCGAGCGAGTCGGCTGGGACACTGACGCGCCAGTGGTGCTGTTTCCGTACGCACCCACTCGTCCGGAGAAGGACTTCTCGCGGGCGGAAACGGTCGTCTCGCGCCTCGACGGCGAGGTCGAACTCCGCGTCGTCGAAGGGGTGGCTCACGAAGAGATGCCCGACTACATGAACGCCAGCGACGCCCTGCTCGTCACCTCGCGTCGAGAGAGCGGGCCGATGGTCGTCAAGGAGGCCGCCGCCTGCGGGCTTCCGGTCGTCTCGACGGACGTCGGGTTCGTCGCCGACGTTCCGGGAACGAGGGTCTGTCGCACGACCGACGAACTGGTGGCCGAACTCCAGATCGTCCTCGACCGACCGCCATCCACCGAGTCGTCCATCCCAGATAGCTGGCGACTGGAGGCCATGGGCGACCGACTGCGACGCCTCTACGAACAGGTTCTCAGCGAGCACGGGAGGCGCACGTGAGCGTCATCCAGCGATGGGCCAACAGCGCCCGCATCGACGTGGAGGCGGCGGTCCTCGGAGTCGTCATCGCGGTGCTCCTGTTCCCCCTGCGATTTTTCGCCTCCCAGATATACATCAAGACCATCCCGATCGTCCTCGGCGTCGCCTCCGTGCTCTACCTGGTCGCCACCTACACGGGAACGCCGACCGACGCGAAACTGCCGAAGTTGCCGGCGAAGGCCGCCGCCGCCCTCCCGAGCGTCGTCTTCTTCGGCGCGGCGGCGATGGTCCTCGTCGCCACCGTCGTCGGCGAGCGGTCGGTCCTGTTCTACGACATCGCCGGCGTGGTGGGGACGCTGCTGCTCGCGCAGATCCTCTTCGTGCGCGAGCGCGACTTCGGGCGCAACCTCCTGTTGGTGCAGGTGGTCGTCGTCGCGGCCGTGATTCGTCTACCGGCGCTGTACGTGACGCCCGGTCACATCGGCATCGACATCTGGACGCACATGCGACTGGCCGACGGCATCCTCGCCGAGGGGACGCTCGATGCCATCTCCGACGATAAACACTACGTCGCGCCGCTGTACCACCTCTACGTCGTCGCGGGGTCGCTCCTGTACGGTGTCTCGCCCCGGGTGGGACTGTACCTCTCGCTGGGGCTGGTGATGCCGCTGTCGGCGCTGTTGGTCTACGGAATGGCGAACCTGTTCGTCACCGAGCGCTGGGCGGTGTTCGCGGCGGCTATCTTCGCGCTCGCGGACTACCCTATCGAGTGGGGCATCCACGTCATCCCGACGAGTCACGGACTCGTGCTCTTTCTCGGCGTCGTCTACCTGCTCGCCCGACTCATGCGCATCGAGTATCGACTCCGGGACTTCACGCTGCTGTTGTTACTGACGCTGGCGGTCATCCTCACCCACCAGGTGTCGACGTTCATCATGCTGGTGTTGCTCGGCGCTGCACTTCTCGCGCGCCTGATCGTCGAGTACGGCCCGTTCGGGACGCAGGCAGACGTGTTCAATCCGTTCAGCGGTGACACCCCCATTCGTATCGCCGGACTGGTGGTGTTCGACGCCGGGTTCACCCTCTTCACCTGGTCGTTTACCCCCTACGCGGGGGCCGACCAACCGTTCCTCTCACTCGTGCTCAGTTACCTGTACGAGACGCTGTCGTCGAGTGCGGGACTCTTCAACCTCGTCGGCGGTTCCGACGGATCGACCGGCGGAACCGGTGGAGGCGAAGCGACGTTCATCCAGCAGCTTTCGACCTACATCGACACCACGGGCTTTCTGCTGCTGTTGTGTGCCACCTTCGTGGGCTGTCTGTACGTCGTCCACCGGCGACGGGCGTCCCAGCCGACGTTCACGCTCCTCATCGCCACGGCGGTGATGCTCGGCTTCGTGCTCGGACTCCCGTTGTTCGGCATCCGGAACTTCGTCCCGCAGCGCTGGATCGCGTTCATGTACGTCCCGATGGCCGTCCTGTCGGTCATCGGGCTCTCGTACCTCAGACGCGAACTCGACCGCCGAGTCTTCGTCGTCCTCGTCGTCGTGTTCATCGCCGTCTTCCCCAGCGTGATGGTGCTGTCGAGCCACGGCACTATCGATAGCCCGGTGTTTGCGGACCAACACGAGCGGCTGAGTTACACCGAACAGGAACTCGCCGCCGTCGACACCGTCGCCGAGATGACCGGGTCGCCCGACCGCGACGCGCTCACGGCTCGACAGGTCCTCTACACGGACCACCCCTACCAGACGGTGTTCACCCGGACGCGCTCGTATCCCGCGAGTATCGCGATTCTCAACGAGAGCCAACCGATGCCGCACGGAATCGTCGTCTACCGCGACTATCAGTCCTCGGGTGCGTCGTACTTCCTCGACCAAGAACAGGGACGAGGCCAAATCCACGACATCGACAAAGCTCGACTCTGCCGGCCGTCGATGGGTGAAGTTTACACCAACGGCGACGTGTCCGTGTGCTCGACTCCGTGAGTCCGAACGGGCCTACGTCCCGAGTCGGTGGGCAACGCACCCGGAAAAAGAGCGTCTCCTGGCCGAACAGAGCGTCCTCTGACCGAACCGCCGTCTCGACGCCGTGCTATCGCCGTCGAGCAAAGGCTGCACCGAGCGCCAGCACGGAGACGCCGAGGGCCGCGAGCGTGCCCCGACGGCGCTGTGCGCCGGAGGCGGCGAACCACGCGAGGCCGGGCACTTGCCGGGGAGTGACCGACGCGTCGACCAGATGCCGCAGTCCGCGGACGAATCGACCCTCTCGGAGGTAGTACTTCGCGAGGACGAGGTGGTGTGCCCCGAAGACGTCGTAGCCGTGACGCTGGGCGTCGGCGACGAGGTGGGTGTGCTTTCGAAGGAACTCGTCGTCGGCGGCGGCCGCCGTGTCGGCGTCTGGATACCCCGAGTAGTGCCGACGAACCAGCGGTTCCCGAACGTGTGCCAGCTTCCCCTCGCCGAGCACCCGGAGGAGGAAGTCGGGGTCCTGGAACCAGTCGAGCGACTCGTCGAAGCCGTCGATTCGGCGGGCCACGTCGGTTCGGACGAGCAGCGTCGACCCCGCGCCCGTGTGGAGCGTGTCCGCCAGCGTCGGCCCGACGAGTTCCTCGCCGCCCTGGTGTGGCTCCGAGGCTCCCCCCGTAGAGAGCGCACGCGCGGCCAGTTGTCGGCACGTGCCGACGACGCCCGGAACGCGCACCTCGTAGTCGCAGTAGACGGCGACCCAGTCGTCACCGGCGGCTTCCAGTCGCTCGACCTGTTTGCCGAGTTTGGTCGGCCGCCACTCGTCGTCGGAATCTAGGAAGGCGAGATAAGCGCCGTCGGCCGCCTCGATACCGGTGTTGCGGGCCGGATTCGCCCCGCGATTGGTTTCGTGCGGGACGTACCGCAGTCGGTCGTCGTCGTACGCCCCGACGACGGCCTCGGTGTCGTCGGTCGATCCGTCGTCGACGACGATGAGTTCGAGGTCCGTGTAGGTCTGTTCGAGGACGCTGTCGATAGCGCGGGGGAGTAACTCCGCGCGATTGTACGTTGGAATCACGACGCTGACGGTAGCCATCTTTGCAGGCGGTTCGCTCCAGAAGGCCATTATTACCGCCCGCCTAAGGGGCCGGGGCCCGACGCCAATCGGGACACTGGCCGTGGGAGACCAGCCTAGCTGTAGGTGTTGCCGAAGTTGGCCGCGTAGGAGACGCTGCCCTCCCGGACGCCGTTTTTGAAGACGCAATCGACGACTTCGAGGTCGGAACCGCGGTACAGATACGCACCCTCGGAACCGCCCCACGAGGCCGCGGCGAGGGACTCGTATCGGTTCCGCGAACCGGTGTTGTAGACTGGGTAGGTGCTCGCCATGACTGTCCCCCCGCGGACGTAGCAGTCGTCGCCGTGAACGTCGATGGCGCGGCGCTGAGAGCCGGGTTGGTAGACGGAGAGGTCGTAGAACGCGCAGTCGTTTCGGTTACAGAGAATCGCGCTCCGACCACCCCGACCGTCGGCCCACCCCGAGATAGAGAGGTTCTTGCCGACGACGGGGCCGGCGTCGTCGCCGAACACGGCCAGCGCGTAGTTGCTCCCGTTGAAGTGGATGTCGGTGTCGACGATAGTGGTCCACCCGGCCTGTGGCGAGACGACGATGGCGCTGTTGGGGCGGTCACCCACCGTTATCTCGGTGTTCTCGATGTGCGCCGACTCGGCGTCGTCCATCACGGAGATGGCGTACCCGTTCGGCTCCGAGAGGTCGATACTGACGTTCTCGACCCGGAGGTTGCGCCCCGAGTCGAGTCGGATACCGCGCTGGTTCTCGTCGTTCGGACGGTTTCGGTCGACCTCGATGCGCGCCCCGCGGATGCGACTGCCGTCGCCGGCGATTCGAACGTTCGAGACGTTGCTGTTTCTGAACCGCCCGCCCTCGACGAGCACCCGACCGTTCGGCGTCGCGGCGTAGACACCGTTGTCCGGGAATCCCCCGATGTCGAGGTCGCGCAACCAGAGTGTGCCCCGGTGATACGGTGAGACCAGGACGCCGGTGGGACCGGCGGCGATGGTCCCGGGCGTGTTGACGCTGAACTCACCCCCGTCGGGGACGCTGAAGCGCTGAACTTCGCCGCTACCGTCAGGGTCGGTGACGTTGAACAACGCGGGACCGAACGTCCCGGTGTCGTGCGTGCCGACCACGTCTACGTCCCGAACGGAGAGGCCGTGTGTCACCTGCGCTTCGAGGACCCGCATCCCCGTTTCGGGGGCCGTAAAGTCGAAGGTGAAGCCGTGAAACGAGAGGTCGTGGCCGGGGTCTGCGAGCACACCGAGGCGAAAGAGCCACGGCGCGGACATGTCGAAATCGGGCGTCGGGACGACGGTGGCGTCGTCGCCGGCGAAGGCGACGTGGTCGAACCCGGCGAACCGAAACATCGAGTCCATCGCGTAGGTTCCGGGTGGAAAGGCGAAGAGGACGTCCTCGGGGTACTCGTGCCGGAGTCGCTCCAGCACCGGGTTTATCGGACTCGACCCGGTGTTGTCGGCACCCTCGTCGACGACGTCGATGACGGACCCGTAAGCCGCGGCGCTGACAGTTCCGACCGTCGATAGCGAGAGTGCGGCGGTAGCGCCGACCCCCGCCAGAAAGTTGCGTCGACTACACGATTTGCTAGACATATCTCCGAACTGCATCAACCCTACACTGCTCAGAATACAGTATATAATGACGAGACCGTTGCTCCGAGAACCGGTTTTAGGGGGGTGCAAAACCCGGGAGACGGGTGTGGGCGGCGTTACACGTCGCGCTCAGGTTGGAGACGCCGCCGAACCTCTGCGAGGACGGGCGTGCCGTCGTACACCCAGACGAGGAGGACGAACACGGCGAGCACCGCCTCGAACAGGAGGAGCGGCCCGAATTCGAGTGCACGGATGCGGACGGCCCACTGACCGAAGTAGTGAACGAACTGTGCGAGAAATCCCACACCCGCCTCCGAGGCGGGTCGCTGGACGAGCGGCCACAGAATCGCGGTCACCGCGGGAGGGTCGCCGAGGAGTGCCGGATAGATGATGTCCCCGACCAGGTGTGAGGTGTGACCGACGAGAAACGCGGCACCCAGTCGACCCAGCCCCCGCGGCCGAAGCGACCCCAGAACGACGATTGCCAGGACCGGGAGCGTGAAAATCGAGTGGGCCACCGCGTACCCACTCTCGAAGATTCCGAACGTCCACGAGAGCGGCTTGTCGACGAGATCGGGGAACATCGCACCGAAGCCAGCGGCGAGCACCATGGCTCCGTCCGGAGACGTGCGCCGACGGGTGTGACTGTACAGCGACACTAACAGGTAGCCGAAAGCGACGTGTTCCCACGGCCACATCAGCGAGACGCCTCCGAGGCTGCACCGCCGGCTAGCACGTCGACCGGGAGGTCGAGCACTCGGTAGGCGGTGTCGACGGACGGATTCGCCGGCACGTCGTCCTCGTAGAGCAACACGACCACTCTGAGTTCGTCACCCGCGAGTCTCGGCGTCACCTGCACGGACGCGTTCGTCGCCTCGCCGTCTCCGAGCTCGAATCCACCCCTGTCGAGTTCCTCGGAGGCGACGACGCGTGTGCCGGCGTCGGCCGTCTCGACGCGCTGGAAGAGTACGACGTAGGTGTACGCGACCGTCTCGTGTTCGTGGTTCTCGACGGCGAAGTGAAACTCCTGTGACTCGCCCTGGGTCAGCGTCGAGGGGTACAGCGACGTCGTCTCGTTCGTCACCGGTCCCGACCGCACGTACAGCTCGGTGAACCCCTCCGGCTGCGGCGGCGCGACGAGCGCGTACCCGACCGACGACGCCAGGACGAGGAGGCTCAGTGCGAGCAACACCCCCCAGACCGACGGCGCTCTCGTGCTCCCGAGGGCACCGTAGGGTCGCGGCGAGGGAACCGGAAGCGGGACCGTGTAGCGCTCCTCCGGCGCGTTCGTCGCACGGCGGCCAAGCGCCAGGAGCGCGAGGAGCACGGTGATGCCGGCGATCCCGGCGAGGAGCGGTTCGACCCGTATGGCCCACGGTGAGAAGTGGACGCCGAGGGCCACCGTCGGGACGATGACGACGCTCAGCAGAACCGAGAGCGCGACGCGCTCGACGCCGCCGACCGCGTGGCCACCCCGCGAGTACGTCCGGACCATGCCGGGAGCTTCGCGGTCGAACGCGGACTCGGCGGGTGCCGTACCGACGGTCGGGAAGACGAGGGAGACGGCCGCCCACCCGGGGAGGAAGGCGACGACCGGGGCCATCAGCACGAGGCGCGGAAGGCCACCGACGTCGAGGAAGGCCGCGCCCGCGGCGAGGGCTACCCAGCCGACCACGGCCGCGAGGTCGGCGTGCCAGTAGCCGGAACGTGTGTTCATCGCGGGAGTCGACGGGGCCGTGACCCATTATTATCGGGCGGCTAAGCCCGACGGGGTGAGGGTCGTCGGCGAGGTGACGGCCGTCGTTTTGGTCCAGCGTACGGAGGAGCGCGACGACGAAAAGCGAAGTGAGACGACGGTGAGTGAGTGGCGACAAAAAGCGAAGTGAGACGCGGACGCGTCGCGCTCAGAGACTGTCGGGATACGTGTTGCCGTAGATGGACACCCCGTCGCTTCCGAGGTCGAGAACGCCGCCGACGAGCGTGTTGTTCTTCACCTTGACGTCGGCGCTCGAATCGTTGAGGCGGATGGCCGCGAACCCGTCCTCGGATTCGGCGGCGACCGACTCGATCCACGCGCCAGTGCCGTTGACGATTATCGGGTGGTGGGACGACTGCAACCGGCTGTTGTAGACCAGACAGTCGTCGGCGTTGATCTCGAGCGCGCGTCGGTAGTCGTCGCCAGGTTGGTCGATGGTGAGGTTGCGGAACTCGCAGTCGTTTCGCTCACACCGGATGGCGTTGCGGAAGTGCGTCCCCGGTGCGGGGCCGGTGACCGTGACGTTCACCACACCAACTTCGCCCGGGTCGTCCGCTCCTCGTATCTCGATTGCGTTCCCGCTCCCGTGCATTTCCACGGTGGTGTCCTGGATGTAGGTCGGCCCCGCCAGTTCCTCGACCACGAGACACTGGTTCGTCTCGGCCGTCTGCTGGACGATGTCGACCCCTCTGACGAGTGCCGACTCGACGTCGTCGAGGACGGTGAGTGCGTTCCCGTTGGGTCGTTCGAGGCGAATCGTCGTGTCGAGCACCTGGAGCCACGACCCCCTGTCGAGTCTGATGCCCCGCTGGTTGGTGAAGAGTCCGGGATTCTCGTCGACGATGACCGTCGCCCCCTCGATTCGACTGTGATGACCGCCAATTCGCAGATTACTCGCGTGGCTGTTCCTGTAGACGCCCCCATCGACGACGACGGTCCCCTTCGCGTTCCCCGCGTAGACCCCGTTGTCGGGGAAGCCGCCGAGTTCGCAGTCGACGAGTTCGACGGTGCCCCGGTGGTAGTGACTCACCATGATGCCGGTGGGTCCCCGCCAGAGGTTCCCGTCGTTCGGGGTGTTCGACACCCACGCACCCCCCTCGCGCGCGGTGAACCGCTCGACGACCCCCGTCCCCGACGGGTTCATCACGTCGAAGAGCCCCGGTCCCCAGGTGCCGCTGTCGTGTTCCCCGACGACGTCGACGTCGCGGACGACTAACCCGTCTGCGACCTGTGCCTCGACGGCTCTGATGCCCGTGTCGGGTGCGGTCTGGTCGACGGTGAGGCCCTCCACCAGCAGGTCGGTGCCGGGATTGTGGTAGACGCCGAGACGGAAGAGTCGTCGTTCGTACCCGTTCATCCAGTCGTGGTAGTTCGCGGGGACGATGGTAGCGTCCCGACCGACGATGCCGAAGTGGGTGAATCCAGTGTGTCGGAACTCCTCGTCCATTCGATACTCCCCCGGTGGGAAGATGAACAGCGTGTCGTCACCCCTGTGTGCGTCGAGAACGCCCGTCACCGACTCCGAACCGGTGTTGTCCGCCCCCGCTTCGACGACGTCGACGACGGTGCCGTACTGGTTGCGAAGCTGCTCGATTCGCTCCGGTGTCGCCCCCGCCCCACGACGAGCGGTCGTGGAGACTACCCCCGTTGCCGAGAGGCCGACCCCGAGCAGTTTGAGCACTCCCCGGCGCGAGTGCGTGCGCCCCGGCGCCGATTCTCGTTCATCGTTTCCCCCGTGACCGCGAACTGATGACATTGGATTGTACCCACGGTTCGAATCCAGGAACCGCAAGCAGAGGGACTGGCGCGTACCGCATTGTTTCTTCCATTAATATGTCCAGCTCTTTTAAGCGGTGGTTAAACGGTAGCACGCCCCTCGATGGGCGTTTCGTCCCGGTGGGGTTCGCGGTTAATTGAACAGAAAATTGAGCAGTCGATTCGTCGCCGACACAACCCGTCGATCGGTGCACACACGGCCGCAGAGGGCGGGTTAGTCGACTCGAGCGACACCTTAACACGTGACTAAGTACGGCACACTGCCAGTTCACGGACGCGGGGAGTGGCTCAGGCACCGGTATCGGTCTCGACGACGATACGGATCGAGTCACCGTCCTTCAGGAAGTACGCCCCGGGGTCGACGGCTTCGCCGTTCACCTCGACAGTGACCCGGGTGTCGGAGTCGGCATCTCGGTAGGTCGTCCCGTCGTAGGTGAGGCCGTCCTCGGTGAGTTCCAAACCGTCGAGCGAGGTAATCGCGTATTCGAGGGTGACGCTCCAGGAGTGGGCGTGCCACGGATTGGAGTGACCGCCCTCGAAGTGAAAGTACCTGTGGCCCGACTGGTAGCGGTCCTCGGCGAAGTCGAGTCCTTCACCCTCGACGACGACCGTCATCGGGCCGTGAATGTGCTGCTGGGCGGCCTTGATGTAGGTTCCCGGAATCGCCACGTCCATCCCGGCCGTTTCGACAGTCACCCAGACTTCGTCGCCGTCGCTGAGGGTGTAGCGCTCGGGGTCGACCGCCTCGCCGTTCACTCTGACGTTGATGGCCGTTCCGTCGGTCGACGCCCGGTAGGTCGTCCCGTCGTACGAGAGCGAATCTTCGCTCGCGTCGACGCCGAAGGAGTCGAGAGCCGCAGACAGCGTCAGTTCGTCCGCGGCGTGCCACGTGTGTCCGTCGTTCGCGTCAATCCAGACCTCGTCGCTGGCGTCGACTTCGTCGAGCGCGAGTTCGGACCCGCCCACGACGACCGTTAGCTTCCCGGAGAGCGTGGCGTTCTGGTCCCGGGCGTTCGAGGCGGGACCGACCTCGGCCGTCTCCTCACCGTGCGTGTGTCCACCGTCTCCAGCGTCGGCATTCTCACCGACGTGACTGTTGCTATCGTTTCGGTCACCGGGCGGTGCTTCGTCAGCGTCGCCATCGGGAGACTGCGCGGCCGTCGAAGACGTCGCCGAGTCGTTCTCGACGTTCGGAGTGGACGAGTCGGTTTCGCCGACCGTTCCGTCCGACTGTGCGAGTTCCGAGCAACCGGCGGTGAGAACCACCAGTACGAGTACGAGTGTGAGTGCGACCCGTCGGTGACTTCTCCAACCGGTCATGTGAACGGCTCCATAGCGCGTGTCTCGCTGGTGACTAGTTTATTATCGTGAACATAGCCACGTCTTAGCCGCCGCATAGTTATTCGCCTCTGTGACGACGACTCAGCCAACTGATGTTCGAGAGTCAGCGAGTGAGTCGCGTGTCCCCGAGTTTCTGCCTCATACCCCCATGAGAGGGGACGCGCTACTCACGACGGCGGTTGCCCTGTGCTGTGTCCTCGCAATCGGGACCGCGTCGACGACGCTCGATTCGACCGTGACCACGGACCCGAGCGAGGTCATCGACGTGCAGTACGACGCCTTGCCGGTCGGGTCTGAACAGGCCAAAGCACTTCGCGATGAGGTCAGCGAGGGCGACGAGTCGACCGACAATGGAAGGGATGGTGCCGACGACGGGACGAACGGCGCGGCCGATTCCAGGACCGAAGAGCACTCTTCCAGCGGTCAACCGCAGTCCGGCGGAGGGAGCCAACGTCCCCCCGACAGCGCGGGTGGCACGCAGACCAACGACGGGAGTAGCGACTCGGCGTCGAACGCCGGCCTCGAGTTGCTGCAGTCGCTACTGGCGGCGTTACTCGATCTGATACCGTACCTCGTCATCCTCGCCGGCGTCGTGACCGCCGTCCGCTTCCGAGACCGACTTCGAAGGCTCCTCCAGCGGCCCGGGGCGACCGATAGCCCACAGCGCGCGTCGTCGTTCCCGCCGGCCGTC